>NZ_JBQEOL010000006.1:0-154196 GCF_052044895.1 Acinetobacter sp. 22323 | reverse complement strand
GAATTTGTTTGAAAGAAGAACTTTAAAAGCTTTATTTTCACCCGATAAAATACCCATAAAACAAGAGGAAGCTCAAATGAGCTTCCTCTTGTGAAAAATTGTGGGACAGCAATGCACTTTATGTGTCCTTTTTTTCTTGCTCTGATTTTCTATGCGGTAAATGAGAAATATATTGCAGCCCCACCAGTCGAGAGACAATCAGTGCCAGATACATCACGCCAAAGAACATCTGGATCATGGTGAGCATTCTGGCAAATGGACTCACTGGCATGGTATCCGCCAATCCTGTCGCGGACTGCACACTAAAACTCAAGAACAGCAAATCTAACCAGGGCTGATAAGCTTGTAGATCTGGATCAGCAAAACTATAGGGAACCAATAACTGACAGATACTATAAAGAAAAGCGAAACCCCAAGCCATCAAAGTAAAGGCTGCGCCTGCCGCAAATAATTCATCTTTGGTCAGGTAACGGTCATGAAACATATAACGCAATAAACCATAGGATGCACTAAAATAAGCACATGCTTCAAAGGCATGGGCGGTAATTAAGACCCAGACTTGTTTCATCCCGAATAAAACCAATGATGAAAAAAATAGCGCACCAACAACGAAACTTAATCCCAGTAAGGTAAATACGGGAGTTTGACGAATGACCCGGGCGATCACCAGTAAAACCAATACGCCTAGTACCCAAGTTGCAGCCCGATAAGGTGCGTATTCATAGCTCAGTACTGACAGGATCAGAATGATGAATTGCAGACAAAGCAGCCATGCAGAAGGCAGGCGCTTAAAGGTCGTCCAGCACATTAACAAAGCTTGCTTCATCTAATCCTTCTTCTTCATGACACTACAATCTGCAGTTTTATTGTTATCTGCTCAAACTTAACATGTAATCATGTCATATGCAGAGCAGTGCTTTGTATCAAAATGATGTATTCATTTAAAAATATAAGCAGTTAAATCACATCTAATTTTTTAGTTTATTCATATAGATTTTTCCTTCATCCTTTTACGAGCTAATCATCTATATTTTTATTAAAGAATAAATGAAATTTTTATTATTTATAAATAAGTTAAGGGATCATATCCTTGTTAAATTTCAAGATAAACCGAATAAAAAAGGACACAATATGCATCCTTTTTTATTCGGTTTATTAGGTTAATTAAGCGACAGCACCACTTAGCGCACCCTGCTCAAGAAGTGTAGATGCCGTTCATACTGATCCAAAATATCCTGCAAAAGATCTTCCCGGGTCCATTCCATCACATCATAGTTTTGCCCACCTTCATTGAGGAAGACTTCAGCTTGAAAATATTGTCCTGCATCTTCACCCTGAGATGGCATAAAACTTGGCGGCAAGATCTGGCGTGCAACCACTGCATAAACGAAATTCGCTTCATCCTGATGATCTACTCGTAAGCAAAGTCCCTGCTCTATTTCATCAATGATGACGGCATGATGACGGCGTTGAAACTCTTTCTGAATACTTAAAAATGCCTGTCTGACTTCCGACTGGATATACGCTGTCACTTCCTGTTCATTATGAGCATAATGCATGATGAGTCCCAAACGCTGCTGCCAGCTACGCGGATTATGAATTGCTCGTGGTGTAATTCGGGCTTCTTGTAATGCATGCATTTTGGTGACTTCCAGCCGCAGTGCTTTGATCAGCCCCCAACTAATCACCAACATGATCAAGGTAAAAGGCAAAGCACTCAACATGGTGGCCGATTGCAATGCAGCCAGGCCACCTGCATATAACAGCACAATTGCCAGTAAAGCCATGATCACTGTCCAGAACAGACGCTGCCAGGTCGGAGACTGATCAGATTTCGCAGTCAGATAATCGGTAACCAGTGCACCAGAGTCAGCCGAAGTGACGAAAAATAACATCACCAAGAATGTGGCGACTACACTCATCACTGCCGAGAAAGGCATCCCCTGCAGAAATTCAAACAGTGCCACAGATGAGTCACGCTGTACTGCCTGCATCAGGTTAATATTCGCTTCATGCAAAATGCTGTAAAGCGCAGCATTGCCCATAAAGCCCATCCAGATCAGGGTAAAGCCGGTTGGAATCAGTAAAACGCCCACGATGAATTCGCGAACCGTTCGACCTCGAGATACCCGGGCAATGAACATCCCGACAAATGGTGACCAGGAAATCCACCAGGCCCAGTACATAATGGTCCATCCGCCAATCCAGCCATTAGGCTGATAGGCATACAGATTAAAGGTCATACTGAATAGACCAGACACATACTGTCCGACGTTTTGAATAGTCGTTTGCAGCAGATAAATAGTCGGTCCTGCCAGAAAGACAAAAAGTAATAGTCCCAAAGCCAAAACCAGATTCAGTTCGGATAGGCGCTTAATCCCTTTATCCAGACCAAAAAATACCGAGAGTGAAGCCATCGCACTGACAATAATAATCAGGATGACTTGTACTCCAGTACTTTGCTCAATGCCAAACAGATAGTTCAGACCAGAATTGATCTGTGTTACCCCGAAACCCAAAGTGGTAGCGACACCAAATACGGTTCCAATCGTTGCGAAGATATCGACACCATCCCCGATCGGGCCGTAAATTCGCTTGCCAATTAAAGGATAAAGTGCAGAGCGGATTTTCAAGGGCAGCTGATGCCGATAGGCAAAATAAGCCAAGGATAATCCGACCAGTGTATAGATCGCCCAGGCATGGAGTCCCCAGTGAAAGAAAGTTACACGCATGGCCTGCTGTGCCGCCTGAATAGTTTCCGGTTCACCCGATGGCGGAGTGACATAGTGCATTACCGGTTCAGCAACACCGAAGAACATCAGCCCAATGCCCATGCCGGCAGTAAACAGCATGGCAAACCAGGAGGTATTGTTATAATCCGGCATACTATGGTCCGGACCAAGCTTAATCCTGCCCATGTCCGATAGTGCAATAAAAATCAGCAGAATCAGGAAAATTGCAACAGAGAGTACATAGAACCAGCTAAAAGAGGTCGTCACCCACTGGTTCAGTTGCTGCGTCATCAGTTCAAACGAATTAGGTGCCAGGACCACCATTAAAAGAAATAGTCCAATGATGATGACAGTTGTTAAAAACACACGAGGATTCACATTGGAATACCAGGATGTGGTTCTGGAAGACATATCCACTCCATTTTTGCTTTTTATTAATCAGACCAGATCGGTCCCACATACATTACTCAAAAAAACCTGAATAAAAAAATGTATTTCGATCACATATCGAAACTTAAGTAAAATGATAAGTTATTGTTCTTATTCGCTTGGTTGTACTCCTGTGTTCTTCTCGTAACATGTCATAGAAAAGACTTGATCTTCTATTTTTTCCAAAATTTAAAAATCCAGCTATGTAATAAAGAGACAGAAAAAATGAACTTCTTCATGAGCGTTGGCATCTACAGGCAATAAAAAAGTCCCTTGCGGGACTTTTTATAGGTGATCAAATCATCTTAGTGATCAGAGGCACCTGAGATACCAATACCTGTTTGTGAACGTACAAACTGTGCATCGAATGCTTTGCGTTCCGCTTGTGCTTGTGCAGAGTTATCTGTCACAGAGAACAACCAGCAGAAGAAGAATGCTAAAGGCATCGCAAATAATGCAGGACCATTGTATGGATTAATTGGTGTATCAGAAATACCCAATGTATCTACCCAAACTGCTTTAGACAGTACGATCAGTACCACCGCAGTCACCAGACCAACGATACCACCAATCACCGCACCACGAGTGGTCAAGCCTTTCCAGAACATGGAAAGTACAAGTACCGGGAAGTTTGCACATGCAGCCACAGAGAAAGCTAGACCAACCATGAAGGCAACGTTTTGCTTCTCGAACAGGATACCCAAAATCATGGCAAAGATTGCAAGACCTAAAGTCGCAATTTTAGACATACGCAGTTCAGATTCAGGTGTGGTTTGACCTTTCTTAAATACGTTAGCATACAAGTCGTGTGAGATTGCTGAAGCGCCAGACAAGGTCAAACCAGCAACTACAGCAAGAATTGTTGCGAATGCTACTGCCGAGATGAAGCCCATGAACAAGTCACCGCCAACAGCATCAGACAAGTGAACTGCAGCCATGTTGTTACCACCAACCAGCTCTAGTTTGCCAGTCATAGCCATTTTCGCTACATCTAGGAATTGCGGGTTATTCGATACATATAGAATCGCACCGAAACCGATGATGAAGGTTAACAGGTAAAAATAACCAATAAAGCCTGTCGCCACGACTACCGATTTACGTGCTTCTTTAGCATCTTTTACTGTGAAGAAGCGCATCAGGATATGTGGCAGACCTGCTGTACCAAACATCAAGGCAAGACCAAGAGAGATTGCATCAACCGGGTTAGACGCCAAGCTACCAGGACCCATGATTTTGGTTGCATCAGCCAAGCTCAAATCATGCACTTTTGAATAGACACCAATCGCCTGTTCAAACATATTGGTAAAACTGAAGCCCACGCCTTTCATCACCATGAAAGCCATGAAGGTCGCACCAGATAACAGCATTACGGCCTTGATGATCTGTACCCAAGTCGTTGCCAACATGCCACCAAACATCACGTAAGCCATCATCAGTAAACCAACAATAACAACTGCAATGTTATAGTTCAGACCGAATAGAAGCTTGATCAGCTGACCTGCACCCACCATTTGTGCAATCAGGTAGAACGCTACTACAACCAAGGAGCTTAATGCAGCCAAAGTACGCACCGGTTTTTCCTGTAAACGGAAAGAGACGACATCTGACAAGTTGAATTTACCCAGGTTACGCAGACGTTCTGCCACCAGGAACAATACAATCGGCCAACCCACCATAAAGCCTAGAGAATATAGTAAGCCGTCAAAACCTGACAAGAATACCATTGCGGAAATACCCAGGAAGGATGCTGCTGACATAAAGTCACCGGCAATTGCCAGACCATTCTGAAAACCTGATATCCCGCCACCCGCAGTATAGAAATCATTGGTACTGGTGGTTTGTTTTGCTGCCCATTTGGTAATGAAAAGCGTTGCGCCTACGAAAATCACGAACATGATAATCGCGTGCCAATTCGTGGCTTGTTGTTCAGCTGCACCTAAATCAGGTCCTGCAACTGCCATACCAGACATCAATAATGTTGATGCCGCAAGTGCTTTAAATGAATTCCATTTCATCTTAGTGCAGCCCTTTTTCATGAGTGATTGCTTCAACTTCGCGCATTGCTTCTTCGTTCAGTTGATCAAGTTGGTTATTGGCAATGTAGGAATACACACCACATAAAACAAAAGACAATACGATAATGCCAAGTCCTAATGGAATCCCCCAAGTCGTCACACCGCCAGAAACAGAACTCATTAGAAATTCTTTGTTATAACCAACCAAGAGCATGAAACCCACGTATACAAACAACATGATTGCCGTAAGTGTCCAGCTAAGACGACTTTTTTTGGCGACCATTTCCTTGAATTTGGGATTTTGTAGAATCTGTTCTACTTGTCTCTCATCCATAAATATTCTCCTTGCTATGCCCAACCTTAGGCATCCATTTTTTAATTCGAATTATCACCTGTGCAAATTAACAAGCTTTATAGGTGGTTGTAATTTAGACTTTGGTCGTTAAAAAATAAGCAATTTGAACGCCTGCGTTCATGATGCTGTATTATAGCCGCATGCTCAGTACACTTCAGGCAATATGAACAGTTGGCTCATCATAGGGGTGCTCACCCTCTATATCGCATTACTCTTTGTTTGTGCATTTTTCGGGGAGAAACACGCCAGTCGTCTCAGCACTCGTGGACGCATGCTATTGTTTAGCTTAACTTTAGGTGTCTACTGCTCTTCCTGGACCTTTTATGGAGCAACAGGTGCTGCAGTACGTGAAGGGATTATTTTCCTGCCTATCTACCTCGGCCCACTGCTTTTTGTCGCGATTGGTTATGACATCTGGCGCCGGTTGGGACGAGTACGTCAGCACCATGCCATTTCCTCGATCGCAGATTTTGTCGCGGCACGTTATGGTAAAAGTGGACCACTGGCTTCACTGGTCACCATTCTGGCAGTCATTGCGATTATTCCCTATCTGGCCTTGCAATTGCGTGCGATTGCCCTAAGTGCATCCGTGATTCTGGAACCTTCCGCAGGGGTAACAGGCACGACCAATGGCGTGCTGTTCCTGACCGGTATTCTGGCGATTCTGGCGATGATGTTTGGTACCCGGCAGATTGCCAATACTGAACAGCATGGCGGCCTGATGCTGGCAGTCGCCTTTGAATCTTTCGTTAAGCTGTTTGCATTACTGGCAGTTGCTGGTTTCTTCATGTTTGCTGCACCAGAAAATTTGTCGCAGATTACGGGCGATATCAAAACCACCTTCCATGAAGTGCAACTGTTTGGCGTGCCAGAAAGTTTCTGGGTACAAACTTTACTCGCGGCATTGGCGATTATCTGTTTGCCGCGTCAGTTCCACGTGGCCGTGGTTGAACTGCGTGATGAAAAGCATATCCGTGGCGCCCGCCGCTGGTTTGCAGTTTATCTGATTCTGACTACCATCGCGATCATTCCAATTGCCAGTTGGGCACTACATGCGGCACCACATTATCTGGCGATTCCAGATGTAGCAGTACTGTCTTTGCCTCTGAGCTATAACCAGGACTGGCTGACCCTATTAGCCTTCCTCGGAGGATTCTCGGCATCCACCGGGATGTTATTGGTGTCTTCCGTTGCCTTATCGATCATGCTGAGTAATGACTTGATCATGCCGGCGCTGTGGCGTTCTAATCTGATTTCACGCCATGACAAACGTCTGCCACTGGTACTGAAATTTACCCGACGCATCTCTATCTTAGCTGTAATGCTGATGGGCTTCCTGTTCTTCAATTTCTTTAATGATATTGATCAGCTTTCTATCTTCGGTCTGCTGGCCTTTAGTGCGGTGGCACAGTTTGCCCCTGCCCTGATTGGTGGTCTGTACTGGCGGGGTGGCAGTAAACAGGGTGTCTATGCCGGCTTGCTGACCGGTTTTGCTTTGTGGGCTTATACCTTACTGTTCCCGACCATTCTGCGTAGCCTGCCCGAAACATATCAGCAGTTTAGCCACGACTTTCTCAATTATGGCCCACTGGCGCTCAACTGGCTTCGTCCTGAAGCATTACTGGGTTTTGAATCCTTTGATTCCTTGACTCATGGTGTGGTGTGGTCACTCGGTCTCAATTTACTGCTTTACATTTGGGTGTCACGCATCTTCCGCCCAAGTGTGGCAGAGCAGATTCAGGCGGAAAGTTTCTTCTATTATGAAACAAAGCCACTTCCTTCACAGAGCCCAACCACTGAGGTGAGCTATTCCCATCAGGATGTGGCCCGTTTAAAAGTCGGTGACCTGATTACCCTGGCCAAACGCATTACCGGTGAAGAACCTACCACGCGTGCGTTCAAGCAGTTCTGTACCCAGAATAATGTCGAGCTGAATGAAAATAGCAGTGCCAATGGCATGTGGTGGCGCTTTACCGAGCAATATCTGGCTGGCACAATCGGTGCTGCCTCAGCGCGTACCTTATTGACCACTGCGATGGTAAATAACGGTCTGGCTCTTGGTCAGGTCGCCAATATTCTTGACCAAGCTTCCCAGTGGCAGCGCTTTAACCAGAACCTGATCATGACCATGATCGACCATATGACCCAAGGTGTCAGTGTCGTCGATGAAAACATGTGCCTGGTAGCCTGGAACAACCAGTATCTGAAGCTGTTTGATTATCCAAAAGATATTGTCTATGTTGGTTGCCCGATCGCTGACCTGATTCGTTATAACGCCGAGCGCGGTGAATGTGGGCCGGGTTCGGTCGAAGAGCATGTGCGTAAACGGATTCACTGGATGCAGGTCGGTAGTGCACATGAATTCGAGCGGATCCGTAAAGATGGCCGCGTGATTCAGATGCGTGGCAATCCGATTGAAGGCGGTGGCTTTGTTACGACCTTTGCGGATATTACCGCCTTCCGTGAAAATGAAGCCGTACTGGAAGCACGTGTGCGTGATCGTACCCAGCAGCTTGCGGATGCCTTGTCCGAACAGCAACTGGCTCGTGAACAGGCAGACAAGGCGAATATGTCCAAAAGCCGCTTTATTGCAGCAGCTAGTCATGACCTGTTACAGCCGATGCATGCAGCACGTCTGTTCAGTACGGCACTGGAACAAAGTGTGCAAAGTGAAGAAGATCGCAAGACCTTACAGCAGCTGGACCGTGCCTTGTATGGTGCAGAAAGCATGCTCTCTGCCCTGCTGGATATTGCCCGTCTGGAAGGTGGAACGATTCAGCCGAAGCGTCAAGCCTATCCATTGCATGATCTGCTCAGCGATCTGGAATTACAGTTTAAATCCATCGCAGCACAGCGTGGCATCAAGTTCAGTGTGCATGATGCGCAGTTCTGGATTGATACTGATCCACAATGGATTCGCCGGATTATCCAGAACTTTGTCAGCAATGCACTCCGTTATACTGCCAGCGGTAAAGTGATTGTGGGTGTACTGCGCTCCAGCAGCAAACCGAATCATATCCGTATTGGCGTATGGGATACCGGACCGGGTATTGCCGAAGAACAGCGGATCAAACTGTTCCAGGAATTTGAGCGCTGTGGTCATACCTCTCCATGGGGTGAACAAGGTTTGGGGCTGGGTCTGGCGATTGTGCAGCGTATGACCAGCATGCTGGACTATCCGGTACACGTCTACTCTGAATATGGCAAAGGCTCCTGCTTCATGATTGAAGTACCGCTCACTGAGGCACCAAAAGTTGTGGCAGCTCCAGTGCAGGCGGTACCGCTGAAATCCAAAGCCTTTAAAGTGCTATGTCTGGACAATGATGAAACCATTCTGGAAGGTATGTCGACCTTGCTGACCAAATGGGGATATCAGGTATTTAAAGCTACAGAGCCTGAACAGGCACAGGAAATGATTGAACAGGAAAATATTCAGGTCTGGCTGGTGGATCAGCATTTGAATCATGACCAACGCGGTCTGGACTTTATCGTAGATAATCGTAAGCCAAATGTACCGGTTGCCTTGATCACTGCGGATTCTGATCCTGAACTGCCACAGCAGCTTAAGGAACTGAATATTGTGCTGCTGAAAAAACCGCTGAAGCCTGCTTCCTTACGTTCATGGCTATCGGGTTTAAAAATCTCGGACAGTTAAGTGGTTGTGGTTTCGATAAGTGCCTGTTTTACTATGTAAAGCCGGCACTTTTTATTTTAAATGTCACAAAAAATTTCAATATTTGCATGATTTTTAAGCGCATGTGCCAAAAACATCAGAATTAGGCTAAAAATCCTTACATCAATTGACCAAAAACATCATTTTAAAAATCGCTATGGCAAAACTTCACCATTCCTGACGTGAACCTGTGTGTACTTGGTTACAATATTGTAAGTCATTATTTTATATAAACTAATATAGGATTAACTTGATTGTTTGAACTTTAGTCGTATTTTTTCATACCCCTATTTCGCTCTAAAAATATGACTTAGAAACGATCAGTATCTATTCATGCCTATATTCTTCATCCGCATGTCAGCTGATCATTTATTACTGCATAAAGGATGACTAATCATGAGCTTAGACACTACTACTGAGATCAATCAGAACCGACAGTTTCATCGTCAATACGGTGCCAATGCCATGCTGCCGGCAATAGACTGGAATAATCTGTTTAAGTACAGCAAACTTGATCCTGCTCAAATTGAAGCGCTAGAAACCCTGTATCAATCTGCAGTTCCTCTCGCCCTACAGGTATTTGAAGAGCTGCACTTTGATGTGTTTGAGCCTTTTGCCTATAAACCGCAAGGTCTGGGGCTGTTCGAGCGTCTGGCAGAGCAGGAATCGAAGCTGATTCAGTCTCTGGAAACCGAAGCTGCAGATTTAAGTGAAGATACCCGTCATCAGATCTGGAGCATGTTATTGCGCGGTGGTGCGGTACTGGTATTTAAAGCATGGCTGGCCAAGGTTAAAACTGGTGATGACCAGCTGGACACCTCACAGTTTGATGAACTTTCTGAGCTGCTCTTTATTAAAACCTCGCCAATCGAGCTGGCAGAGCGCCTACGCGTCGATCCAAAGTCAGAACAGGATCATATTTTCCTGATGTATGGCAATGATGTTTACCTGGATCGGTTTAACAGCCTGGAAACGGCTGCGCTGTTTGTCGATCTGGGTGTGTATGATGCAGCTTTTCTAAGTCTGCGTGACGACCGTGTTGCTGAATACCTGATGTCAAAAGGCTATGTGACTCAAGAACAGATTGATGAACTGCAATGTGCCTTGAACCCGCTGTTCTGTGCTGACCTTACGCCAAAACAGGACTGTATTGCCTAAAAGCAGATATTCAGACCATAAAAAAGACCTCTGCGGAGGTCTTTTTTTGGCGCTTCGAAAAGCTTAGATTTTCTTTTCTTCAATATTCAGCGCATTGATCGCCAAGACAGCCTGGGTACGGTTCTGTACGCCAAGCTTACGGAAGATCGCCGTCACGTGGGCTTTAATGGTTGCTTCCGATACATCCAGTTCATAAGCAATCTGCTTGTTCAGCAAGCCTTCTGCCACCATCATCAATACGCGGAACTGTTGTGGGGTCAAAGACTGAATACGTTCAGCCAGTGCAGTTTCATCAGCCGCACGCGGATCAAAGTTCATATTGGCGGGCAGATTTGGCGGTAACCAGATTTCGCCTTCCAGTACTTCACGAATCGCTTCACCAATATGGCTTGGATGTGCTGATTTTGGAATATAACCCATCGCACCATGTGCAATTGCGCGTTGAATGATGCTGACTTCTTCGTGAGCCGATACCACAATAATTGGAAGCGAAGGATATTGAGCACGGACATGCACCAATGCAGAAAAGCCGGAAGCACCCGGTAAATTCAGATCCAGCAGCACAAGATCAGGTTCAGGACCATTTTCCAGGCGTTCATAAAATTCATTGACTGCTGCAGTTTCATGAATTTGTGCTTGCGGTAAGCTATAACGAACGGCTTGAATTAAAGCATGACGAAACAGTGGATGATCATCAACGATTAAAATATTCATAGGACGTGAGAGAGATCTTGTGCACGGTAGCTTATATTCTACCTGTAGTCGGTAGGTCAGCGATATGCAAGACTGTACAATTTTTAAAAAATAATATCCAGTTTCGTTACATAAACTCTAGAATATCGGCATTTCACTAATTATTTAATTCTCATCATTTTTTTGTATATGTATTATTAGCTGACTAGAATGCTTATTCTTATTCAATATAAGTCAAAATATCAATGTATTAGTTGCGATTGGCTTTCCAAAAAGCAAATATTTCAGTTATATCTCAAATTTAGATAACTTTTCAGCTTTTCCTTATTTTACACTCATGAACGCATTTTGGATTAATAGGCTCATTCCGAGACTAACCTGTTTTTAGGTTCCAAAATGTCAAATCAAGATCTACAAAAACCGCTCAATATCGTTGCCGTTTCTGGTGGTTTAAATCATCCTTCTAAAACTGAAGCGCTGGTACAAGCGATTATTGATGAGCTGGGTGAAGCCACACCTATCAATGTACATTTCATTAAATTCAGTGAAATTGGTCAGTTACTGGGTGGCGCAATCTACCGTAACCAGTTACCGCAACGCGTTCAGGATGATTTGGCAGCTGTAGAAGCAGCGGATGCACTGATCGTCGGCACTCCAGTTTACCGTGCCTCTTTCACTGGCCTGTTCAAACACTTCTTCGACTTTGTAGAGCAAACGGCGCTGGTGGATGTTCCTGTCCTGTTAGCAGCATCCGGTGGCAGTGACCGTCATGCACTGGTGCTTGAACATCAATTACGTCCATTATTCAGCTTCTTTCAGGCACAAACATTACCAATTGGTGTGTACGCAACGGATCGTGACTTCACACCTGAATATACCATTCACAGCGAACTGCTTCGCGCACGTATCACACTGGCTGTCGCACGTGCATTACCAATCCTGGAATGGACACCAGCCAAAGGTCAACGTGCTGAAGTGATTAAAGAAAAGTCTCAACAAGCCAATCAGAACCTGGGCATCAATAAACAGATTGAACAGGAAGAAGTGCTGCCTTCAGCAGCAGTGCCTAGCCTGGATGCAGCAGAGTCCCGCTTACACAGCAAAAAAGCACCAAAAACTCAAGTTGCTTAACGAAAAACTTCTTCAGAGGGTGAGAAGAATGTCAAATAACAAACATATTACTTTTGCATATTGGGTTCCAAATGTGAGCGGTGGTCTGGTGGTGAGTAACATCGAGCAGCGCACCGACTGGAGCTATGACTATAATGTACGTCTGGCACAGATAGCGGAAAAGGCTGGTTTTGACTATGCCCTGACCCAAATCCGTTTTACTGCGGGCTATAACGCAGAAAACCAGCATGAATCAGTTAGTTTTAGCCACGGTATTCTGGCAAAAACTGAACGTTTGAAAGTCATCACTGCGATTCTGCCAGGTCCATGGAAGCCGGCACTGGCCGCTAAACAGCTGGCAACGATTGATCATCTGACCAATGGCCGTATTGCAATTAATGTGGTCAGTGGCTGGTTCCGCGGTGAGTTTGATGCAATTGGTGAAGAATGGCCGGAGCATGACCAGCGCTATGCCCGTTCGGAAGAGTTTATTCGCAGTTTGAAAGGGGTCTGGACCCAGGATCATTTCAGTTTTGATGGCAAGTATTACCAGTTTAATGACTATAGCTTGAGTCCAAAGCCGGTACAGAAACCGCATATTGAAATTTTCCAGGGGGGCAGTTCCCGCGCTGCACGCGATATGGCTTCACGTGTATCCGACTGGTACTTCACCAATGGCAATACGCCTGAAGAATTGAAAAAGCAGATTGATGATATCCGTGAAAAGGCCAAAGCCAACAATCATCAGGTGAAAATCGGTGTGAATGCCTTCGTTATTGCGCGTGATACTGAGGAAGAAGCACAAGCAGTACTGCAGGAAATCGTTGCCAAGGCTAATGTCCAGGCCGTGAGATCTTTTAGTGATGCAACGCGGGAAGCAGGTGCAGCAACCGCAGAAGGTGAAGGTAACTGGGCCAAGTCTACTTTTGAAGATCTGGTTCAATACAATGACGGCTTCCGTACCAACCTGATTGGTACACCGCAGCAAATTGCTGAACGCATCATCGAACTGAAAAAAGTCGGTGTGGACCTAATTCTGTCTGGCTTCCTACACTTTATTGAAGAAGTTGAATATTTTGGCCAAAAGGTATTGCCTTTGGTCCGTGAACTTGAAGCACAACAGGCAACAGCTGTGCAACAAGAAGACGCTGAGCTCGTATAAGTATTCCAATAAATCTCAGCGCTTTCCATTCACTCCCCTAAGGCTCGGCTTAGGGGATTTTTTTATCTGGGCAGAAAACCAGGCAGTACAGTACAACGCTAGCCGGATTCTGTATTCCTCCCTACAATGTGATGCAATTGCAAGAATAGATGTTTTAACTATGTATACCGGTATTGTCCAAGGCCTGGAAAAGGTCGTTGAAATTCGCAAAGGCAATGGCTTTATTACGATCATTGTCAGTGATCAGCAAGGTTTCTTTGCAGATGTGTTTATTGGTGCCAGTGTCGCAGTAAATGGTGTGTGTCTGACCGTGACCACGATTGACCGTGAACAGCAACAGATTCATTTTGATATTTCTAATGTCACGCTTGAACTCACCACCTTAAAATCGCTTAAAGTTGGTGATGAAGTGAATATTGAACGTTCGGCAAAAGTGGGTGCGGAAAATGGCGGTCATAACCTGTACGGACACATTGAAGGCACAGCTCAAGTCACCCAGATCGAGCGTCGCGGTGAAACCCTGCATATCGACCTGCAGGTTCCAGCTGGCAATATCAAATATTTTTTCCTGAAAGGTTTTATCGGACTGAATGGTTGCAGCCTGACAGTAAACCATGTCGATCGTGTTAAAAGTGAGATTTCGATTGACCTGATTCCAGAAACCCTACGCCTAACGACCTGGAAATCTGTTCAGGTTGGTGATGAAGTGAATTATGAAATTGACCAGATGACCCGAACTCTGGTAGATACGCTGGAAAATATCCATCTCGCCAAAGGCTAATACATTCAGAGCTGATAGTGACAAACTTCAGCTCCTATCACGTTTTAATATTTCTCTACTATTTCTGTTTGATCAGATTATCTAGAATGCATGGCATCTTATTGGTTTAGAAAACTGTCATGCATCTGATCTGGTTCCGGAACGACTTACGCCTTCATGACCATGCTGCCTTATGGCATGCAGCACAAAGCAGGCAATGTCTGGCGCTGGTCATCCTGTCACCTGAACAATGGCAACTGCATCAGGATGCACCGATCAAGATCGACTTCTATCTGCGCCGGCTAAAAATCCTGAAACAGCAGCTAGAAGCATTGAATATCCCTCTTCTAATTTTAAATATTCCACTCTGGAAAGATATTTCAGAGCAGCTTTTGGCACTGTGCCAGCAATTTCAGATCAGCACCGTGCACTGCAATATCGAAACCGGGCTTAATGAGCAGCAGCGTGATCAGGCTGTCGAGCAATTATTGCAACAGCATCGGATTAGTTGTGAATACTATGAAGATCGTACCCTGTTTCCTTTAGGTTCGATCCGCAATCAAAGCCAGCAGCCTTATCAGGTGTTTAGTGCATTTAAAAAGAAATGCTATGAACGGCTGCTTATCGATGTGCCTTCCTGTTATCCAGATATTGAAGCACAGCCTAAGTTACAACTCGATCTTTCTCAGTTTAATTTTAATTTGGATAAATTTTCTGAGGCTTATCGGCCAGTAACAGCCAACCAATATTGGCCAGTTGAAGATAAACACGCCTTTGAATTACTGAATGAATTTATCGCAGACCGGCTAAAGGATTATAAAACCGATCGGGATTTTCCAGCGATCGATGGTACTAGCCAGTTATCGCCGTATCTAAATATCGGTATTCTTTCAATCCGGGAGTGTGTGCAGACTTTATTCACCTCTTCTCAAGGTTATTTCCAGCTTGAAGATATCGGTCAGCAGACCTGGTTGGATGAACTGCTCTGGCGTGAATTTTACCAGCATACCCTGCACGATTTTCCTAAAGTGTCCAGACATCAGCCATTTAAGGAAAATACCAAGGCGATAGAATGGCGTGATGCTCCAGAAGATTTAGCTGCCTGGCAGCAAGGCCGGACGGGGATTCCGATTGTTGATGCCGGTATGCGCCAGCTGCTGGCAACGGGCTGGATGCATAACCGGGTACGTATGATTACTGCAATGTTTCTGAGCAAAAACCTGTTGATCGACTGGCGGCTGGGCGAAGCCTGGTTTATGCAACATCTGATTGATGGTGACCTGGCTGCTAACAATGGCGGCTGGCAATGGTGTGCCTCGACCGGCATGGATGCAGCACCTTATTTCCGGATTTTTAACCCGGTGAATCAGTCACAGCGTTTTGACCCCAACGGCGACTATATCCGTGAATGGGTTCCAGAACTGGCACATCTGGATGCTAAAATCATTCATGAACCTTATGCCAAAAATCCAGATTTAGGGCTGGATTATCCAAAACCGATTGTCGATTTAAAACAGTCCCGCGTCCGGGCAATTGAAGTATTTAAACAAATTTAAGTCAGAATACTAACCAATAAAAAGCCTCCAAATGGAGGCTTTTTAAAAGATGAATCAAGAATAAAAACTTGGATCAGGCACTTTACCCGTCAGTACCCATTCACCTATTTCCTGATATTTGTAATCCACCGGATCATGCAGGGTTTGAGTACGTACATTGCGCCAGAAACGGTCCAGATTTAGCTTGGCAGTCGTTGCCCGTGCGCCCATGACCTGGAAAATATTCTGAGTGATATACAGTGAAGTATTGGTTGCGGCAATTTTTGCGGTGGCAATGGCAATAGATACTTCACCACGCTCTTCAGCTGTTAGATCAGGCCCAACATCCCAAGCCTTTTGCAAAGTCTGAATGGCTTTGTTTGCCAATAGACGTACACCTTCTAGCTGTACATAAAAATCGGCAAAATGCTTCTGGGTAAAGGGATCATTGACTGCATTTTCAACCAGTGATTTCGACCAGGCTTTCTGACTTTGTACAGTCTGCTTGGCTACTTCAAACGCCCCTTCCGCTACACCGAGGAACATATGCACAAAAATCAGCTGAGCAATCAATGGACGCAGGCTGGAATATGGTGAACTCAATGGCCCGGGATTCAATAACAGCTCATCTTTATGAATTTTCACCTGTTCAAAATGACTGGTACCACTGTCGGTTTGACGCTGGCCCATATTGTTCCAGTCACCCAGGAAGCTGACGCCTTCACGCTGGGTTGGAATTACGCCAATCAGTAGTTGGCCCTCTTCGTTATAACCTGAACAGAGCAGGATGTCTGAGTCGATTGAACCGGAACAGAAGCTCTTGTCTCCATGGAAGATATATTCTTGGTCAGAAGTTTTACTAACTTTCGTACGGCGATCCAGCGGGTTTAAGGTATTGCCCCAGAATAGGTTTTCACGTGCAGTCTGTTCAAACCAGGGACTATATTGTTCCGGCTGTGAGAACAGCTGTACCGTCGCAATCAGTAAATGATGAAAGCCATAAACATGTGCCAGTGAACTGTCTACGCGTGCAATTGCCTGAATGGTCTGAAAAATAGTCTGCCAGTCTGCACCCAGCCCGCCATATTGCTCTGGAATAGACAACCCGAGCAAGCCACTGTCACGAATCAGGTCGCGTTGCTGCTTGGGATTGCCCCCCTGTTTATCACGTTCAGCTGCGCTCAGGGCAAACTGATCTGCCAAAGACTGAGCAATATCAAGCGGAGATTGATCCAGGTATTGTTGTCGCACATTCATTCTTTTGTACTCATTTTAGCTATCTACAGCATGCCAGAAGCTTAACAGATCAAGTTCGGAGCCCATATCCGAAAGCATGCAGAGCTTATCAGTGATATAAAAATACCGGCTAAAGAAAGCCGGTATTCTCTTGATTTTATAAAAATTTAAGCGGTTCTTTGCACTTCGGCAATCAGGTTATCCACCACCTGTGGTTCGGCTAAAGTTGAAGTATCACCTAAGCTATCCAGTTCATTCGCTGCAATTTTTCTCAAGATACGGCGCATGATTTTACCAGAACGGGTTTTCGGTAATGCCGGCGCCCAGTGCAGTGCATCTGGCGTCGCGACTGGTCCAAGAATCTTGCGCACCCAGGCCACCAGTTCAGCACGCAGTTCTTCCGTACTCTCGGTTCCTGCCTGCAGAGTCACGAAAGCACAGATACCCTGACCTTTAATATCATGCGGCATACCCACGACTGCAGCTTCAGCTACAGACTCATGTGCCACCAACGCACTTTCAATTTCAGCTGTTCCCAGACGATGACCGGATACATTCAGCACGTCATCGACACGACCGGTAATCCAGTAATAGCCATCTTCATCCCGACGCGCACCATCACCCGTGAAATAGGTCCCCGGATAAGTCGAGAAATATGCCTCGATAAAGCGTTCCGGATCACCCCAGATGGTGCGCATCTGACCTGGCCAGGAATCCTTGATCACCAGATTACCTTCCACTGCACCTTCCATCTCTTTGCCTTCAGCATCAACAATCGCTGGCTGCACACCAAAGAATGGCCGGGTTGCAGAGCCCGGTTTCAGATCGGTCGCACCCGGTAATGGGGTAATCATGAAACCACCGGTTTCGGTTTGCCACCAGGTATCCACGATTGGACAGCGACTTTCACCTACCACACTGTAGTACCAGTTCCAGGCTTCCGGATTAATCGGTTCCCCGACGGAACCAAGCAGGCGCAGGCTGCTGCGGTCACTTTCACGCACAAAGGCATCCCCTTCACGCATCATGGCGCGAATCGCAGTTGGGGCAGTATAGAGGATGGTGACATTGTGCTTGTCCACGATATGCCCGGTACGTGCCCAGCTTGGATATTGTGGTACGCCTTCAAACATCACTGTTGTCGTACCATTCGACAATGGACCATACAGTACATAGGAATGACCCGTAATCCAGCCCACATCAGCGGTACACCAGAACACATCATCCTGCTTGATGTCGAAAACTTCGCGGAAGCTAGAGTTCACATACGTCAGATAACCACCGGTGGTATGCAGTACCCCTTTTGGCTTGCCTGTTGAGCCTGATGTATACAGAATAAACAGTGGATCTTCTGCATTCATGGGTTCAGGTGGGCAGATCTCATTGACCGTCATGATTTCCATGTGATACCACAGATCCCGACCTTCTTTCATTTCGATCGGATTACCCGTGCGATGCACCACCATGACATGCTCTACTGATTCAGTACCAGCAATTTTCAGGGCTTCATCTACATTGGCTTTCAGTGGAATCTGCTTGCCGCCACGCATACCGGAGTCAGCCGTGATGACCATTTTCGCCTGACTGTCCTCAATACGGCTAGCCAGCGAGTCTGGCGAGAAACCGCCAAATACCACGCAATGTACTGCGCCGATACGGGCACAGGCCAGCATGGCAATCGCAGCTTCAGAGACCATTGGCATGTACAGCACCACACGGTCACCTTTCTTGATGCCATTCTTTTTCAGAACATTGGCAAAGCGGCAGGTTTCATCATACAGCTCATGAAAAGAGATAATCTTGTGACGGGATGGATGATCGCCTTCCCAGATAATTGCCGGCTTATAAGGATGCTCTTTTAGATGGCGGTCCAGACAGTTGGCACTGACATTCAGCTGGCCATCAGCAAACCATTCGATCTTGAAATTATCTTTGTCGAAGCTGGTATCTTTAACTTTGGTAAATGGCTTGATCCAGTCAAGGCGCTGGGCTTGCTCGGCCCAAAATTCATCCGGTTCTTCAATAGAGCGCTGATAGCGTTCGAAATATTCAGCCTCGGTGGTCCGTGCGGTTTTTTTAAATTCTGCTGGTACAGGATAGATCTCTTTCATTATTTACTTCCTTGATCTTATTCCCTCTCATCACGAGAGGTTGATGCCACGTTATTGATTGTTTTTTATGCATAGCTCAGTATGAACGGCTTATCTCAAATTGGACAATCATGCTTTGGTCGTATTCTGATCAATTCATTTAAAACATAGGTTTACAGGTGAATCCAATACATTCCTGTCTAGTTTTCGTATCTCACCATTCCGTTTAATCTTATAATGGTGTTGAATTTTTATACTTCCTTACAGGCAAACATGTTTGCCTGTTTTCAATTACTTGAACTGGCTCAGCCCATGAACTCTAAAGATACTTCGCCATTCTTCTCCCGCTCTCCGGCACCTTCCAATGATAATCCGCTATCTCTTGAAGGGCGCTTTGGCCGGCTCAGCTTTATTGGCTGGTACGCTTTCCTGCATATCATTTTTTTCTTTGCTTCGATTGCCCTCAGTCTGGTCAGCGGTATTTTCAGCCTGACCACCTTGTCTCTGGATAATTGGCAGTTTGTTGATGCGCTGACTGGTCTGGCTGGCTTGGGCTATCTGCTGTTAGTTGTGTTCTATCTGTATTTCTATATTGTGGTAGTGGCACGCCGCCTGCATGACCTGAATAAATCTGGCTGGCTGATGCTGCTGATGCTAGTGCCGATGGTTAATATTTTATTTATTTTCTATCTGCTGCTGGCAAGAGGCACAGCAGGACATAACCGCTTTGGTGCACCGCGACCAACTGCAGTCTGGGAAAAAATTCTGGCCTGGCTGATGATACTATTGACCGTGTTAAGTCTATTTGCTGCTAGCAGCATAGTATCCTTTATGATGGGAAGTGGTGAGCTGGAAAGTCCACAGGAAGTGATCCAGCAAGGGACAGAATATTTTTAAGCTTATGTTAAATTTTGCTACCACCCGCAAGGGCTATGCAACTTTCTATTAAGTTCAATGTAAAAATCAGGCAAAATAATGCGATTTTTTTATAATCGGGATACTCGTGGCTGAAAAAGACAATGCTCTAAGCCAAGTGACTGAAGAGACCACTGAGCTGTTGCATCAAGCAACTGAAAAAACTGCTCAGACCGTCATTGAGCACACGGCTAAATATAATGATGCGTATTCAACCGTCGATAAATTTATTGAGGCGTTTTGGGAGCGCCTGCCTTATATCTGTATCGCACTGGTAGTTTTCAGTATCTTTTACCTGCTTTCGAAACTGTTCAAGTTTTTTGTGCGTAAAGCGATTGGTGAACGGAGTTACAGTAAACAGAACCTGGTATTGGTACTTAACCGTGTCGGTACATCTGCAATTATTTTTATTGGCTTCCTGATTGCCATGGTCATTGCCATTCCAGGCTTTACACCCGGGCAGCTGATGAGTGCCTTGGGGATTGGTTCGGTGGCGATCGGTTTCGCCTTCAAGGATATTTTCCAGAACCTGTTGTCCGGCGTGCTGATTCTGCTCGGTGAACCGTTTAAAATTGGCGATGATATTATTGTCTCAGGCATGGAAGGGACGGTAGAAGATATCCAGATTCGTGCAACTTTCCTGCGCTCACCCGATGGCCGCCGTATTGTGATTCCAAATGCAACGGTTTATACCAGTGCCGTGACGGTAAATACGGCTTATCCACGCCGCCGCTGTCAGTTTGTGGTTGGTATTGGCTACGAAGATGATGTACAGAAAGCCAAGAGTATCATTATGGCAATTCTGGACAAGGATCAGTTGATCCTCAGCCAGCCTGCTTTTAATGTCAATGTGACTCAACTGGCTGATTTCTCGATTAATCTGACGGTAACCTGGTGGGTCGATACCCAGGAAAATTCTACAGGTAATTCAATCAGCACTGTTCAGGAACATGTGATTGAAGCCTTTGCGGAACATGGCATTTCAATTCCTTACCCTGTACAGGAAGTAAAAGTGTACCGTGGTGAAAGTATTGAAGATGCTTCAGGCCGTGCTAAACAGTCGACCTAAGACATAAGGGATTACTGTTTCAGTACGGATAATACGGTTGCCAAGGCTCACAGCCTGGCAGCCGTTTTTTATAAGCAGATCTACTTCATAAGGAATAAAACCGCCTTCTGGTCCAATTACCACCGTACACGGACGCTCAATTGCAAAAGGCATTTTGCTTTCAGCATAAGGATGCGCCACATAAGCCGGGCAATCTGTACTAATCAAGGTCGGTAGTACATCTTCTACAAAGGGCTTAAAACGTTTATAGAGTTCAATTTTCGGCGCAATCGTATCCCCGGCCTGTTCCAGTCCCAGCTCTATATAATGATCTAACTGTTGTAAAAATGGAGTTTGCCAATAGCTTTTATCAACCCGATAGCTATGCAGCAGAATGATCTTCTCCACCCCAAGTGTCACCGCATCCATTATCAGACGACGCAGTACCTTTGGACGTGGTAAAGCCACAATCAGCGTCACTGGCAACTTCGCAGGCACAGCTTCTTCTTTTAAGGGTTTGAGACGAACTATTTTTTCTGTAATTTCGCTAATTTCTGTGAGATACCGTTTCCCTTCACGGATACCCACTTTTAGCGTATCACCGACTTGAATGTCCAAATGTGTCTGCAAATGTTCCAATTGGCGTTTGGCACTGATCGTCCAAATCTCAGATTGGGTTTGACGAGGATCAAGTAGGACGATGTTCATAACTAAAAACCAATCAAAAGATTTAATTCAGTAACGCATTGTCTGCACGACAATCATCAGCACAACAATGAGTCATATAGGAATAACAACTCGCCATTGGCATTCGTGACAGGTGACATGGATGTCACCCGTTTGATTAGGGTACATGGATGTATCCTCAATCAAACAAAAGATTTTTGCTACTTTTCATCTCTGAAAAGTAGGTCATCTCTACAATTAAACTTTTAGTAGTAAACCGATATATGCGAGTGTGGTGCAGTTTTACAAATACTGATCTATTACTGCAATATGCTTGGCAAGCGAACCCTGATTCTGCTGCATAATCTTTTGTGCTGCGGTATTTAAACTTTCTGCCTTGGATGAATTATTTAGAATCTTCAGCAAAGTTGTAGCTGCCTGCTGAACATTCTCTACCACTTCTACAGCTTGAGCTTCAACAAACTCATCGACAATAGTCTGGAAGTTAAAATAATTCTTACCCAGAATCGTAGGCACATTTAGTGCGATCGGCTCCAGAATATTATGTCCACCACCTGGTTCATTCAAAGAGCCACCAACATAACAGGCTTGGCTCAAGGCATACCAGAGCCACATCTCGCCCATGGAATCTGCCAGATAAACCTGAGTATCTTCTTCGATACGTTGCCCCACACTACGGCGCTGGGTTCTTAAACCTAAGGACTGTGCAGCCTGGAACACCTCATCAAAACGTTCCGGATGGCGTGGCACTACGATACAAACTAATGCTGGATCTGCATCCAGTGCAGATTTAAGTTCAGCCATCAATTGCTGTTCTTCAGGCGCATGCGTACTGGCGAGAGTAATGATCTTACGGCCTTGCAAAGACCATTCCTGTTTCAATTGAGCCGCATGATCAATAAATTGCTGCGGTGCCGTAATATCAAACTTGATATTACCTAAAATCTGGGTTTTTTTAGTTTCGATGCCTAAATCAATATAACGTTGTTGGGTTGCAAGATCCTGAGCCAATAGCTGCTGCATTGCGTTCAGCATGCCACGGGTTAGCCCTTTGACCTTGGCATAACCTTGAGCTGATTTTTCTGAAAGACGGGCATTCAGCAACAGACAAGGCACCTTATAATTCTTTGCCTGATCAATGAGATTTGGCCAGAGCTCAGTTTCCATTAATAGCAATAATTTCGGCTGATATTTCTGATAAAAATCCTGAATCAGATGTTTTTGATCGGCAGGTAAATAAACTGCCTGAAATAAATTTAAATAGGGTTCTTTAAGAAAAAGAGATTTAGCGCGTGCCTGCCCGGTCTTGGTGGTATTGGTCACTAGAACCGGATGCCCAAGTTTTAAATAATGTTCAATTAAAGGTTGAGCGGCATTGGTTTCCCCTACGGATACTACATGAAACCAGATTGCCTGCAGGTTTTTAGGGGACTGGAAAGGACCAAAACGTTCCAGCAGTTCTTGTTCTAATTGTTCCGGACTGGTCGCACGTTTACGTATACGGGATTGATAAAGCGGTTTCGCTAGCGCCAAGGCTGCGTTATACCAAAAAGGAGTAGCCAAATGTTGCCCCGAAATTGAGTGAATCGGCAAAATATAACAGAGCCACATCGACATGTTAACCGATGTAGCTCATTTTCAGATTATTCTATTGTGCTTAAAACTTTTACTTCGGCCAAAGTCGGGTAATCAATATAACCCTCAGCCGCCTGACTGCCGATCATATTTTCCAGTTTTAGCTCGTTCAGCGGTGCATCTTGCAACAGACGTTCGTATAGGTCAGGATTCGCAATATAGGCCTTACCAAATGCGACTGCATCTGCTTTACCTGAGGCTAAAAGTTCAATAGCATTCTCACGGCTCAAGCGCATGTTGGCAATATACGGCACGCCACCTGAACGCTGTTTCATATATTCAGAAATACTGTCTTCAGCCAGATATTCACGAGTAAAGAAAAACGCGATTTGACGTTTGCCCAGCTGCTCCATGGCATAACCAAATGTTTCACGTGGATCATCATCACCCATGTCATGCTCATCACAACGTGGTGCCAGATGCACACCAACACGATCCGCGCCCCAGACTTCGATCAAGGCATCCACCACTTCCAGCAGGAAACGAGTCCGGTTTTCAACAGAACCACCGTATTCATCTTCACGCTTGTTGGTCTTGGTTTGCAGGAACTGGTCAATCAGATAACCATTGGCGCCATGCAACTCTACCCCATCAAAACCGGCGTCTTTGGCACGAATTGCAGCCTGCTTATATTGCTCGGTAATGGCATGAATTTCTGAGATTTCCAGCGGACGTGGAAGAACATAAGGGCGCTTAGGACGTAACAGGCTGACGTGACCGGCCTGTTGTACTGAACTCGCCGATACCGGTGTTTCACCATTTAACAGCTCTGGATCAGAAACACGCCCCACATGCCATAGTTGGGCAACGATTAGACCGCCCTTCTCATGAACCGCTTGAGTGACCTTTTTCCAGCCTTCGACCTGCGCATCGGTAAATAATCCTGGAGTATTTAAATAGCCGTTGGCTTCTTCAGAAATCACTGTCGCTTCAGAAATGATCAGGCCAGCGCTTGCACGTTGCGCATAGTACTCGACCATCATTGGGGTTGGAACGCGATCAGCAGTTGCGCGACTACGGGTCAGCGGCGCCATGATGACACGGTTTTTAAGCTCTAACGCACCAAGCGTTAAAGGAGAATTTAATTCAGCCATCGTTACTCCCACCTGTTAAAGGTGTTGTTGTAGGTGTTCGATAAATTGCTGAATCAAAGTTTCATTGCGGGAGAAATATGACCACTGTCCATGCTTGGTTGCAGTGATCAGTCCAGCCTGCTGTAACACCGACAGGTGATTGGACATAGTGGACTGTGAAACCTGGCCCAAACGTTCAATTTGACCTGCACAGACCCCACGTTGAAAGCCACCACACTCTTCCGCAGACAGATATTGCTCCGGAGATTTTAACCACTCCAGAATTTGTCGACGGGTCGGATTGGCTAAGGCTTTAAAAATTAGATCAAGGTCCATAGGCACATCATAATCAGTGGCGCAACGAAACTTCATTCAGCATCTGCGATCATTATATCGTATTTTTTCGATTTATATATCGAATAATTTAGATATAAGAGTCACAGTCTGTTAAAGCTTTGTTACGCCAGCTTTTAAACGATTTCTTACAGGCCCTGTTTCAGGCTTGCTTCGATAAATTTGTCCAGATCACCGTCCAGAACTGCGCCAGTATTGGAATTTTCTACCCCTGTACGCAAATCCTTGATACGTGAATCATCAAGGACATAAGAACGGATCTGGCTACCCCAGCCGATATCAGACTTGGAATCTTCCAATGCCTGTGCAGCTTCATTACGCTTGTTCATTTCCAGCTCATACAGCTTGGCACGCAACTGCTTCCAGGCATGGTCACGGTTGGCATGTTGTGAACGCTGGTTCTGACAGGCCACCACAATACCGGTTGGAATATGGGTCAGACGTACCGCAGAGTCAGTTTTGTTAATGTGCTGACCACCGGCACCCGAGGCACGGTAAGTATCGGTACGGACATCTGAAGGATTGATTTCAATCTCAATATTGTCATCTACTTCAGGCGATACAAATACTGCAGAGAATGAAGTATGACGGCGGTTACCCGAGTCGAATGGTGATTTACGTACTAGACGGTGTACCCCAGATTCGGTACGTAACCAGCCATAGGCATACTCACCTTCGACACGAATCGTCGCGGATTTAATCCCGGCGACATCCCCGTCAGATTCTTCCATTAATTCAGCTTTAAAACCATGACGTTCAATCCAGCGCATGTACATACGTAGCAGCATCGATGCCCAGTCTTGTGCTTCCGTACCACCTGAACCTGCCTGAATTTCCACATAGCATGGATTCGGATCCATCGGATTACTGAACATACGACGGAATTCAAGCTTTGCCAGCTCTTCTTCTGCTATTGTCAATTCTGCCTGAACATCTTCAAGCATGGCTTCTTCATCGGCTTCTACAGCCAGATCAAGCATGGCTTGTGCATCTTCAAGCTGATTCGCCAGACCATCCAGTACATTCAGTACATTCTCAAGCTCGCCTTTTTCTTTGGCCATAGCCTGTGCACGGTTCTGATCATTCCAGATGGCTGGATCTTCTAATTCACGGAGAACCTCTTCCAAACGCTCTTTTTTCAGATCGTAGTCAAAGATACCCCCGTAGTGTTTGACCACGTTCGTTCAAGTCTTTTAGCTGGAGTAGATAAGGATTAATTTCCACGTGAATTTCTCTCAATCAATAAGGCATAAATTTTTAGCAGGCAATTATATCACAGTCCTTTCCCGCAGTTTTAACAGGACATCTGTATGATTTCTGCCTGCCATAAATATTTATTTCAATAATTCAACTCAATCAATTTAGCAGTGTTGATTCATCTTCATATAGAGAGAAAATGCATTCAAAATGAATTTTATTAATGAAAAATTTCTAATTTTTTAAAACTCAACCAGTCTATTTAATCATAAATTTTCTGATTATTTATTAATCAAAATCTCTAAAATTCACAATCTTTACATAGTTTTAATAAAACAAAACATTGTTTTTTTTGTTTATATTTCAATGAATTAAAATCATAAAATTACACAAAATTACTGAATTGACATTAATGTAACTTTCCCTTGATTGACGATCTGTCGATTTGGGCTAGACTGAAACTGTAACAAAAAATGTATTAAATCCCAGCCAAAATTTCAGAGGGGAGTATCCGCATGAAAAAATTAGCAATCGCTTCAGCACTAATTTCAGCCGTAGCTTTTACGGGTACCGCAGCACATGCTTATCAAGCAGAAATTGGTGCATCAGCAGGCTTAACAGATCCGGACAACGGTAGTTCAAGCGGCTCTTTCGGTGTAGATGGCACTTACTACTTTAATCCTGTACAAACGCGTAATTCACCATTAGCCGAAGCTGCTTTCCTTGATCGTGCAAGCAATGTGAAAGCTGAATACCAATATGATGAAATTGGTGATGCTGAAGCACATCGTTACGGTGTCGGTGCAGAATACTTTGTACCGAATTCAGACTTCTATTTAGGTGGTAAGGTGAGTGGTCATGATTTACAAGACAATGATGACTTCGATAATGACCTGACGACTTATGCTGCAGAAGTGGGTTACCTTCCAGCACCAGGCTTATTGATTGCTGCTGGTGTGAAAGGATGGGATAACGACCGTGATGACGGTGTAGATCCAACACTTCGTGCAAAATATGTGACTACCTTAAGCAACGGTAAAGACATTAACCTTGAAGCTGGTGCCGCTTTTGGTGATCTTGATGAGTACAACCTGAAAGCTGACTACTTTATCGATAAAACTTTAAGCGTTGGTGCTGACTATCAGAACAATGACCTTACCGACCGTAGTGAATTTGGTGTGAGTGCACGTAAATTCATCAACCAGCAAGTTAGCCTTGAAGGCCGTGTAGGCTTTGGTGAAGCAGGTAATAATGACTACAACAAATTTGGTGTAGCTGCAAAATACCGCTTCTAATCTGAGTTAGACATAGCTTTAATAAAAAAGCCCTTCTTCGGAGGGGCTTTTTAATGCACCAAAATAAGACCAATGGTCTTGACCATAAGAATAAAAAACATACAATTTGTTACAAGTATAAAATTTCAAGTTTTATCAATAACAACCGAGAGCTTTAAATGTTTAAGAAAATTGCTTTAATTACAGCCTTATTTGCTGCTTGTGGAATGACAAATGCTTATCAAGCCGAACTCAATATTGGATATGAAAATACTGATATTGATAATGCGGGTGATTTAGATACTTTATTTATCAATGGAAAATATTACTTAAATGGCGTGCAGATTAAAGGTAGTCCTTTAGCTGAAGCAGCGTTTATGGATAAAATAAGCAATATTGGCCTTGGTTATGCCAATGCAAGTGGTGATGGAGATGAAGATATCGATGTAATTGGCATTAGTGGTGAATTCTTTATTCCCAATACGCAGTTTTATGTGAGCGGTGCCCTTAATAAAGTTGATTTTGCTAATGAAGATAATACTGGGTATGCAATTGAATTAGGCTATTTACCAATTAATGGCCTGTTATTAGCAGCAGGACTAGCAAATGAAAATATTGATCCTGTACAAGTTGCAAATTATGGTTTCACCACTAACTTCTTAAATGCATTAACTGTAGGTGATGACACCGCAGTATCTCTACGCGCTAAATATGTGACTCAAATTGGTAATCATTTTACTAATTTCGAAGGCTTAACTTACATTGGTGATGAAACGACTTATCGTTTAGCTGCTGACATATATATTGATCCTACATTCAGTGTAGGTGTTTCTCTTGCAGATTCTACTGCAGATGATTCAGATACTATTTTTGGTATCCGTACTCAAAAATTCTTTACTCCAACGATTGCTGCTGGTCTAAATTACACTACAACTGATGGTGCCGACTCCTTTGGTATTAACGGTACATTCCGTTTCTAATTAAATATTAGAGAGTATAAAAAAACCGCTCAATTGAGCGGTTTTTTTATTTACTGTTCCAGATGTGCAATCCGCATCTGCAAACTGACATTGCCATTAAAGATATTTTTGTCCAGTTCATAAACCAGACGTACACTGTCATGCATTGGATCGAACTGATATTTACTGGCTGCATTAAAAGCAATCGCATCCACCACCTGTCCATTTTCCAGCGCCACTCGCAGCTTCAGATGTACCTCTTTAAGCCAGCGATAATCCAATACTTTAAATATGCCTTCAAATATGGGTTGTGGAAACTTTTGTCCCCATGGGCTCAGATTATGCAGAAGATCTACTGTATCAATCTGAAATGCAGAGGCTGGCAGCTCACCATCAGTCCATAACGTTGCAGTAAACAGACTTTCATCCATACTGCCAATTAACTGTTCAAAGGTCTGCTTAAATTCAGCAAAATGTGCTTTTTTAATGGTCAGTCCTGCTGCTGCTGCATGCCCACCAAAGTGACTGACAATGTGTGGATTTTGTTCAGCCACCCGCTCAATCGCGTCACGGATATGAATCCCCTCAATTGAACGTGCAGAACCCTTGATATGAATGCCATCTTCATCTGCAGCAAAAACAATACTTGGACGATGGAACTGTTCTTTTAAACGTCCAGCGACAATTCCAATCACGCCTTGATGCCAATGCTGTTCAAACATGATCAGAGCAGCCGGCAGTTCTGTTTCATCCAGCTGGATTTTTTCCAGTTCAGCCAGCGCCTCCTGCTTGATCTTGCCTTCGACCTGACGGCGCTCGACATTGAGCTGATTCAGCTGTTCTGCGAGTGGATAAGCAGTTGCCAGATCTTTAGCGAGCAGACATTCAATCCCGATATCCATGGTTTCCATACGTCCAGCCGCATTAATGCGCGGACCGAGTACAAAACCGAGATCTTGGGCTTTTAACGTTGCTGCATCCCGCCCTGCGATTTCCAGCAGTGCACTAATCCCTGGACGGCATAAGTGCTGCTGTATCCGTTTCAGTCCAGCATCAACCAGAATGCGGTTGTTATAGTCCAGGCTAGCTACATCTGCATACGTTCCCAGTGCCACCAGATCCAGATAGTTGGTGATTACTGTAGAAGACTTACCAAGCTTCTTACGATGGGTAGATAGATTGGCTAATACATAGAAAGCCACGCCTACCCCAGCCAATGCCTTGCTTGGGAATTCACAACCAAGCTGATTTGGATTGACCACCGCTTCAGCAGCAGGTGTCGGTTTGGTGGTAAGATGGTGATCAGTGATAATCACTTGCATACCATGATCTTGTGCCTGCTTCACCCCGTCATGACTGGAAATACCATTATCCACAGTAATGAGCAGATCAGGGGTAAAACTGGCAAATGCCAGATCAGCAATTGCCGGCGTTAAGCCATAGCCATATTTAAAACGGTCGGGGACCAGATAATCAACATCCGCTCCCATATCACGCAGTGCCAGCAGCATTAATGCGGTACTGGTGGCACCATCGGCATCATAATCACCGACAATCACGATTTTCTGACCTGCATCAATCGCTGCATCGATCAGCTGAATGGCTTCCGGCAAGCCTTTCATGCTCGGTGCCAACAGATGCTTGAGTTTCAGCTCAAGCTCCTGCTGTGATTCCACTCCACGGCGTGCCAGAATCTCTGCAATAAAAGACGGTACGTCCTGAAAAGATTCAGGATGGGTCAGTAAAGGGCGCTGCTTGATTTCAAGTTTTGGCATTTATGGCATCAGTCGCTGCAATGTCCAGGCATCGTCATTCTTGGTATAACTCAGACGATCATGCAGACGATTTGGACGTCCTTGCCAGAATTCATAATAATCAGGTACTAAACGGTAACCACCCCAGAATTCTGGCTTATCAAGCTGTTCCTGGTTCGCCATCGTATCATGATAGTCCCAGAAACGCTGCTGCAGCTCATCACGACTGGCAATCACACCACTCTGGGGCGTACTGACATGCGCAGCAATCTGACTGTCACGTGGACGCTTATGATAATAATCTGTGGATTCTTCTTCGGAGATTTTAATTACACGCCCAGAAACACGGATTTGTCGTTCCTGCTCCTGCCAGTAAAATAACAACTCAGCATAAGGATTTACCTCAAGGTCCATCCCTTTCTGGCTATCATAATTGGTATAGAAAGCATAACCATCTGGAGTCGCCCCACGTAGCAAGACTGTGCGTACATGCGGACGACCTTGCGCATTTGCCGTAGCCAGTGACATGGCATAAGGCTCATGCAATTGCGCTGCCAGGGCATGGTTAAACCAGAGCAAAAACTGTTCATGTGGATCCAGTTTAACCTGATCCTCAAGCAGCTCGCCTTTCTGATAATTCAGGCGTAGTTCACTCAGATCTTTAATTAAATCAGTCATTCCATCTCTCTATAATCAGTCAGCAAGTTTAGGCAGCATTGGCACGTATAGCATCTGCCAATGAATGGGCCAGTGTAGTGACTTCATCCAGGTCTTCGCCTTCCACCATAACACGAATAACCGGCTCAGTACCTGACTTACGAATCAGCAAGCGGCCACGGCCTTTCAGCTGTTGTTCTGCTTTTTCAAATTCAGCAGCAAGCGCAGGGACGGCGTACGGATCAAACATGGCATCCAGACGTACATTGACCAATACGTTCGGTAACAAGCGGAAATCAGCTACCAGTTCATGCAGGGCTTTCTTCTGCTCGACCATCACTGTCAATACTTGTAGCGCAGCAATAATGGCATCACCCGTGGTGCTCTTGTCTAATGTCAGGATATGACCGGATGGCTCACCGCCAGTGACCCAGCCCTTTTGCTCCAGACCTTGTAATACATAACGGTCACCCACCTTGGCACGCAAGAATGGGACTTGGGCTTTTTCTAGAGCCAGTTCCAGCGCCATATTACTCATGAGTGTGCCTACAATTCCTGCTGGCTTATTTTTGGCCTGAGTCGCAAGGATATACAGAATATGGTCACCAGTAATCTGCTCACCGTTTTTGTCGACCATAATGACACGGTCAGCATCTCCATCAAAGGCAATCCCAAGATCAGCCTGATATTCAACGACTGCTTTTTGCAGATTCTCAGGATGTGTTGAGCCACAGTCTTTATTGATATTGAGACCATCAGGATCATCAAACATTGCAATAACTTTTGCGCCCAATTCACGGAACACTGCAGGACCCACGTTATAGGCTGCCCCATTGGCACAATCCACTACAATCGTTAAATCATTCAGATCTAAATGATATGGGAAAGTCGATTTACAGAATTCGATATAACGACCATTAGCATCTTTGACACGGAAACTTTTACCCAGGTTCGCCGTATCTTCAATACTTATTTCTTTTTCGAGCTCCTGATTAATTTCATCTTGTAAGGCATCCGGTAGTTTCTTGCCTTCACTAGAGAAAAATTTAATCCCGTTATCAAAATACGGATTATGAGAAGCTGAAATAACAATACCCAGACTGGCATGCAGTGCACGGGTCAAATGGGCAATTGCAGGAGTCGGTAATGGGCCCAGTAAATGTACATAAACACCTGCTGCGTTCAGGCCTGCCTGTAAGGCAGATTCTAAAATATAGCCTGATAAACGCGTATCTTTTCCCATCACCACCAGCGGTTTATTTTTCTTGCTATATCGCTTTAGTACCTTTCCTGCAGCAAAGCCTAATTTAAGCGCAAACTCAGGCGTAATTGGCAATTCGCCAAACTTGCCACGGATACCATCGGTGCCAAAATAACTCATCGTTGTCTCACTTCTTATTGGGTGATTTCCATCATCCATTTTTACAATGTGTGACACTTTACACCAAAACAAAAAAGCCGTCATTTGTATGACGGCTTTTTTCGAATGAGTGCAGAAAGGAAATTAGCCAACGCGATAGTTTGGCGCTTCCTTGGTAATCGTCACGTCATGTACGTGAGATTCAGACATACCTGCAGAAGTGATTTTCACAAACTTCGCATTTTGACGAAGATCTTCAATCACTGCAGAACCCGTATAACCCATAGATGAACGCAGACCACCCATCATCTGATGCACGATGTTACCCATTGGACCTTTGTAAGGTACACGCCCTTCAATGCCTTCTGGAACCAGTTTCTCGGCACCTGCTTTAGAATCCTGGAAATAACGGTCTGCAGAACCTGTTGCTCCAGCCATCGCACCTAATGAGCCCATACCACGGTAAGCTTTATAGTAACGACCCTGGAAGAACTCAACTTCACCTGGTGCTTCTTCGGTACCAGCCAACAGTGAACCCACCATGATGGTGCTTGCACCAGCGCCAATCGCTTTTGCCATATCGCCAGAGAAACGGATACCACCATCAGCAATCAATGGAATCTGTTCTTTCAATGCATTCGCAACTGAATCGATTGCAGAGATTTGTGGCATACCAATACCCGCAACAATACGCGTCGTACAGATGGAGCCAGGACCGATACCCACTTTAACAGCATCTGCACCAGCATCCAGAAGTGCAAGTGCAGCATCACCCGTCGCAATATTACCGCCAATCACCTGAACTTGTGGGAAATTCTGTTTTACCCAACGTACACGTTCAATCACACCAGCAGAGTGACCATGTGCAGTATCGACGACAATCACGTCTACACCAGCTTCAACCAATGCTTCAACACGGCTTGGTGTTTCTGCACCCGTACCAACCGCAGCACCCACGCGTAGGCGACCCAGGTCATCTTTACAGCTGTTTGGATAGCTTTCAGCTTTGCGGAAATCTGTAACCGTGATCAAACCTTTCAGTTCTTGCTGTTCATTTACAACCAGAACTTTTTCGATACGGTGTTTTTGCAGTAAGGCCTGGATGTTTTCTTTCGACTCACCTTCACGAACTGTGACCAGACGCTCCTGACCTGTCATGATGTTGCTGACTGGCTGTTCAAGATTGGTTTCAAAGCGTGTATCACGACCTGTCACGATACCAACCACTTTGCCATCTTTAACAACAGGTACACCGCTAATATTGTTTGCCTGAGTTAAGGCAATCAACTCACGAACGGTAGTTTCTGGGGTAACAATGATTGGATCTTTCACCATACCCGCTTCGAATTTCTTCACACGACGTACTTCAGCAGCCTGTGCAGCAATATCCATGTTCTTGTGCAGAATACCGATACCACCATTTTGCGCCATTGCAATCGCCATACGGGATTCAGTCACCGTATCCATAGCTGCAGACACAAGAGGAATATTCAGGTTAATGCCGCGAGTCAGGCGTGTCTTTAGAGAGACATCTTTTGGGAGAACAGTAGAGTAGGCAGGGAGTAATAGGACATCATCGAAGGTTAACGCGTCTTGAACGATGGTCAACATAACAGTCTCACTGGTAATTTCCGTGCGCCATTATAAACAAATTTAGCTCTAAATTTCATTGCAATTGCAAAATTTATTTTGTCGAAATCTGGACTTAGATCTAATTTAACTGGCTAAATTTATAAATTCGACTATTCAATCAACAGTTTAAATATTCCAACCCAACAAGAAGAATAATTAAGCTTACAAAATCATTTATGCACTTGTTCTTTTCCACAGATAGTGAAATAAAAAACCAATCATTCAGCGATAATACTTTGCCTGTAAATTTGAAGCTCAAGCATGCCAATATTTATATTCAATAAAAAACAGAGCCGAAGCTCTGTTTTTTAAAATCTTGAATTCAAAATTTAACTGACGCGTTCAAAGTTATCGTCATTCTCGGCTTTATCCCGATCGATCTGGATGAATGGAATCATATTATGGGCAATGCGGGCTTTATTACACTGCACATCAGCAACCTGTACTTCCTTACATGAAGTACTGCGTAGCTCATACATACCACAACTGACCTGTTCACCAATCGTACCTTCTAGTGCAACACAGCGCGGGTTTTTCTGATTGGTCCCGGCCATGCACGAATACACCGATGTAACAGGTTCCGTATAGTGCTCTGGCATCGGAATGCCCTCTGCCCAGTAAAACGACACCCTGAAATGGGCGCAACATGCGCCACAACTTAAACATGCATCCTGTGTTGGAACTTGAGACAACATTTTTTATAAATTCTCGTCATCAAAAAGATTTTTTGGAATCCGAAAATATAAAAAATGTTGTTTTTTCACTCAAGTATTTTTTTAATTTTTCCTGTTATTCCGGACAGGTAAATACCGTTTCATCCATTAAGTCAGTGCCACATTCCAGGGTTTCAATCCAGTCCAGAAACTGATTGATCTGCTCTTTGCCCACAAACGGTGTACCGTGCTGTGGCACGATCATTTCTACATCCATGGTACGTACCATTTGCACCCAGAGACGGATCACCTTGTTATTACACATATAACGCTGGTGAAAGCCCTTCATTTTCGGGATATGCGCCGCAAAGTTTTCCAGTGGACGCGAAGCGTCTTCGACCATAGACGCGCCCATATCGCCTGAAAACAGGATTTTTGCAATCGGGTCATAGAATTGGAAATTACCCACTGAATGCAGAAAATGAGCAGGAATTGCCACAATATTGGAATTGCCCAGTTTGATAATCTGGCCATGATCCGGCAGCTCCACCAGACGATCTAACCAGTTACCTTTCATGCGGTCACTCATAAAGGCCGAGTTCAGGTGCGGCAAGAAACGTGCCCAGAGCTTGGACGCAACCACTTTGGCATCGGTATAGACTAACCAGCGCGGCATCGAAGTGATAATGTCCGGATCCTGATGCGAGGCCATGACATAGTCCAGATTGGCCAGACGGGTATATTTGTTCAGTTCCATGGTGAGCGGCACATAAGTCAGGTCACCCCCCGGATCCAGTACTGCCGCACGGTTATTATCAATAATTAAAAACTGGTTGGCCTGAACGCCTTCACCTTTTACCAGGCTGGTAAAACTAATGCACTTGTGGATGCCATCATCGAATAAAACCTGTGATGTGGTACGTTCAAAAGCCATAACTTTCCCCAATTTTATACATTTAAAAATGATTTTTGTGTTGTTGTTAACATATAAGTATTCAGAGAAACTTACAATAAATAAAAATGTCTATATAGCCTTATTTATCAGCATTTTGATAGCTATTTCACAATAAAAAATCCCGAGTTTTTAGCTCAGGATTTAATATATTATTCTTATGAATTAGAAATAATAATGTTTGAGCAAGGTACCAATCCCAATCAACAAGAAGATCAACGCACCAATTTTGTGAATCAAGGCGATTGGCAGGCGGTTTGCCAGCTTATCCCCAATAAAAACTGCCGGTGCATTGGCAATCATCATACCTATTGTGGTTCCCAGCATCACCCAAAGCACACTGTCAAAACGTGCTGCCAGGGCTACAGTTGCAACTTGGGTTTTGTCACCAATTTCTGCCAGGAAGAATAGGATAAAGGTCGCACCAAATACTCCCAATTTTTGCCATTTATTGATGCTAGAAGATTCATCACCAAGTTCATCCGGAATCAGCATCCAGATCGCCATGGCAATAAATCCAATTGAAACAACCCATAACAACACATCTGGACTGATGACCGTGGTAATCCACTGACCTAATACCGCAGATAAACCGTGGTTGATCAAGGTCGCTAGCAAGATCGCAATAAGAATAGGAACAGGCTTTCTGAATCGCGCGGCAAGCAGCAAGGCAAGCAATTGGGTCTTATCGCCCATTTCGGCAAGTGCTACGACGGCAGTTGAAAGAAGGAATTCGTACATGTGTCTTTCTCTGGCTGGCATGTGCTACCGATGACTTACCCTTCCCGCCAGCCAAAATCTGCAGAATGGTAAATCAAAGGTCTTGCCAACAAAAGAAAGCTTCAAGAAGCTCATTTGGTTCTTTGCTATGATGACCATGTCCGGTTCAGGACAAATATGTTGACCATCACCCTTTCGCTTTGCGCAAAAGGCGGCTACTCCCCAATGAAGTAAGCTCATTATAATCAAGAGCATCCATATTTACAAATCGTAATATAAAAAACCCTGCCGGAGCAGGGTCTTTCTATTAAAGCATTAATGCATTAATGCATTAGATCAATAGGCTACGAATATCTTTTAACAATTTGGTTAATTTATTGGTGAAGCGTGCCGCATCTGCACCATTAATCACACGATGATCGTATGACAGTGACAATGGAAGCATTAAGCGTGGATCAAAGCCCTCACCATTCCAAACCGGTTGCATGGTCGCAGGTGAAATACCCAGGATTGCAACTTGTGGCCAGTTCACAAGTGGGGTAAACGCTGTACCACCAATTGCTCCAAGACTTGAAATCGTGAAGTTTGCACCTTGCAGATCTTTCGGTGAAAGTTTCTTATCACGTGCTTTTTGACCCAGTTCACCCAATTCTTTCGAAATTTGCTTAATGGATTTTTGATCTGGATTACGCAGTACAGGAACCGTCAAACCATCTGGTGTTGCGACTGCAATCCCCATATGGATTTCGTTACGCAACAGGACTGACTTACCGTCATCTGCCAAATGACCTGCAAATTCACGCTCTTCTTTCAGCAGGTGTGCTACTGCCTTGATGATGAATGACATAATAGTCAGGCTTAGACCTTCTTTCTTAAAGTTGCCTTTCAGCTCATTACGCCATACTTCAAGTTCAGTAATATCGGCCAAATCGAACTGTGTCACTTGCGGGATGTAATTATTGAGAGACAACTGCGGAATAGAAACCTGCTGCAAACGCGTCAAGGCTTTCTCTTCCACGCCACCAAATGCATCGAAGCTTGGTAGTTTTGGTAAGCCTGCGGGTGCAGCCGCGGCTGGCACAACTGCAGCAGGTGCCGGTGCAGTCAGACGTGTTTTCACATATGCAAACAGATCTTCTTTCATCAGGCGCGCATGCGGACCAGATGCTTTGACTTCAGCAAGTACCACTCCCAGCTCACGTGCAAGCTTACGAACTGCGGGACCGGCATAGACTTTGGCATTGGCAGCGTTTTGCTCTTTGGTGAGCTTGTCTGCATTTTGCGTTTCAGGTGCAGCAGCAGTCTCAACTTTTGGCACTGCAGCTGGTACAGGTGCGGCTTTAGCTGCTGACACTTCTGCTTTTGGAGCCGGAGCTGTCGCAGGTGCTGACTGCCCTGCAGCTTCAATCGTAATCAGTGCAATGCCTTCAGAAACGTTCTGGCCGAGCTCGACATGAATTGACTTGATCACACCTGCAGTCGTGCTTGGCACTTCGACAGTCGCCTTATCCGATTCCACCACGATGATACTTTGGTCTTTCTCAACCTTGTCACCGACCTGTACCAGAATTTCTGCTACAGCAGCTTTGTCGACACCCAAGTCAGGTACTTTCACTTCCACATCGCCAGCAGGCGCTGCGGGTGCTTGTGTAACTGTTTCAGCTTTGGCTTCAGGTGCTGCTGGTGCAGAAGCTTGTTCAGCCGACTCAGGAGCTGATTGCTGAACCGGTGCTGAAGCCGCAGTTTTCACGGTCAGGATAACCACACCTTCTTTAACGGTATCGCCTTCCTTAATTTGAATAGCTTCTACTGTGCCATCGATGGTGCTTGGAACTTCAACAGTCGCTTTATCGGACTCTACGACCACGATGCTTTGATCAACCGTGATTTCATCACCGACCTGTACCAGAATTTCACCTACCAGTGCTTTTTCTACACCGATATCTGGCACTTTCACTTCAACAGTTGCAGATGCAGCGCTATTAGCAGCAGGTGTCTGGCTTTGTTTAGTCGCAGTGCCCGGCTGATGTGAAGCCACTTCCTGGAGAATTTCATCATCAGGTAATGAAGTCGGCGTATTTTCTGAAGTTTTATCAGACACATCAGCTTGCTGGGTTTCTACAGCATTGGCATCATCTTCAGCCTCTAATTCAATGAGTACTGCACCTTCAGATACTTCATCACCCTGATTAACCAGAATGCTTTTTACCACGCCTGCTGAAGTGCTAGGCACTTCAACAGAGGCTTTGTCAGATTCCAGCAGTACAATGCTTTCATCGATGGCAATGGTATCACCCACTTTCACCAGAATTTCAGCAACTGTTGCCTTATCTACACCAATATCAGGAGTCGTAATTTGCATGATTAGTTCTCCTCCTTGTAGTCAGCAACAGCGTGTAGTTCAGGCGTTGCTTGTGGTGCCCATGCAACTGGACGGTCGGTATCCAGCTCAAAGCTAGAAATCGCATCTTTCACTAAACGCGCATCTACTTCACCTTCGTCAGCCAGTTTCTTCAATGTAGCAACCACAATATGAGCAGCATCTACACCGAAGTAGCTACGAAGTTTAGCACGTGTATCGGAACGGCCATAACCATCAGTACCCAATGCAACGAATGGGCGGTTGTCTGGAAGGTAGGCACGGATTTGCTCACTATACGCACGCATATGGTCTGTTGCAGACACCACGATACCTTCAGTACCACGGAGCTGTTTCGATACCCATGCTTCTTTCACGTCTTCAGCCAGCGGATGCAAGCGGTTGTATTCTTCACACGCCATACCATCACGTGCCAGCTCATTGAAACTGGTTACGCTGTATACGTTTGAATGGATTTGATATTCTTCACGCAGGATCTTCGCAGCTTTGATCACTTCACGCAGAATCACACCTGAACCAAGCAACTGGACAGTAGCTTTCTCGTCTTCTTCCAGCAGATACATACCACGTTTGATGCCTTCTTCAACACCTTGTGGCATTGCAGGATGCTCGTAGTTTTCGTTCATTACGGTTAAGTAGTAGAACACACGCTCTTGATTCACGTACATACGCTTCAAGCCATCGTGAACAATCACGGCAAGCTCATAACCAAAGCAAGGATCATAAGAAATACAGTTTGGAATCGTATTCGCAAGAATATGCGAGTGGCCATCCTGGTGCTGTAAGCCTTCACCATTCAATGTAGTACGACCCGCTGTGGCACCCAGCAAGAAGCCTTGTGCTTGCGCATCACCTGCCGCCCATGCAATGTCACCAATACGCTGGAAACCGAACATAGAGTAGTACATGTACATTGGAATCATTGGCAGGTTATTGGTTGAATAACTGGTTGCCAACGCAGCCCAAGCACTCATCGCACCCGCTTCATTAATCCCTTCTTGAAGCATGTGACCGTCTTTTGCTTCACGGTAATGCATCAATTGTTCCTGATCTTCAGGCGTGTATTTTTGACCATGTGCAGCATAAATACCCAGCTGACGGAACATACCTTCCAGACCAAATGTACGCGCTTCATCTGGAACGATTGGAACCACGCGGTCTTTGATGGCTTTTTCTTTCAATAATGAAGAAATTAAACGAACCATCACCATGGTGGTTGATTGTTGCTTACCGTTAGAACCTGCAAGTACTGCGTCAAATACCGACAGTTCTGGAATCGCAAGCTGTTCGCTCTCCTTACGACGTGCAGGCAGGTAACCACCGAGCGCCTCACGACGTGCCTTCATATATTTCAATTCAGGCGAATTTTCGCTTGGACGGTAGAATGGAACTTCTTCTAACTGCTCATCAGTAAATGGCAAGTTGAAACGGTTACGCACATATTTCAACGACTCAAGCTGCATTTTCTTGATTTGGTGAGTCTTATTCACCGCTTCAATTTCTTCAGACAGGCCATAGCCTTTCACTGTTTTCGCCAAGATAACGGTTGGCTGACCTGTGGATTTCATTGCTTCTGCATAGGCTGCATATACTTTGAATGGATCGTGACCACCGCGGTTCAAGTTGTCGATGTCTTCATCACTTAAACCTTTAACCAGCTCTTCAGCTTCTGGGTATTTACCAAAGAAGTGCGCACGTGTATAAGCACCACCTTTTACTTGGTAACGTTGGTAATCGCCGTCTACCGCTTCTTCCATAATCGCTTTTAGAGCGCCAGTTTCATCTTTGGCAAGCAATGGATCCCAATGACGGCCCCAAACGACTTTAATGACGCGCCAGCCTGCACCACGGAATAGCGACTCAAGTTCCTGGATGATCTTGCCGTTACCACGTACCGGGCCATCAAGACGTTGCAGGTTACAGTTGACCACCCAAATCAAGTTATCTAACTTTTCACGGCCAGCCAGAGAGATTGCACCGGTACTTTCTGGTTCATCCATCTCACCATCGCCCAGGTAAGCCCAGACTTTACGATCTTCTTCCTTGATCAAGCCACGGTTCATCAAATACTTTTGAATGTGTGCCTGGTAGATCGACATAATCGGACCCAGACCCATCGATACAGTCGGGAATTGCCAGTAATCCGGCATCAAATATGGATGTGGATAAGAAGGTAAGCCAACGCCATCTACTTCACGACGGAAGTTATTTAAATGGTCTTCCGTTAAACGGCCTTCCAGAAATGAACGTGCATAGATACCCGGAGCACAGTGACCTTGATAATAGATCATGTCACCGCCGAAGCTATCGCTATTGGCACGGAAGAAGTGGTTAAAGCCTACATCATATAAGGTTGCGGATGATGCAAAACTGGCCAAGTGGCCACCTAGATCATCGCCAGTTTTGTTCGCGCGAAGAACCATCGCCAGTGCATTCCAGCGGATCAGCGCACGAATACGGCGCTCCATGTCCTGGTCACCCGGCATAGGTGGTTGTTCTTCAACAGAAATCGTGTTTAAGTAAGGAGTATTTAAACGCTGAATGGGAACATGCTTAGCAATCGCGCGCTGATAAAGTTTCTCTAATAAGAAAGCTGCACGCTCAGTGCCCATGTGTTGCAAAACAGAGTCAAAAGCGTCTTGCCATTCTTGAGTTTCTTGCGCGTCTGTATCGCCATAAAACGCCATAATCTACTGTTCCTAAAGATCTACATTAATCGTTTATATGTATCATATTTAGGGCAGTGACAGGTATCGCCCACGCTGAATGCGCGAATGCCAGGGTATTTAGCAGCTAAATACCTATTGATCATTTATTACACAAAGATACAAATCTGAGTCAGTAAAGAATCAAAATTATACATTGCTCATATTTTTTAGTGATAAATTAAGACCTGAAAGCAATAAATCTCCAGTTTCTCTCATTTTAGAAAGAGACCAGAGATTTATTACTTTTAAATATGGATGTGCTTTTTCTGTAGGTGTTATGTACAGGGTAGCTTAAATGACCTGACAGGCCTTATGGCAGCATGGCAAGATAAGTTGAAGGATTCTTACGCTGACCGTCTTTTACTACTTCATAGTGTAAATGCGGGCCTGTACAGCGACCTGTACATCCTACGTTGGCAATGTGCTCACCTGCTTCTACGCGATCACCCACACGTGCAATCAGACGTGAAGCATGTGCATAACGAGTTAGGTAACCATTACCGTGATTAATTTCCACGTATTGGCCGTAACCTGTACCCCAACCTGACTTGGTTACAATACCAGGACCCGTCGCATAGATCGGTGTACCGCTTGGTGCAGACATATCCAGACCAGAATGGTTTTCAGCGCGACCATTCATGGTACGCCCACCAAAGTCAGAGCTGACACGTTTCAGGTTTGGCAGAGGATGTGCAACTAACCAGGAATATGGAGAAGATGAAAAACTTGAAGAAGATTTAGATGTAGACTTAGAAGCGCCGTATTTTTTCTCAATCGTTGCATTGTTGAGCTCAACTGGCTTCTCACGGAGCTGAACGCTTAATTTGGTTTCAGCAGGAATATAAACATCATCTGATTGTGTATAAGCGCCCTGTGCTAAAGTCCGTGTAAGCTGCTCAAGACGATCGACGGATCCACTTTCCTGATTTAGATCCACTAAATCTGCGAATGCTACAGAAGCAGCTGAACTCGCCAAGGAAAATGCCAACAAAATACGTCGCAAATGCATAAAAAACCTCTCTAAAACTGTTTTAATCGAGTTCCTTGGGTGATCTCTTCCTTGATATCTACCGAAAAGAGCGCATAAGATTAAGGCATAATCATGTAGGAATGATGTATGTCTGAACCTGTCAACGTTTTTCAACAAACAAGAAAACACATAAAAACAGGAAACTTCTCGTTTCTCTCATCACAAGTTGCTGCATGGCAGAAACTTACAAAACTCATTCAACCTTTGTTGCCCCAACCGGAACAATGGCAGGTTGTCTGCTATCAAAATGGTGTGTTAACGCTTACTGGTGAAAACCAGGCCATGATTTCTCAATTGGCCTATTTACAGAAGCAATACGTTTCACAACTCTCTCAAATTAGCGAATTAAAGGACTTAACCAAACTACAAGTGTGTTTACGAAATCCATCCAAAACACCTTTGATTACAGAAAAATCCGAAAGAGCCTTAAGCCCAGAAACACAGGATATGCTCCGTAGTGCTGCTGACTTTATAAGCGACCCTAAGCTTAGCCAAGCTTTACTACGTTTGGCAAGCAATAAAAAATAACATACAAATTAAATCATGTTGATTTACAATGTAAATTGCGAGAACCAGTTCTCACTCTATATTGTTATAATATAACATATACACTAAAAGACAATGACTTATATCACATTCACATAAGGAATTGGACAAGTTTCAATGTCATCAAATGTTACAATTTCATAGCTATCCGGATCACTGCTGACATTACGCAAAAGCTGGTTATTTAAGGCATGGCCTGACTTGTAACCGTCGAATTTAGCGATAATCTGATGACCCATCAGATATAAGTCACCGACAGCGTCCAAAATCTTGTGACGCACAAATTCATCTGAAAAACGTAGCCCTTCTTCATTGACTACCCCAGTTTCATCCACGCCAATTGCGTTTTCCAGACTTGCACCAAGAGCCAGATTATTGGCTTTGAGATAGTCCAGATCTTTCATAAAGCCAAATGTACGCGCTTCGCTGACTTCATATACAAAGGTTTCAGTAGAGAAGTCAATGGTGGCAGACTGGTATTCTTTCTTGAAAGCAGGATGGTCAAAGTCGATGGTGAAGTTAAGCTGAAAGCCTTCATGTGGGCTAAAAGCCGCACGCTTATCATCAATAAGCGCTTCTACAGGTTTAATGATTTTTATAAATTTCTTTGGTGCCTGCAGCTCCTGAAGTCCACCCTGCATCAGCAGATAGATAAATGGACCGGCACTACCATCCATGATGGGCACTTCAGAAGCTGATACTTCAATAATCAGGTTATCGATGCCCAGGCCGGCAATGGCACTCATGACATGCTCAATGGTACCCACTTTGGCATTTTCCTGAACCAGATTCGAGCACATGAAGGCTTCCTGGATCAGCATGGCATTGGCAGCAATGTCAACTGGTGGATTCAGATCGATGCGTCGAAATACAATTCCCCCATCGGCATGGTGTGGCACGAAGTTAATCATGACTTTCTGCCCACTATGAAGACCGATGCCGCTCGCTTTCACGACACGTTTCAGGGTACGCTGTTTCAACATGCTTTTATCATCTGTTCATCAACAAAACCGCTATACGTTAGCATATTTAGCCATTGATAAAAAACAAAAAGGTGGCCCTAAAGCCACCTTTTCTGTTGAATCATCGTAAACACATATTGTTACATGTTACTTACGTTGTTGATTTTTAAGATAATCCTGAATACTCATTGGCGTTGGACGTGGGTTTGAAACAGAGGCAGCCGGCGTCGCTGCCGCACCTGTACCAGTTTGTTGACGCTGAATCGCTGGCACATCATCTTCATCTACTGCAGCCGGCGCTGTTACAGGACGTGACTGCTGTACATTGGTACGTTTCGCAGGCTCAGCAGCATCTGCCGAGTTACGGGTCAGACCTGTTGCGATTACAGTTACGCTAATTTCATCACGCGCATCTGGATCGAAGACGGTACCGTAGAAGACTTGACCTTCATCCAGGTCCACGATCTGGTTCACAACATCGGTAATTTCTTCAATTTCACCGAAGGTTACATCATCACCACCAGTCACGTTAATCAGGATGCCTTTGGCATTCATGATAGTAACGTTATCCAGTAATGGGCTACGAATTGCCTGTTCAGCTGCCTGACGTGCACGGTTTTCACCACGACCAAGACCAACACCCATCATGGCATAACCACGTGTGCTCATCGCTGTTTTCAGATCGGCGAAGTCAAGGTTGATATGACCTGGACGTACCACGAGATCAAAGATACTGCGTACTGCATTTAACAGAACGTCATCCGCCTTCTTGTAAGCATCTTTCATCGAGATGTCACGGAATACTTTCAGCAGGCGCTGGTTTGGAATGATGATCAGGGAATCAACGTGCTGTTCCAGGGCTTGAATACCTTTCTCAGCGGACTGTAAACGGCGTTTACCTTCAAAGTTGAATGGCGTAGTCACCACACCAACTGTCAGGATGCCCATTTCTTTGGCAATTTCTGCAACCACTGGTGCTGCACCGGTACCTGTACCGCCGCCCATACCAGCAGTCACGAACACCATATCTGTGCCTTCAAGATGCTGGCGGATCAGTTCACGGCTTTCTTCTGCTGCCGCTTGACCGACTTGTGGATTTGCACCTGCACCTAGACCACGGGTACTTTGTTCGCCTAACTGAATTTTAAATTCAGCTTCCATGCGATCAAGTGCCTGTTTGTCAGTATTGGCACAGACAAATTTTACACCCTGGATGTCTGATTGCAGCATATGCTGCACAGCATTACCACCCGCACCCCCTACACCAAACACAGTGAAACGGGCTTGACCAATGCTATCGTCTTGATCGTCTTCAAAAAATTCAAATGAGGCCATGACCTATAAAATTCCTAATTTAGTACTGGCAGTCACTAAGCCCGTATACTGCCCTGATCTTAATAAAAAATTGTTTTTAAGAATGCTGCTCCACAACTCAGTTGTCAAGTGCAGGCATTTTTTACTACAACTTCTCAACAATATTCACAATAAATGTCGACTAAAAAATTGACTTCAATGTTTCATTAAAGCCTGACCAGGCACGTTTAACGCGCTGAGTCACTGACAGTCTTTCATTTTCTTCCGATTCTACGATGGTTTCCTGCGCGTCACTCTGGCTGAACATCAGCAGACCTGCAGCTGTAGCGTACTGCGAACGACGCAGCGCTGCCTGATGTGCTTCATCTGCATGTACTGGCGCTGGCGGATTACCCAAATGCGCCGATATACCCAAAGTGCGGCGTACATAGCTGACCATACCTTCAATATGGCTGGCATCACCCGTTAATACCACACCATGGTACAGCCCCTGCATTGCACCACTGTTTTCCAGTTCATCACGCACCAAGCCCAGAATTTCACTATAACGCGCAATAATAATCTCAGTCAGTTCAATCCGGCTAATAGTCTGCGGACCATCAATACCCTGGAACTGAATCATATGGTCCGGTTTTACCACTTTCAGATCGACGCAACCATATAACAGCTTGATACGTTCAGCTTCTTCAGTGGTAGTCTGTAACACCGCTGCGATATCACGTGTTACATGTTCCCCACCACGCTGAATGGTATGGGTCAATGCCAGACGACCATCCAGATAAACTGCAAGATTTGTGGTTCCGGCACCGATGTCGACCAGACATACGCCATATTCTTTTTCATCTTTCAGCAAGCTGGCTTCAGCAGTGGCCAGACATGATACCACCATGCGTTCTACACCAATATTGGCACCTTTCAGGGCACGGTCAATATTCTGCATGGTGCTAATTGGCAACATCATTAAATGATAATGTCCGGTCATGCTGTGCGCCGACATACGGATCGGATTCAATACCCATTCTGGTGCATCATCCAGCTCGAAACCTAGTGGAACTGCGCTGACCAGGTAATGATCTGAGATCTGATGACTGGCTTTGGCCAGTTCAAGCGCACGCACCACCTCACTGGTGGTAATTGTATGTTCTGCATTGTCAACTGAAGTGCGGCCTGAAGCATAAAAGCTTTTCAGCTCCGCACTTGGAATTGAAATCCAGGCTGAATGTACACGGCATTCCGCCATGTCTTCCGCTTCTTGAACGGCATTTTTTATTGCGGTAATGACTTTATCGAGACTTACAATTTTCCCTTTATTCATGCCTCGGTTACGAGCAGTCGCCATCCCAATGACCTGGATATTGTCTGGCGCATGTACCTTACCAATCAAAACTGAAACTTTGTGCGTCCCAATGTCAATCGCAACAACTGAGGGAACAGCTTCATTCATTATTCGTTACTACCATTACCTGTGTTTAATTTATGGCTCTAAGCCTCTATTTTTCAAAGCCGAACATTATGGCTTTACTGTAACGCCGTTCTCAACGCCGGTGTCATTATTCGTTACAATAAAATGACCATTTTGTATCTTTGGTGGAACTGCATTCTTCCACTGAATCGCAAGCCCATTTCTATAGCGCAGATCAATTGAAGAAATTCTAGACCAAACTGGCTTCAAATCGCTATAGGAAAGATGGCTAAGACGTTGCAGCTTGCTCATGGTTTGATCCTGATCCACAATCACGCGTAATCCCGAATCAAACTGCATAAACCATGTCATGCGCTCTGTTAGATATAATTCTTTTAAACGAATGCCATGCGGTGCGAACAGCTGATTAATTTCGTTATAGCGACGCATCATGGTTTTGGCCTGGCTGGCAGGACCATGCAGTAACGGTAATTCAGGATAACTGCGAGGAAGTACTTCAGTAAAAATTTTCCCGCTATCACTGAGCAGACGTCCAGTGCCCCAACGTGCAATTGCATGGTGCGGCATTACCCGTACCCGAATTGCATTCGGCCAGGCACGTGATACCACAACACGATCTACCCAAGATAATTCTAGAGTTTTATCACGGACTGATCTTAAATCCGAGGTAAAATAATTTTCGGTAATAATTGGCGATACATGTTGCAGGATCTGACGTTCTTCTGCCGCCGAACGAGAACCAGTCACTTCAAGCTCTGCTACCTGGGCATCGGTCATCACACGATAGAATCCCAGTATTCCTGCTGCAAGTACTACAAACGCCACACACAGCAGTAACCAACCACCTAGATTGGCCATTTTTTCTTTTCGTGTGGGCGGCTTGTCGTGAATTGAGGTAATCGCAGCACGTTTGCGGCGCATGGATGCAGGAAGTTGAGCCATATCTTAGTGAGCCACACCGTTCAGAGTTTGTTCCAGAATCGCCACACATAGCGCTTCAAAACTATAGCCTACTGCTGCTGCCGCTTTTGGCACCAAAGAATGACTGGTCATGCCTGGCACCGTGTTCACTTCAAGTAGCCAGAACTTACCGTCCTGATCCTGCATGGCATCAATACGGCCCCAACCGCTAGCACCTACTGCCTGGAAAGCCCGTAAAGCCAAGGCTTGCAGTTCTTTTTCTTCTGTTTCGCTTAGACCGCATGGAATGCCGTACTGTACATCATTACGGTTATATTTGGCTTCATAGTCGTAAAAAGCCACATCTTCTGGTGGTTGCAAACGAATTACCGGAAGTGCCTGACCATTTAACAAAACAATAGTGAATTCACGACCGGTAATCCATTTCTCTGCCATCACAATGGCATCATGTTCAGTCGCTTTCGCAATGGCAGTGGCAAAGTCTTCGATTTTCTCAACCTTGCTCATACCAATGCTTGAGCCTTCATGCACTGGCTTGATAATCAGTGGCAAGCCCAGTGCTGCAACGATTTCTTCAGCATTCGAATCTTTGGTCACAATACGGTAAGATGCTGTTGGCAGTTCTGAACCTTGCCAAACCTGCTTGGTTTTAACCTTGTCCATACCAATCGCTGAACCCTGTACGCCTGTACCGGTATAAGGAATATTCAGCCATTCCAGTGCACCTTGAATCTGGCCATCTTCACCACCACGACCATGCAGCACAATGAAAGCACGATCATAAGCCGTCAGCTCCGTGATGCTACGCTCCTGAGGATCGAAGCCTTCTGCGTTCACCCCAGAACGCAGCAATGCCTCAAGCACTGCCGTACCACTGTCTAGCGAAACCTCACGCTCTGCAGATTTACCACCAAGCAATACGGCAACTTTTCCGAATTTTGAAGCATTTGACACGTTTATATCCTTAAACTTTTAAATCTGGTCAATTCTATCTAAGCCACACACGGCGACTATTTTACATATAGATGATTCTGAGCAAGTTCAATTGAAATTGCACCTACATTACCGGCACCCTGAGTCAGCAGCAGGTCATTTGCTTGTAGCACATTTTTCATGACATTGCTGAGGTTTCCTTCAACCGGATCAACCAGAATTGGCTCTACCTCACCACGCAGACGAATACTGCGCGCCAGAGCACGGCTATCTGCACCAACGATTGGTTTCTCCCCTGCTGAATAAACTTCTAGTAATAACAACTGATCTACCGTGGACAATACATCGACAAAATCTTCAAAACAGTCACGGGTACGGCTAAAACGGTGCGGCTGGAACATCATCACCAGACGACGGTCTGGATGGCTGGCACGTGCCGCCTTGATGGTTGCTTCAACTTCTTTAGGATGGTGACCATAGTCATCCACCAGCTTCACATCACCGCCTTCAAGCTCGAACTGACCTTGCACCTGGAAGCGACGACCAACACCGCTAAAGCTTTCCAGGGCACGGCAAATCGCAGCATCCGAAACGCCTTCATCAGTCGCAATACCAATTGCTGCCAGTGAATTCAGAATATTGTGTGCACCCGGCATATTGATCGTAAGACGCAGCGGCTCACGATCTTTACGCAATACCGTAAAGTGCGACTGCATGCCATCCTGTTCAATATCAACCGCACGAATGTCATTGTCTTCATTGAAACCATAGGTAATGAGTGGGCGACCGATCCGCGGCATAATTTCGCGTATATTGGCATCATCACCACATACCACGGCTAGGCCGTAGAACGGAAGTTTTTGCAGGAACTGAACAAAAGTATCTTTCAGCACATCAAAGCTGCCGCCATAAGTATCCATATGATCAGCATCAATATTAGTGACAATGGTCGCCATTGGCTGCAGATGCAGGAAAGAGGCATCTGATTCGTCTGCTTCTGCCACGATATAACGACTGGCACCCAATGCAGCATTCACACCCGTACGGTTCAGCAAACCACCGATCACATAGGTTGGATCAAGATTTTCTTCGGCCAACATACAAGTCACCAGACTTGTGGTTGTCGTTTTACCGTGAGTACCTGCTACAGCAATACCGTGACGGTAGCGCATCAATTCACCCAGCATTTCAGCACGGCGAACCACTGGAATACGCTTTTCAATCGCAGTCTTAATTTCCGGATTTTCAGGATCAATGGCGGTTGAAACCACAATGACATTGGCACCCTGAATATTTTCAGCGGCATGACCGATGTACACCTTAATTCCGTTTTCTTCCAGCTGAGCCGTGGTTTTGGACGCTTTAATATCTGAACCAGAGACTTTATAACCCTGGTTTTTCAATACTTCAGCAATACCACACATGCCAGCACCGCCGATCCCCACAAAATGAATGTGTTTGATACGGCGCATTTCTGGCACTTTGATTAATTTTTTCGCTTGGTCAGCTGGAGTTGATGGAGACATAATTTACTCGGTTTACAATTCTTGAATTAAACGAACCACGTGTTGGGTTGCATCTGGTTGAGCCTGCTGGCGTGCTTTTACAGCCATTTCCATAAGAAGCTGGCGATTCAGCATCGGTTCCAGCAGCGCTTTTAAACTGTCTGGGGTCATTGTGGCTTGCGGGCAGATTTTTGCTGCGCCAAGATTCGCCAGGAATCGGGCATTGGCGGTCTGGTGATCATCTACCGCACTTGGTAATGGCACAAAGATTGCGGCCACGCCTGCTGTGGCAATTTCAGTTACGGTCAACGCACCGGCACGGCAGATAATTAAGTCCGCATCGCTATAGGCCTGTGCCATATCTTCAATAAATGGCTGTACTTCAACATTTAAAGTTGCAGGTGCATTAGCATAACGGGCACGCGTCGCATCTGCATGATTTTGACCGCACTGATGAAAAACATTCAATGGGGTATTCAGCTGTTTTAAGGCTTCAGGCACACGTTCATTGAGTGCCTGTGCGCCCAGTGAACCCCCGACAATTAAAATATGCAGTGGCTGGCCAGCTTTTTCCCGTTCCTGATAACGCCAGGACGGATTGAAAATTTCAGTAATTTCTTTACGTACCGGATTGCCTGTAGTGACAATTTTATCCTGGGCCGGAAAAGTATTCGGAAATGCCTGACAGACTTTTTTAGCAATACGGGACAACTGGGTATTGGTAAAACCGGCTACAGCATTTTGCTCATGAATAATCACGGGAATGCCCAGCATTCGCGCTGCTAGACCACCTGGACCGGCGACATAGCCACCAAAACCGGCGACAGCATCCACCTTCAGCTGTTTCATATACTTCATGGCGCTAAGAGTGGCTTTTAGAATTTTAAACGGTGCCGCCAATTTACGTACTACGCCATTGCCGCGCACGCCTTGAATATCAATCTGATAAATTGGAATATTATGGTTTTTTAAAAGTCGGTTTTCCATGCCTGCCGGAGTTGCCAACCAGGACACTTTGATCCCCTGCTGTTCTAATTCTTTTGCAACGGCTAACGCTGGAAATACATGTCCACCGGTACCTGCGGCCATCATCATGACATGTTTAGGCTGTTTTTGCTGAGCATCGGTCACGGTCTAATTCTTCAATTCTAAAATATAAACAGGATGTGTAATTTAAGTCGTCAATTGTAATCACAATCGCTAAGCCATGAAAGTTTATTTACTTTATTTCAACGAGCGTTTCATTGTTTTTTTTCACACGATTTTAAAGTTTAAACTGTATTTATAATCAGGTCTGCATTTTTATTCAATTTTCAGAAAAAAACGGATTTTATTAATTGATTTCAATGATCTCTTTTTTATAGATATAAAACAGATTTTATCGCAGGATGAAGCGAAAACATTATTGCACTGATCACTATTTTTCAGACCTAAACTTAGGTCTAAACAGCATGAAATTTATTCTTTTTCTATGTTATTTATATTCTTAATAAATACCATCAATTCTTTAATGAATTGATTTAACAGATAAAGCGATGACAGATGTCAAAAATTTCAGTGCATGACAGCTGGGTGATCCTGGCAGGTTATCTGGCTGCCATTCATGTCGGCAAACTCTCTGCGGTAATTCCAATTTTGCAGCAGGACTTAGGACTCAGTTTTACCCAAGCAGGTTTTTCCTTGTCTCTGGTTCAAGGCGCAGGCATGCTGTTTGCTCTCAGTATTGGTGCATTCTCTGAAAAATTTGGTCTAAAACGTTGCCTGATTCTGGCGCTAACGATTCTAGGGTTCAGCAGTATTGCCGGACTCTGGATTCAACATGTCGCTGCATTATATTTTTTTCGTTTTACTGAGGGCCTCGGCTTCCTGACCATCTCCCTGTGTGCACCAGCCATTCTGAAAAGGATCAGCCGGCCAGAACATCTGAATTTCAAGATGGGATTGTGGAGTTCCTATATGGGTGTAGGGGTGAGTCTAGCCGTTCTGTGTATTCCGATATTGCTGGAATGGCTGCAATGGCAGACTATTTGGGTTTTACTCGGTGGATTGTGTCTGTTGATTGCCTTAATGGTACATCGTTATCTGCATCTTGAACCGCAAGTACCCACCTCTGAAACCGCATCATCATCGGCTACCAGTTCTTCTTTCTGGGAAATTGTTCGGGTCACCATTACTCATCCACCAATTTTATGTCTGGCGGTAATTTTTGCCTGTTATACCAGTCAGTGGCTGACTGTAATCGGCTTTTTACCGAGTATGTATGTCGCGAATCAGATTGATTTAAAAACTGCAGGTATGTTGGCTTCACTGGTCGTGGTTTCCAATCTGGGTGGTACCTTTGGTGCCGGTATGCTGTTGCAACGTGGCTGGCAGTCGAAAACCCTGCTCTGGACTGGTTTTATCAGCATGATGCTGACCAGCTTTCTGGTCTTTGCCGCGCGTTCCTGGTTGATGCTGGAATTACAGGTATTGAGTGCTGTATTGTTTTCACTGATTGGCGGAATTATTCCGACGACTGTTTTTGCCATTACCCTGAAATATGCACCTCAGGCCAATACCGCGGCAGCCAGTGTCGGCCTTGTTCTTCAAGTTTCGGCATTTGCACAGTTTTTTGTCCCGCCACTGAGTGCATCACTGGTTTCTGCGACCGGACAATGGGCCAATATTGCACTGGTTACTGCCTGCCTTTCGATATTCGGTCTGATGATGAGCAGCTATCTGTTCCGACGGCATGGTAAATAAAAAGAGCCTCAATAGAGACTCTTTTTTATTTATAACTGTAAAACTTAGGCCTACTTGATACCCGCTTCCAGTACATCAAACAGGTCATCCGCAATCGAAGTCCCAAACTGGGTATCAATTTCACGGATACAGGTTGGACTGGTCACGTTAATTTCAGTGACATAGTTACCAATCACATCCAGGCCCACGAAGACCAGACCTTTTTCACGTAAAAATGGGCCAACTTTTGCAGCAATGGCTTTATCATTTTCAGTTAAAGGACGCGCTTCCCCCAGACCACCTGCTGCCAGGTTGCCACGCACTTCACCATTTTGGGGAATACGTGCCAGACAGTAAGGTATTGGTTCACCATTCACCATCAAAATACGTTTATCGCCTTCAACAATTTCTGGAATATAACGCTGTGCCATGATGGGCTGAGTCCCATTATTGGTCAGGATTTCGATAGTCGAACCGATATTTACTCCGTCCTGATACAGACGAAAAATCCCCATTCCCCCCATGCCATCTAAGGGTTTAACGATGACATCACCATGATCTTTAATGAATTCACGTATCAGGCTTTGTTGTGAAGTCACTAAAGTTGGTACTTGCAGTTCCGGGAACTGGGTGGCAAACAGCTTTTCATTACAGTCACGCAGGCTTTGCGGCTTGTTAATGATCCAGGCACCTTCACGTTCAGCCTGTTCCAGGATATAAGTTGCATAGACAAAATTCATGTCAAAAGGTGGGTCTTTACGCATTAACACCACATCATATGCCGCGATGGATTCTTTACGCTTTTCACCTAATTCATAGTAATGATTATAGTCTTCAAACACCTGTAGTGGTGAGATCAAACCAAATGCTTTACCCTGATCAATATACAAATCTTGCTGTAATGCATAACCCAGTTCATGACCACGGCGTGCGGCTGCCCAAAGCATCGCCATAGTTGAATCTTTTTTCAGGTTTACATTTTCGATGGGATCCATCACAACAAGTACGCGCATATTTCTGTGCTCTATTTTCAAAATGAATTTGGCAATGAGTATAGCCGAGATTATTCTTTTGTTTATTCAGATTTTGCATGAGTATGTATGCATTCTTGTGTTAAGGATGAATCTAAAGATGTTGCAAGCTATCGTCGGTTTTCATTTAGATGAAGAAAATCATTGGGTTGCTGAACTGGCCTGTGGACATGGTCAACATGTACGGCATGATCCACCCTGGCAAAACCGTCCCTGGGTCATGGCTGTATCAGGTCGAAGGGAAAAACTGGGCATAGAACTGGACTGCAAAAAATGTGAGGAAACACAGCAGTCCGATAAAGATGATTGATTAGAATAACCCTGACTGCTCATCACAAGCTTTCTAATTTTTTAAATAAATCTTTCAGCTTCTTTGGAATATTTAAGCCATCTGCATTGTTAAGTGCTCCTGTATTATTGCCAAATCCCTGCAGAACTTTTATGCTTAAAAAATAATACGCATTCTGCGATTCAAGGTGCTTCGTGCTGCAACGCTTTTTTCAACAGGCCTGGTTTATCCTGCTGATGGTTTTTGCCATCGGCTGGGGCAGTGTGTCTGTCGCATCTGCAAACACCATGCATCTGGTTATGCCGTCTGAAAAAACGAATCCTCATTGTCTGGAAATGACAAAACCCTCTGCTTCTCACTCGCTGCATAAGACTGATCATCATCAAGATCAGGAACTGATTCAGCCGGACTGTGTCAGTGACAGCACCCAGCAGTCATCAGATTGTCTGGATTGTGGCACTATGGCCTGCCAGAACTTGGTCACCAGCCTACCCATTACAACGCCCGAGTTAAGCGTGCCTGATCACGGTTATCCGGAAAAAACCCTCCTCCCTGCTTACCATGCCCAGCACCTTGCCGGTTACTGGCAAGAAATCCTGTGCCCACCCAAAGCTTGATCCTGAATTTTTAAATTTTTTTATTCATTAAGGATTAAGTTATGTTGCTTAAAATCAGTCAAAGCCTGTGTCTGGGCTTCGGTCTCATCTCGTCGTCTGCCTTGTTTGCAGCCGTAAAAGAATATCATCTGGTCATTGATGAAAGCCCGATCAATCTCACCGGAAAGACGGTCAAGCGTATCACTGTAAACGGAAAATTCCCTGCACCCTTGCTGGAATTTGAAGAAGGTGATGATGCAGTCATTCATGTACAAAACAACCTGAACAATCAGGATACCTCGCTGCACTGGCATGGCCTCCTCCTGCCCGGGCTGATGGATGGTGTCCCCGGATTTAACGGTTTTCAGGGGATCAAACCGAAACAGTCTTTTACTTATCGCTTCAAGGTTCGTCAAAACGGCACCTATTGGTATCACGCACATTCCAAAGGTCAGGAACAGGATGGCCTCTATGGCGCATTGGTGATTCGCCCCAAAGCACAGACATTACTACCTCCACATGAACAAACCGAGCGGGATTATGTGGTGATGCTGTCAGATTTTCACGAACAAAGCGGCCAGCAGATTCAGAACAATTTAAAAAAATCGGCCGAATATTATCAGAACCAGCGTGAAACCTTGGGCGATGTACTCCAGCAGGTGAAACGTGATGGCCTGAAGGCCACCTGGTCAGACCGCAAGATGTGGAACCAGATGCGTATGCTGAAAACCGACCTATCTGATGTTACCGGTTATACCTTTCTGGTCAATGGAAAAACGCCGCAACAAAACTGGAGTGGCCAGTTCCAGCCCAATGAAAAAGTCCGCCTGCGTTTCATCAATGCTTCTGCCATGTCGTTTTTCGATGTGCGTATTCCCCAGCTGAAAATGACCGTGGTCAGTGCCGATGGACAACCGGTGCAGCCGGTCAATGTAGATGAATTCCGTATCGGAACCGCTGAAACCTATGATGTGATTGTGGAACCCACTGCAGCGCATTACCAGATTGAAGCGGAATCGATCGACCGCTCAGGCTTTGCCATTGGCAGTCTGCATCAGGCAACTGATTCAAGTAAAGCCCCGGCTCCGGTTCAATTACCAACACCGCGCCCTCGTGCCTTATTGACCATGGAAGATATGGGACATGGCGAACAACATGACATGTCACATGACACACACAGCAGTCAGACCATGCAGACTGCCACAAGTGAACATGATCAACATGCCCAGCACGACATGCATGCAAGTCATAATGCCATGTCCGGAACCCATCAGCCTCATCAGCCGGTTGAGGGCTGGGCCAATATGTCTACGCCTGCAGGGCACAAAGCCTTGCAATATCAAGACCTCAAAGCCCTGACACCACAACCTGATACCCGCGCAGCAGAACGTGAACTGGTGATTCGTCTAGGTGGAACCATGGAGCGCTACATCTGGACCATGAATGGTAAAAAATTCAGTGATGCCGAGCCACTTCAAGTGAAATATGGCGAGCGGATCCGGCTGAAATTTATCAATGACAGCATGATGGCCCATCCGATGCATTTGCATGGCATGTTTATGCAGCTGGAAAATGGTCAGTCTGCTGCAAATATGCCAAATAAACACACCGTGATTGTGCCGCCCGGGAAAACGGTCACGACCTTGCTCACAGCAGACGAACTGGGAGAATGGGCGATTCACTGCCATCTGCTCTATCACATGAGTGCCGGCATGATGAACAAGCTGATTGTGGCACATGTAGATGAAGATCAAACATCTCACCCTTCTTCACAAAAAATGCCTTCAAAACCAGCAGCTGCTCAAGGAGAAAGCCATGCACATCACTAATCTTTTTGTAAAGTCAGTGCTCAGCAGTGCGCTTACCCTAAGCAGTCTGAGTATTTTTGCGGCAGCTTCTAGCGATCATACAAGCCATGCTGAACATCAGCATCATAGCGGACATCATGCCATGCAAAACATGGCTGATAACCACTCACAGCATACTGGAACAGCAGATGCCTCATCCTATCAACCGCCACCAAAGTTATTGCATCAACAGCAGGTGCTGAGCACGCCACAAAATTCAGTCAGTTCTGCCAGCGAACATGATCATCGTAAAGAACATGGTGCACAGATTTATAGCCAGATTATTCTGGACCAGAAATGGCAGCATAGTTCAGAGAGAAATGGAGCATTCAAGTCCAAGAACCAAGCGAGAGTCGGCACGGATGAAAATAAAATCTTCCTCAAGTTAGAAGCCGACAAACATGAATCCCATCAGGCCGAATATGATGCCAAAGTTTTGTATAGCCGCAATATTTCCGATTTTTGGGATGTGCAGACCGGGGTGCGCTATCGACAGGAAAATTTAGCCGAGCCTGCTACACAACGGCAGAACGAGCGCTTCGATGCAGTATTTGGCCTGCATGGCTTGGCCCCCTACTTTTTCGAAACGAATGCACATGTCTATGTCGGTGAAGATGACTTTGTCGGATTAAAACTGGAAACAGAGCGTGACCTGTTACTGACTCAGAAACTGATTATGCAACCCTTTGTCGAACTGGATGTCATCCTGAATGATCAGGCAGCGAATGCGAAAAAAACCGGCCTTAGTCATGCCACCTTGGGCCTGGAAACACGCTATGAACTGAGCAAAAAGCTCATGCCTTATCTGGAAGTGGGTTATGAATATAGTAAAGGCAACAAACAGACAGCCTGGCAGCAAAGCTCTGATTCTGAAAAAGGCTGGATCTATGGTGCAGGTCTAAGAATGATGTTCTAAATTTTTGATACAGAAAATTATGCAGCTACGGGATATGAAGCTCCATTTATGCCCCGTAGCGCTATGGCACTATACTTTTGGCTGAGAAAGATTTTTTAAGCCTATGAACTGTACATGCGATGTTTTTCTGCACTTTCCCGCTCATTAAGAGACTTGTTATTTTGCGAAAAACTAGTCTTCATCGCCTTGATTTCCACTGTTACTTTTAGCAACCAAAGTGCCTAACATAATGATAAAGGTACTCACACCGCCAATTAACAGGCTCAGCAGCCCCATTTCCAGCATAAAATTACTATCACCAGTCTCAGGGGCACCCCATAGAAATTGAAGACGATCGCCAAAAATAAAATTGATCGCAAATACAATCAGAAATCCAATCAAGGTGGCAATCAGTAAAGTAACCACCAAGTTCTTCCACATTTTACATCCGACAAACAGGATGATCATGGCCAGTCCAACCATGGTGATGATGGATATAAGTAACACACTGTTCCAGTAATCCATGAGACTCACTCGTGTTTGGTTTTAAATTAAAATCAAGAAATTCTTATAGTTAATTTTTCCAATTGAATTTTAATATAGGTGGATTTTTATACACAAACAATGACGATAACTATCTTAAAACTACAAATACTAATTTACCCAAAGTTATAAAATACACTGACTTAGTAAAATCTTGCTGGGTACTGAACGATTTTGATTAACATAAAGTAACACAAACACAACGTGTATTTATTGTTTAGCTTGGTTAAAGCTTAAATACAACCGATAAAGCTCAAGCAAACAGCTTGAAATTCTTTAAAAAACAAGAATGGAGCCACTTTTATAAGAAAAATAAATAATAAATATAAAAAACTTGAATATTTTCTGATTTAGGCTATGCTGTCTTTAACTAGAAAAAAGCGTTGTTTAGTTAAGCTTCTTTAAGTGCCGCAGTATTATTTATAATCCTCCGTTTTTTCAGATCTTTATTTCAATTCTTGTTGTTTTTCCAAGTTATCCATAGTCATTTGCATGACTAAAATTATTAAAATTTAACAGGTTATATTATGTCTACTACAGTTACCGGTACAGTAAAATGGTTTAACGAAACTAAAGGTTTTGGTTTTATTCAACAAGAATCAGGTCCTGACGTTTTTGCTCATTTCAAAGAAATCAGCAGTTCTGGTTTCAAAACTTTGTTTGAAGGTCAACGCGTTTCTTTTAGCGTGGTTGATGGTCAAAAAGGTCCAAATGCGATCAATATCGTTGCGCTATAATTTAGCCCAGCAATAAGAAAAAGCACCTTCAGGTGCTTTTTTTAGCTCTGAAGATTCATAATTTTGATGAAAGGTTTTCTGCTCCTCTATTTAGCTCATTAACAATGAATTTTTAAGAATCATGTTTCTGAATCACTGCTGCTCAGTGGGACTTTATAAAAGATAAAAATGAAAAACCCCTAGCATCCTGCCAGGGGCTTTCCGTATGGGTTCGTTTGGTATAACTCCTGTCGTACCTTACTTTCCTTGTATTTATCTATTGTTATTCTTGTGTGGAACCTCCTGTTCCTGTTAAAGCTATCATAGGAAATTTCCACTATTCAAAACAGCCGCAAAGTGCTGGAATTGATGTAAGCCAATGCTTACAAGAATAGACAGAGATAATAAATTTCAAATGTTTAGCAAATTGAACATCTACAAAAAAAGGAAGCTCAAGCTTCCTTTTCTATGCCAATCTAGGCTTAGATCCCATATTTAACACGGTAATCTTCCATTTTCGCCAAAGCTGCTAGGTCGCCTTTCGCTTCCAGATAGTCCATTAAATCTTTCATGGTAATTAACGCATGTACAGGAATCTCAAGCTCTTGCTGCACTTCCTGAATCGCAGACAGTTCGCCCTGACCTTTTTCCTGACGGTCTAATGCAACTAGCACACCCGCAATCTGCGCACCGGCATTTTTCAGGATGGTCACGACTTCACGAATCGCTGTGCCTGCCGTAATTACGTCATCAATGATCCAGACTTTTTTACCTTCTACAGAAGCACCAACCAATACGCCACCCTCGCCATGATCTTTGGCTTCTTTGCGATTAAAACCCCACGGCACACTTACCCCATGATTTTGCGACAGAGCCACAGCAGTTGCTGCCACAAAAGGAATGCCTTTATAGGCAGGACCAAAGATCACTTCAACATTGTCACATTCAGTCAGTTTTGCTGCATAGCCAGATGCCAGGCCAGTCAACGCTTCGCCATCATTCAGCAAACCTGCGTTGAAAAAATAAGGACTCACGCGACCTGATTTTAAAGTAAACTCACCAAATTTAAGCACACCGCGTGATAATGCGAGTTCGATAAAAGCTTGCGGGTTAAACTGAGCTGGCGTTGACATGAGGTGCTCCTAAATCCATTAATTAAGGTAAGACTTGCGCATGATACCAAAGAGTAGCTATCCAGGTGATCAAAAAATTCTTCGTGTCGTTTCAATTAATGTCAACGGCTTACGTTCATCCGTGACCAAAGGTCTGCTGGAGTGGATGGAAAAATCTGACGCAGATGTGATTTGCATGCAAGAAAGCCGGATTACCCATGCGCAGTGGACCGATAAATTTAAACCTGAAGGTTGGTATACACACCTGTTCCCGGCTGAACGTCCAGGTTATGCCGGTACCGCAATTTATAGCCGCCTGCCTTTTGTTTCCCTGACCGATGGTCTGGGCTTTGAACTGGCAGATTCTCAAGGCCGCTTTATTGCTGCCGAATTTGACTTAGGTTTAGAGAAAACAGCACATATCTGTTCGCTGTATCTGCCATCCGGTTCATCGGGTGATGAAGCACAGGCGCGTAAAGATCATTTCCTGGATGAATATAAAAAGATCCTGAAACAATGGCGCGATGAAGATAAATCTATCATTGTATGTGGTGACTACAATATCGTGCATAAACGTATCGACATTAAAAACTGGTCAGGTAACCAGAAAGCCTCTGGTTGCTTGCCACATGAACGCGCTTGGCTGGATCACATCTATGATGAACTGGGCTATGTCGATACTTTCCGTGAAGTACGCAAAGAAGCTGAGCTATACTCATGGTGGTCGAATCGCGGCCAGGCCCGTGCCAAAAACGTAGGCTGGCGGATTGATTATCAAGCCTGTTCACCCGACTGGAAAGAGCGTACCGTAAATGCCTGGGTGTATAGAGATGAATGGTTTAGTGACCATGCTCCAGTAATTATTGACTACAAACTTTAATTCAACAGATAAACTCAGTGAACAATTGTTCACTGAGTTAGTGTTAATCACTTACATAACAAGACGTATTAACAGCTATTTTTAAAGCTAAATACACAGCATTATACTTACACGGCACAAGGACATGTCAGGATGACAGCAAAAGGACAGGAAGCCGTAGGAAGAAATAAAACAGACTACAAGATTTAGCTTGTTTTGCATGGATGTGACATCGGACGTTGAGATGAGACCCGCATAATCAGGATGATTAGATGCGGGTTTTCTCATTTTAGCGCCTCTATAACATTATCAGCTTCTCATTTCTTTTTATTCTGCGCCCTTATCTTCATCACTATTTTGCACAAATCGGATGTCAATTTCATGACATTCCTGTATCTGCTATGTATCTATTTTTATCTCATTTTTTACCTGGGTTTTGCTTCCTGCTCATGGTTGTAATCATTAAATTTCGCTAAGCTATAGTAAAATTTAGATGGGTGATGATCATGTTGAAGATCTATGGAATTAAAAATTGTAATTCAATGAAGAAAGCATTTGATCTGCTGGGTGAACTGGGTTTGAACTATGAGTTTCATGACTATAAAAAACAGGGAGTCGATGCTGAAACTGTAAAGACCTGGCTGGATACATTGGGTCAGGAAGTTGTGCTGAATAAAAAAGGTACCACCTGGCGCAAACTCAGTGAAGAAGAGCAGCAAACCGCCTTGGCAAATGAAGAGAATCTGCTTGCTGCCTTAATGACTCATACCAGTCTGATTAAACGTCCAATTCTGGCAACTGGTTCAGGTTTTATCGCGGGTTTTGATGAGCCTGCCTATCGTGCGCTGAATAATTAAAGCGAACTGATAATAAAGTTCAATATAGCAACCGATTTATAGCCACAAAAAAGCCTGACAATCGTCAGGCTTTAACAGTCTCAGACTCAGAATCAGTTTGCACGAATCCAGGTCTGGTTACGGCCCAGCGCTGCTACACCAATAAAGCCACGTAGTTGCAGCTTCTTACCACCATCAGCCAGGTTACCTTTTAGCTTATAGGTCTTACCTGATTGCGGATCAAGAATCGAACCACTCTCATAGTTGGTACCGCCAACATTTTTCAGACCTTTAACAATGGTCAGGCCTTTCAGAGATTTGTTGTGATATGGACCTTCACATTTCGTGCAGGCATTTTCTTCACCTTTGGTCAAAACCTTCTGAATGCTGGCACTTAAAGTCCCATTGCTTTGTTCAGTAAATTTTACAATCGCCTTTGGCTGATTGGTTTTGTCATCAATTGTTTTCCAGACTGTTCCGTTTAAAGGATCTGCGGCATTCGCCAATGCACTTAAACCCAGTAGTCCTAACATAAGCGCGATTTTTTTCATTTTTGTTTCTTTCCCTAAGTCTGTGAGTAGACCGTTGTAGTATTAATTAAGTCACAACAATTTTTCAATTTCTAGATGTGACTATCTAGTGTAACCTTGTAAATATTGTTGGTAAATAACATACCAGACCAATGAAAACATAAAAAGATGGAAAGAAAATGAAGATTAGTCCCCTTACGAAACAGTTAATTACAGAAACGATTTTAAAGACTTCCATCCGTAAACCCAGCCAGTTTAATCTCCCGCCTGCTGCGCTTAGAAAAACTCTTGAACAGTTCTGCAAACTTTTTCCTGTAGACAAAAATGTTGAAATACGATCCTTAAAACTGGCAGGGCTGAATGCAGAGGAAATCAAGCCACAGCAAGAAGCCACCCAGCTGATTTTCCATATTCATGGGGGTGCTTTTTATTTGGGTTCAATGAAGACCCATCGTGCTTTTATGAGCCAGATTGCTGCCCGTACCCAGATGCAGGTGCTGCATGTAGATTATCCACTTGCTCCTGAAGCACCTTATCCAGCCGCACTGGATGCCGTTTTCAATGTATATATGCAACTGTTAGATCAAGGCGTGCAAGCCAAAGATATCATTCTCTCTGGAGATTCTTGTGGGGCAAATTTGGCATTGGCGCTAGCCCTAAAAATTCAGAAACTGGAACTCCCTCAGCCCAGTGGTTTGATCCTGCTTTCTCCCTTTGTTGATCTGACCCTGACCAGTGAATCCTTGCGCTACAATCAGGTACATGATGCCCTGTTATCCATTGAAACATTAGAAAGTGGCATTCAATACTATGTACCTTCGTCAATCGAGCATGGCAATCCTGAAGTATCACCTTATTTTGCCGACTTAACTGGTCTGCCACCCATGCATATTCAGGTCGGTTCCAAGGAAATTTTGCTGGATGATGCGCAGCGTCTCCGCGATAAGGCCCTCGCAGCAGGGGTTGAAGTAGAGTTCAAGCTATATACAGGTATGTGGCACAATTTTCAGATGTTTAGCGCCTGGTTTGATGAAGCCCGACAATCTCTGGCTGATTTGGCCGACTTTGCACACCGTCTGGATCGGGACTAAAAGCCCAGTTTTTATATTTTTCAATTTTCAGGATGGTGCAGGAAAATTTTCTATTTGGTAAATATTTAAAAAGCCAAATGCATCACTGTGACCTGCCTATCCTGTAATCTTTTCGCATGTTACAACGATGTAAATTTCAAACTTTACTAAAATGACCTAGCTGTACAAAATATAACCATTCTCTTTCGCAGTATATTCATGTTATCTTAAGCCCAAGAAATAAAACATTTTATTTATTACGATATTTATAATTTAGAATGGTCATTATAGGATACAGCCTTGTATGAAGCGTATCTCGCCTGCTCTGCAAGCTATTTTCAAGTATAAAATTACCAAGTATCTGGTTGAAGAAGAAGTGGTGATGAATTGGGGGATACTGAAAAAATGTATCCTCATGCTTGTACTTGGCTGTGGTATCCATCTCAGCTGGATGCTTTGGGATATCTTTGTTTTACTCAGTCCTGAATATTGGCAATATGTGGATATAAGCGTGGCAAAAATGCAGATTATCCTCAATAGCCTGTTTTTACTGATTCTGCTTTGCCTGATTTATCCCTGTTATAAATTTCGAAATAACACCCGCGTCGAACGTTATCTGCCCTATATCTCAGTCGGCATCTTTGTGATTTCCCTTTGCCGTGATGCCTATATTGTTGGTGTCGTCAGTCCAGTGGCCATGATTGCCTATGTGAGCCTGATTACAGTAGGGCTGGTCCTGTTTTCTCGAACGCTGGTATATAGCATGCTGATTCCAGCTTCAATTTTTCTCAGTATTTGCGGTTATTTGAGCTATACCGGCCAGCTTACTTATTCACCACTTTTTACCATTCCAGGCAAACTGTTCTATAACGGTTTCTGGCTGGTATCCATGTTGTATTTTATTCTGCCTATTCTGACTATCTGTATGATGCTGTTTGAAATCCTGCTCAGCCAGTGGCGACACCGTGAAAAACTGATTCAGCACCTAAGCCAGATTGACCCATTAACCAATCTGTTTAACCGACGTAGTATCAATCAATGTCTGGATAAACTGAATAGCGTGAAACTGGAAAGTTATGCCTTAGTTTTGTTAGATCTGGATCATTTCAAGAGAATTAATGATTATTATGGGCATCATAAAGGTGATGAAACCCTGATCCGGGTCAGTGAGGTGCTCACCTTGCTGCTACGTGAAAGTGATGTGGTTGGCCGTTTTGGTGGTGAAGAATTTATTTTGATCCTGAAAAATTCCAATCTGGAAAAGGCGCGTCAGGTTGCAGAACGTTGCCGTGCTGCAATTCAGCAACTGGAAATTTATAGTGATGATGGTCAGCGCATTCATGTCACTGCAAGTTTTGGTATTGCATTATCTAGTCCAGAACTTCGCCCACAACAGTTATTGAGTCAGGCAGATAAAGCCCTGTATCAAGCCAAAGCGAGTGGTCGTAATCTGGTTAAAGCTTATAACACTACACTTGATGGCGGGATGCAACTGCATCATTCGTGATTTAATTGACTTTTCCATAATTGCACAGTACATAAAATTATTTTATTGCGCTTGAACAAAACGTTCTATTTGTTCTAATAATTCAGCTTCAGTAAAAGCCCCAGTCAAACGCAAGCCACGAATTTCCTGTTGCTGATCATTCAAGAATAGATATGTAGGTGGACCTAGAATTTCCCACTGATTTAACAGTGCTTGATGCGTTACATCATAATGACTGAGATCCAGTTTGATCAGAAAATACGGTGCCAAAGCCTGCTGTACCTGAGCTGATTTTAGCACCCGGTGTTCGATGGGCTGACAGGCCACACACCAGTCGGCATAGACATCGACAATAACTCGTTGCCCTTTTGGTACTGTAGCCAGTAACTGCTCAAAATCGGTAGCAGTCGCTGCGACATGCCAAGTCGCCTGTTGCTGAGCAGTTTCAACAAAAAAGCGCTGACTGTGCTGATACTGACTATAAATAATATACGGCACTGCCGTTGCCAGGCAGATAATATACAACCATCGCAGTCCAGTATTTTTCCAGAACAGCCGTGCCAATATGTAGGCCACAAAGCTTAAACCCAGTCCAAGAGAGAGCCACTGTAGTGCTGCTTCTGAAATCAGGGGGCGGATAAAATACAATGCCAGCGCCAGCATGATAAAAGCAAACAGAACCTTGACCTGATTCATCCAATGTCCCGCTCTAGGCAATATACGCGAACCGAGAACACTGGCGAGTAGCAAAGGAGTTCCCATACCAAAGCCTAAGGTAAATAGAAGCAAAGCACCCCGCCACTGACTTTGGGTTTGAGAAATAAATAGTAATGCCCCTGCCAGCGGTGCTGTCATACAGGGACCCACCAACAGTGCTGACACCATGCCCATAATACTGGCACTGACCAGAGTCCCGCCCTGTTGCATGGCTTGAACCTGATCCAGTCGATGTACTAAACGCTGTGGCAACTTGATTTCAAACAGACCAAACAGGTTGAGGGCAAAAGCCACAAATAATAAGCTAAAGGCAATTAAAGTAGCGGGCTGCTGTAGCCAGCGCTGGAAATTCAGTCCGGCAGAAGAAGCAATCAAGCCCAGTACTGCATAGACCAGAGCCATACTGGTGACAAAGCACAAGGCAACCATCCAGGCCTGCATTCCACGTCGATCCCGCACAATCAGTGAGGTCAAGATCGGTAACATTGGCAAGGAACAAGGCGTGAAAGCCAGCAGCATACCTAAGCCAAAAAACAGCAACAGGCCATAGCCTAATGAACTTTCTGCCAGTTGTTCAGACCATTTCTGGTCTTTGGCAGCAAAGCTGGAGCCATCCTTATTATCTAATGTACTCACCTCGACAGATTCAGAACTATTATTCAGAATAGTGTTTTGCTGGTCTGATGAATTGCTTAGGTCAAGTAACCGTTTAGAACTGCCTTCTGTAGGCTGATATTGTACCAAGCCGGACAGATCAGTTTTGAATTCAACCGTTTGTGGCGGATAGCAGAGCCGATCTTTGGCACAACCTTGCCAGGTCACCTGATAGGTTTGCGAGGCTTGTGTCGGAATATTGAACTGTAATTGTTGATAGTAAACCTGAGTCTGACCGTAATTATCATCATGCAGGTCTTCAGCAGGTGGCAAATCCAGTTGGAGTATTTGGCCACCCTGCTGAACTTCCACCATATGCTGATAGATATAATAGTTGTCTGGAATTTCCCAGCTGAGTTCCGCCTGCTGCGGACTGCTGGAAACCACCGTAAATGGAAAAGCCTGATCAGGCGACAATAAAGGTGCTTGCGCCTGTACTGCACAACTTAGCAGCAGGCTCCCGAACAGGATTCGGGAGCCAGATCTACTCCAGGCTTTCAGTTTTTCGGCATCCATGACGACTGGTCAAAACTCCTAGAACAGGAACGCTACGCCCAGACCTGAGGTATAACTCTTGTCAGCACCATTCAGATCCACGCCCACGCTGGCATCCAGCTGAACACGATCATTCAGGGCATACATTACGCCTGTACCCAGCCCATATTCATAATCCTGGCTTTCAGCCTTGCGATAGACAAATTCCGAGAAGCCTGACCATTTATCAGCGATTTTATATTTCAGTGTGGGTACGGCCTGGATGGCCCACTGATCATCCTGCCATTCATAGCGCATGGTAATTGAAGTATTGACCAGATCATTATATTGATAAGCCACAGCTGAACTTAAACTATAAATATCTTCTTCATTACTAAAGCCTTGATTACCTGTCGCAATCAGTACTTCAGCCAGTAAGGCCATTGAAAGTCGCTCATCATCCAGATCAATGGCTTTTTTCAAACCAATACTGACATCACCGAGACCATCATCTTCTGATTTAATGCCATCTATTTTACTTTTAGACCAGGATGGGCCCTGCCAACCCAGTTGTAATTCTAGGCTGTCACTTAAACCGGTACGCAACAACATATCGGCATTGAGTGTGGTGCTATAGTCACTGCCTGATTCAACATAGCTGGCAGAAGGCAGGCCCTGTTCCCAGACTAACTGCCCTACTGGTATCGTCGTCGTGCTAAACCCCGTGCCTGGACGGTCGAAAGCAAAATCTGCAGCAAATACCTGCGCGCTCGCAGTTGCCAGTGCCACAAAACCCAATGTCTTTAATGTTGTCATAGATTGCTACTCTTTCTTTTTTAAGTCTTAACCGAGTTCTTTGGACATCTTCGCGCCACGGCTACGCAGCAGTTCCAGTGTCTGCTTTTCTTCTTCCAGTGCTTCTGCCCAGTTAATTTCATCAAAGTCACAGTCAAAGAACAGATCACAGATTGAAGATAGAATCGTCAGACCGTCTTCATCCCGGGTATTTGGATCGACATTTTCATCCAGTAAACGTTGTACGGCAGGTACACAGGCAGCACTGGCAGCGTCCCAAAGTGGACCATAAATTTCTTCGGCATCCCACAGGTGCAGATTCACTTTGGCTGCAATCAGGGCATCCAGAATATCAAGATGCACTTGAAGCTTCTGTTGTTTTTCTTCGTTAGATAGAACATTGCCTGCTTCATAAGCCTCACAAACTTCTTCCCACCACTTGAACAGACCATCTGACCAGACAGAAATGACCGGGCCTTTTTCCATATCAATAAAATTTGGGTTGAGTCCATCTGCCAGGAGCTTTTTCACCTGATTCAGATCCAGTTCTTCGAGTGCTTGCACAAAAAGCTGTTGTTGCGCAGTTAACATGATGGAGCTCACTTCAATTCGTTTTCGACTATTATGCCGAATAAAGCAGGATTTGTTTTATTCTCATTCGTTTATTTTATCTAAAATTGAAAAAAGCCCCGTAGGGGCCTTTTTCATCTGCAAACTTTTTATTCTTCTATATCTGTAACCGTTTCTTCGGCAAGTTTTAGCGGATTACCACGCACATTGTCTTTTTTCTCAATTACATGTTCCAGGCTGCGTTTTAAACGATCAATGGCCCCACGAATTGCGGTATCAATATTGTGACCATGATGGTTGACCACAATTGGCTTCAAGCCTGCTGGACGTGCTTCAATCATGCAGCGAATATCATCATCGCCACCTTTTGCGGCATTTTCATCACTAAGATGCACGGAGAAATGGGTAATACGCTCACTGTGGCGCTGGAATTCCTGATTTAATTCGGTACGAACGTAAGTTATTAGGCGATCACTATTGCGAATATTTTTATCGGTACGGAGTTCAATGTTCATAAAATACCATCCTCAAATCATTGTAACTTTTTAGTGCAGATTTTTTATCTTGGCACGTTTGTAGCTTGCTGTTTTGTATTGCATTTCACTTCTTCAAATCGTTTTGGATTAACCCTCCACATTGAATGATGAACACATTTTTGAGTCTGCAGAACCGTGTCCTTATACTTTGAATATCGGTCCTCTCTTAAAAATATGCAAGTGATATTTTGATTTTTTTAGCAAAAGGACAACCAATAGTGACAACTGCTTACTTACGCGGAAAACAATTGATTGAAACGATACAAAAGCAAGAATATTCACGCGATTTAATCGGCTATCACGGCAAACCACCCCATGCACAGTGGCCCAATGCTGCCCGGATCGCGGTACAGTTTGTATTGAACTATGAAGAAGGCGGTGAAAATCATGTCGAACATGGTGATAGCGGTTCCGAGCAGTTTCTGTCCGAAATCGTGGGTGCTGCCAGTTTTCCAGCAGTACACCGCTCCATGGATTCAATGTATGAATATGGTTCACGTGCTGGCTTCTGGCGTATTCATGAGGAGTTTCAAAAACGTGGCTGGCCTATGACAATTTTTGGAGTCGGTATGGCACTGGCTCGTAATCCTTATATCGTCGAGGCCATTAAGGCGGCTGATTATGATGTGGTCTCCCATGGTCAGCGCTGGTTGCATTATCAGGATATGGAGATTGAAACTGAACGTCAGCATATGGATCAGGCCTTAAGTGTGCTGACTGAACTCTTTGGTGAAACGCCAATTGGCTGGTATACCGGACGCGACAGTCCCAATACACGTCAATTATTAGCTGAATTTTCTCAGATTAAATATGACTCTGATTATTATGGTGATGACCTCCCATTTTGGAGCACCTTAACTGAACCAAATGGTCAAAAACGCCCTCATTTGATCATCCCCTATACATTAGAGTGCAATGATATGAAGTTTAGCTCTCCGGGTGGTTTCAATTCAGGTGAGCAATTTTACCAATATTTAAAAGATGCCTTTTATGTGCTCTACAGTGAAGGGGAAACTGCACCAAAAATGATGTCAATTGGTATGCACTGTCGCCTGCTCGGACGTCCGGGACGCTTCAAAGCCTTGCAGCGCTTTATGGATTATGTACAGAGTCATGACAAAGTATGGGTCTGTCGTCGTAACGATATTGCACAGCATTGGTATACGCATCATTTTCCTGCGCACCAAGATTAATCATTCACTCAAATCATCCAAAGAGAGCCTCATGCTCTCTTTTTTTATTTTGACCTTTTGGTTGCCCCCCTATTAGGCGATTTTCAACAATTTGGCATTGTTATTGCAATTTCCAGTGAGAAATATGGATAACAAACTTTAATTATGCAATTAACTGAATTTAACCAGGCATCTGACAGCGATATTGAACTGCTGCTCAAGCAGTGTGTGCATATTGACCGTTGGGCTAAAGAATTAAAACAGCAACGACCTTTTACTTCATGCGATGAGCTGCTCGAAGCTGCCAAAAGACAGGCACAGACCTGGACTTGGGAAGAAATTTACAAGGCGCTCGCAACCCATCCTCGGATTGGTGAAAAGCAGGCACAGACTGCTTTAACCGCCAAAGAAGAAGGTTTTTCCGAACGGGAACAGGCCTCGATTTCACAAGATGAAGAAACTCAAGCCGCTTTGCTAAAAGGCAATCTGGCCTATGAGAAAAAATTTGATTTCATCTTCCTGATTCGCGCAGCAGGTCGTAGTAGCGAAGAGATTCTGACAGCATTGAATTACCGCCTGGTGAATGACCTGGATACTGAAAAGCGTATTGTTCATCAGCAACTTTTAGAAATTGCTTTGTTACGTCTGGCACAGGAGATTGATTCATGATCAGCACCCATATTCTTGATACTCATCTGGGTAAACCTGCAGCCGATGTTGAAGTCAAATTAATGGATGCCACAGGTCAGGTATTGGCGACTGCTAGCACCAATAATGATGGCCGGGTACTGGTGCCGGATTTTGGCTTAGACATTATTAGCACCGGTGACTACAGCATCGAGTTTGCAACCAAAGCCTATTTTGATGTCCAAGGCTTGGCTACATTTTTCCCAAAGGCTGTGATCCATTTCAGCATTTTAGATGCTGCTCAGCATTATCACATTCCATTACTCATCAGCCCTTTTGCTTATTCGACCTATCGCGGTAGTTAAGTTAGCCCGCTCATTATTCAGAATAGAGAAGGATTTTATATGTCAGAACAAGAAAAAACTGTCTCACCCGAACACGAATTTTTAGGGGTTGGAAAAAGTGCGGCTTATGGCTTGCAGCATGTATTGACCATGTATGGCGGTATTATTGCCCCACCCCTGATTGTGGGTACTGCTGCAGGCCTGAGTGGTATGGAAATCGGTCTGTTGATTGCCGCAGCACTATTTGTAGGTGGCCTGGCAACGATTTTACAAACAGCAGGCGTAAAATATGTCGGTGCTCGTTTGCCTTTGGTACAAGGGGTATCTTTTGCTGGCGTAGCCACTATGGTGGCGATCGTGACCACCGGAGGAGGATTGCAGGCAGTCTATGGCGCTGTAATTGTCTCTGGTCTGATCGGTTTCTTCCTGGCACCCTATTTCTCTAGAATTATCCGGTTTTTCCCACCGGTAGTCACTGGCTGTGTGATCACCATCATTGGTCTGTCCTTACTGCCAGTTGCAGTACGCTGGATGATGGGTGGCAACAAAAATGCTGAAAACTGGGGTAGTGCAGAAAATGTTAGCTTGGCGCTAATGACCTTAGCTATTGTGATTTTGCTGAATTTATCCAGTAATGCCACAGTACGTCGTTTGTCCATTCTGCTATCTATTGTATTAGGAAGCATAATTGCAGGTTTAATCGGCTTTGGTGACTTTTCTAAAGTGGCAGATGGTGCATGGTTACAATTCCCGAGTTTTTTTGCTTTTGGCATACCTACTTTTGAACTGACAGCCATTCTTTCCATGTTGATTGTGACTTTGGTGATCATGACTGAAACCACGGCTGATATTATTGCAGTTGGTGAAATTGTTGGCACCAAAGTCGATGCTGACCGTATTTCTGATGGCTTGCGTGCGGACATGCTGTCGAGTGCCGCAGCCCCTATCTTCGGTTCGTTTATGCAAAGTGCTTTTGCACAGAATGTTGGACTGGTAGCGATTACTGGAGTTAAGAGTCGTTTTGTTGTGACCGCAGGCGGCATTATTCTGGTGGTACTGGGCTTGCTACCAATTATGGGCCGTTTAATTGCGTCTATTCCCGTACCGGTGCTGGGGGGTGCAGGCTTGGTGTTATTTGGAACAGTTGCAGCCAGTGGTATTCGTACCTTAGCGAAGATTGACTATAACGAGCAAAAGAACCTGATCATTGTAGCAACGTCAATCGCTGCCGGCATGGTGCCTATTATTGATCATAGTTTTTATGCAGATTTTCCAAAATGGGTTCAAACTTTATTCCACTCTGGTATTAGTTCAACCTGTTTAATGGCCATTTTACTGAATATCTTATTCAACCATTTAAACTGGTTTAAGACTAAGACTTTGGCCAATGCTGAACCGGCAGTAGATAGCCACCACTAAACCTGGGTTAAAAAAGTTGGTCGGAATATTGCATATATAAATGTTGGTTAGCGATCAATTTTCACTTTATTTTTACTTATTAATCTGTATGCTTTATCTGCTTTCTTGGGGGAGAGATATTAAATGAAACTTAAACAAATCGTAGCACTTTGTGCATTGGCTTCTACTGCGGCTGTTACTCAAGCAGCACCTATCTGGCAAGACTTTAGCTTAACAGGTCTGTATGGTGAAAACTATGCTGTCCCTTTTGCAGGTGATGACAACAAACAGACCACGATTACTGCTGAATATGCAGCAGGTCTTAAGTATGGCGATTTTTTTGCTTTTGCTGACCGTAGTAATACTGACTTTGGTAATGAAACCTATTTCGAAGTTGCACCACGTTTAAGCCTGGGCGCTGTAACAGGTCAAAAACTTGAATTGGGTCCAATTAAAGACGTTCTTATCGCGACAACTTGGGAAGGCAGCGCTAGCGCTAATACTGACTTTAACAACTACTTATATGGTATTGGTTTTGCACTTGATATTCCATACACAAGTTATGCGAATATCAATTTCTACAAAGCTGACAACGATGACACACCAGATGATTATCAAATGACCATCACTTATGCAGTGCCATTTAAAATCGGTTCTGAAGAATTCCTGGCAGATGCTTTCCTGGATTGGTCAACTGCTGAAAAAGATCACGCAAGTGAATTAAACTGGACCTCACAATACAAATGGAATCTGGGCAAACATATTTCTCCTGAGACTAAACTTTACTTAGGTGTCGAGCACTCTGTGTGGAATAACAAATATGGTATTCCAGGTTTAGACCAACACGATGTCAGCGCTCTTGTGAAGTATCACTTCTAAGAGATGTTATCTTAAAAGCAGAACTTCGGTTCTGCTTTTTTTTATTTCTTTAATTTAACTTAATCAGTAGATGGTTCAATGAGTGCAGTTCAGATCCGTACAGCCAATATAGACGACCTTGAAAGTATCCTTAATATTTATAATCAGGAGATTATCAACGGTACTGCCACCTGGAACCATACTGCGATGGCATGGTCAGATATACAGGCCTGGTTCAAAACCCTTCAAGATCAGAGCTATCCGGTACTCGTTGCAGAACATCAGCCTACAGCTAAAATCATTGGCTATGCCAATTATGATGAGTTCCGTAGTATTCAGGGTTTCTCTAAAACAATTGAACATGCGGTCTTTCTACATCCTGACTATACTGGTCAAGGGATAGGAAAACAGTTGTTATTGCGCTTGATGGAAATTGCCAGCAGGCAGGGCATGCATATCATGGTGGCAGCAATTGATTCGGAAAATATAGCCTCCATTCATTTGCATCGAAAACTTGGCTTTATTCAAACGGGTTATATGCCACAGGTGGGAGAAAAATTTGGTCAGTGGCGTAATCTGGTCTTGCTTCAGCTGAACCTGGATCAAAATTCACTTTAGATTTTTCTATATTAAAAACTGACTGCAACAAGAAAGTACAGAGATAAAAAAAAAGGGCTTACGCCCTTCTGCTGATCAATCATTGTTATTATTTTATATGCTTATTATCATGAATTTTCATACAAGTTTCAGTCCAAAGGGTTACCGATAATATTGCTAATAATGCCTTTCATAATATGTGGGCCATTTTCACGACGTAATTCTTCATACCATTCCATTGTTACCTCTTTATCTTTCATATGAGTGACATCACAGCGCTTACGCGCACGCAGCACCAGTTCATTTGCACGTTCATTGCGTTTATTCTGATAGCGACGTAATGAGTCCTGTAATCCCAGTGTATTGATCTGAAGTGCACGAGCCAGATAGATCGCATCTTCCATCGCCTGGCAACCGCCTTGACCAATATCCGGCGTTGTACTGTGGGCTGCATCGCCGACAATGACGACATTGCCTTTATAAAAATCGGCAAATGGTTCGATGTCATGAATTTCGACACGATTGGTACGCTGCTCATCAATTGCCTCAATCAGCTTTTGAACCTGAGGACACCAGTCTTTAAAGTATTCTTTGAGTAATGTTTTATATTGGCTACGCTCATTCTCCAGTCCTACTGGCAATGGCACATCAAAAAAGAAGTAGAAACGGTTATTTGCAACCGGCATCAGTGAAGCACGTTTGCCCTCACCGACAAAAGTGGTCCATTGATCAGCAGGGGCTAAATCTTCCGATACCTCAACCAGACCATTCCAGTTCACATAACCGGCATATCGACGCGATACAGTTTCACCGAGCACATAAGCGCGGGTCATGGAATGGGTTCCATCGGCACCAACCAGCAAGTCTGTTTGAATTTCTGAACCATCTGCAAAGCTAACGGTAACCTGTTGTCCATCATCATTGAGCGCCACCATTTTTTTACCGAGATGAATATCAGCATGACCAAATTCATCCATCAGCATATTCTGTAATTCGGCACGAGAGACCGGATATGGACGCTGCCCCACTTCTTCAATCAGCGGATAAAGGCTGAACTGGGTCATAACATCGCCAGTCAGACCATCAACATAAGCCAGATTATCCATCTGCCCGCCCAGTTGGGCGACCTGGTCAGTTAAACCTAAATAATTCAGGCATTTCACCCCATTGGACCAGAGAGAAATCGCAGCACCCACGGGCAAAATCTGTTCGGCCTGCTCATAAATGCTGACCTGATGTCCGAACTTCTTTAATGCAATGCCTGTGGTTAAGCCCGCCATCCCGGCGCCAATAATGGTGATATTCATTGTTCCCCCTAAGTTCATAAATGTTGATCCATCTCAGGGAGACAAAGCGAAAAGTGTGCCATTTTCCGAATAGTTTCAAATACCCAGATTCAAGTTGGCACATGCTGTGCATTATTTTTTAAAGTACTGCCTTGTTTTGGGGAGAAAAAAACAGGGCATTGGCTATCTTTAGCCCGTAAAAAATGACAGTTGAATAAATTTAGAATGGAAGATTGATATGGCGACCCTGTTTGCACCTGCTTTTGAAATACCTGCACAGTTACAGCAACTTACTAATCTGGCAGATGAACGTATTGGTGCAAAAGTATTGCAATGTTCAGATGATTTTTTTGCTGAAGCACAGCGCATGCTCCAATTTACAGCACCTATTTTTGTCGAAGATAAGTTCGATGATCATGGCAAATGGATGGATGGTTGGGAAACCCGCCGCAAGCGTCATGCCGGCTATGACTGGGTAATTGTAAAGCTCGGTGTTGCGGGAAAAATTAGTGCACTGGATATTGATACCACTTTTTTTAGTGGCAACTATCCTGCCTCCGCTGCAGTTGAAGCCTGCTATGCACCAGATCAGAACCTGGAGCAGGTTGAATGGCACCAAATTTTACCAAACAGTATATTAGGGCCAAGCCAGCATCATATTTTTCAAGTTGCTTCAGAAAACACTTATACCCATTTGCGTTTAAATATCTACCCGGATGGTGGTGTAGCTCGTCTACGCGTTTATGGGGAGGTCCAGATTCAGTTAAAAGACAGCAATGAAACTCTGGATCTGCTGGCACTGGAAAATGGCGGACGTGTGATTGCATATAGTGATGCGCATTTTGGTCATCCACGTAACCTGATTAACCCAGGCCGTGGCATCAATATGGGCGATGGCTGGGAAACTAAACGCCGCCGTGCTCCAGGTTTTGACTGGTGTATTCTGGCTTTAGGCCAAGCTGGAAAAATTGAAAAAATTGATATTGATACTGCACACTTCAAAGGCAACTATCCAGCAGAAGTCTCCATTCAAGCTGTCTATATAGAAGATGCGACTGATCCGCAACTGATTCCACAAAGTATGTTCTGGCCTTTCCTGCTTGAAGCCCAGCCCATGCAGATGGATCATGTGCATAGCTTTATCAATGAAATTCTGGCACATGAAAAGATTTCACATATCCGTGTGAATATGATTCCTGATGGCGGTATTAGCCGTATCCGTTTATGGGGAAAGGTAGCTGATTAATGCGATTGACCCTCCCTCTCCACAGGATGGTCAATCGAACAGCTGTTTTAACAGATGGCAGTGGACCTGATCTCAGAATCGGGTTCACTGCCAAACTTTATCCATACTTTCTGACAGATCGAATTCGCTCATTTACTTTCTACTCACATTTTCATCAAAGTATCCTTCTTGCTTACTTAATATACAGGGATAAAATAGTGAGATTAATCAAGAAAGTCTTGTCATAAAAATACGAGCAAAAGGAATATAAAAGAATGAAAAATACCATCCAAATTCAGCTATTAACCAGTGAAAACTTTGCTCGTTTTGGTGAAGTCATCAGCTGTCAGGGTAATGACTATTTCCATATCAACGATGCACATACCGAGCGTTATCATGCACTGGTGATGACTGAAATTATGGGAGATGCCAAAGCGGGGATCAGTATTTTTAGAAATATTAAAAGTACTCAAATTCCTTTTGAAATCTCCATGCTGGAACGACATCCGAATGGTTCTCAAGCCTTTATCCCCATGCAGGGACAAAAGTTCCTGATTATCGTTGCGCCAAATTTGGATACAGATACTCCGGATCTGTCTCAGCTTTGTGCATTTATTACAGATGGGACACAGGGGGTCAATTACCGGGTAGGTACCTGGCATCATCCCCTGCTGACCCTAGAGGCACCCAGTGATTTTGCCGTGGTTGACCGGATTGGTACCGGACATAATTGCGATGTCTATCAGTTTCCCGAAACTTTCAAAATCGAAGGAAATCTCTTCTAATCACAAGACCAATATTTACTTGAAGTATGCTGTGTGTTTTATTCAGAATAAGAATTAAAACTGAGCAAACCATGTATAAATCTTTAGCTACTATCGCTCTGACTGCTTTGAGTCCTCTTTGTTTTTCAGATACCCCCTTTCAACAGGAATTACGGGCTGGTTGTGCCAAGGTCAAAAGCCATGCAGCCACTGGCAAGCAATTCTATGATCAGAAACAGTATGCTCAGGCCGTTGAACAGTTTGAACAACAGGCAGCATGGTCAAGCTTTTGCAGTATGAATGTGGAAGATGGGGGCATTGCTTTTACCGAGCACGCAATTAGTACTGCGTTTAATAATGTTGGTCTGAGTTATGCCAAACTAGGCAAACCGCAATGGGCACGTGCCTGGTTTTCTGTCTATCCTGACGCTAAAAACAGCCAGTTCAACTTGAAACAGCTTCCTGCCCCAAGGCAAAGTTCTCACCTGTCTGGAAAATATGTACGTTACGCGGGTTTTGGGCAATGGAATACTATTGAAGTGAAACGTACTGCAAAGTCCTATGCAATAGAATTTAATGGCTTATATATGGGAATTCGCAGTCTGATTTATGGACCAAATATCGGTGAATTCCAGACCACCATGCCATTTAATAAAACTCAAACCAGCTATCGTGCAGATGACTGTAAAATTGATTTGGATTTTAAATTTGATTCAAAAGTTGGGCAGCAGCTTCATGTAAAAGAAACTAACATCATGAGTTGTGGTTTTGGTCATAATGTGTCGGCGAGTGGAGTTTATTTGAAAGTTGAATAAATCTTCAATTTTATAAAAATTATCATTTAATATACCGCAGACAATAAAAATAGATTAGAGGGAAACGATGGCAAAATTTTTAAATACTAGCGCAACGAATTTCTTCCTGGAAGAGCTGATTAAGAGTGCAAAAGAACGTTTAATCCTGATTAGTCCATACTTGCGTTTGAATGATCGAATTAAAGAATTATTAGAAGATAAAGATCGGCTAAAAATTGATATTCGCATCGTATATGGGAAGAGCGATCTACATCCAGAAGAGATTAAATGGCTGCAAAAACTTGATTATGTCCGTCTTAGTTTCTGTAAGAACTTACATGCTAAATGCTATCTCAATGAGTCTGAATGTATTATCTCAAGCTTAAATCTCTATGAGTTTAGTCAGGTCAATAATAATGAGATGGGCATTCTGGTTCGCAAATACGAAGATGATATTGTCTTTAAAGAAGCCTACGAGGAAGCTCAGCGGGTTATACGTATCAGTGAAGAAGTCCGAATTAGTCTAGATGAAGTGAAAAATGAATCTGGTTCTAAAGAAACTGAGGTAGATGAAGAAAGTAATACTTTTTCTAGACTTACCACGTCTAAACTCGCCGCAAAGCACAAAATTAAAACAGCTGATTTGCTCGATAAGATGACAGAGAAAGGTTTTCTAAAACTCAATGAAAATGGTAAACACCTTCTAACTGAGCAAGGAAAAGAAATTGGTGGTGAGTTTAGACCAAGTCAGTATGGCGGCTATTTCCTCTGGAATGAAAATACCGAGATCTAAATAAAAATTTTAAGTCTCCTCTCCTTCTAGGAGAGGGTTAGGGTGAGGTTGTAAATCCTCCAAAAGATTTCTCTACTAAGGGAAAACTAAGCCACTGCCTGATTCTGACAGGCTGACATGACATGCAATACCGCAGCCGTCCGTGTTTCTACATAGAGCTTTTCAAAGACATGCTCAAGATGCTTGTTTACCGTCCGTGGGCTGAGTTGCAGGATCTCGGCAATATCCCGGTTGGTCTTCCCCATCGTGACCCAATGCATCACTTCTGCTTCACGCGGTGTCAGGTTGGGACAAGCCTGCGCGATTTCCTCTGCGCTCGGCATTTGGGTCTGCTCTTTCAACTGCACCAATACATGTTTAGAGATATGCCCTGCATACAGTTTGGTGAGCAGGTTAAGCTGTAACTGCTGATGGCCATGACCGTACTGACCATGCAGTAAGTGTGCTTGATCTGGCTGCTTGAGCAAGTCCTGTAGCCACTGATTTAAACTGGACTGAAAATGCTGTACATCCACCTGATGATTTTTCAGTAATTCACTGACGATTGGGGTCTGCCAGATAATTTCACCTTCCAGATTCAGCGATAGAATCGCACTGCCGGTTGCATCCAGCATTTGTCGCTGCTGATGCATTAAACGAGCCTGTAACAAATGGGTTTTTACTCGTGCCCGAACTTCATCAATATTTAAAGGCTTGGTTACGTAATCTACCCCACCTGCCTGAAAGCCTTTAAGAATGTGCTCGGTTTCAGTCAGACCCGTCATAAAAATCACCGGGATATGTTCAGTTACTGGACTGGCCTTAAGCTGGGTGCAGGTTTCGAAGCCATCCATTTCCGGCATACTGCCATCGAGCAGGATCATGTCGGGTTGAATGCGATGCGCAATTTCAATTGCATCAAATCCATTGGTCGCCACAAGTACCTGATAGCCAGCCTGATCCAGGCTCTCATGCAATAGACTTAGATTTTCAGGTATATCATCCACAATCAAAATACTTTCCAACATGTCCACCTTACCCCTACTTCAGCACATCTGCATGCTCATGAAGTCGCTGAATTGCTCTTTTAAAATCAAATTGTTTTAAATCCTGCTCAATCTGATGCCATATATCGTTATATTGTTCAAAGTGCTGGCCACATTCATGCAGGACATCTTTTGCCCCCCGGATAAAACCAATACTTAAATACTGTTCCAACTGAATGACCACCTCTGCCACATTCAACAATGAAATGGATGGGTTCAGTTCATTTTCGCTTTCAACCACCAGCGTGGAGATCTGTGCTTTCTGATCAGAAGGCTGTTCTTGTTCTGTCTGCTGCTCATGCTGATGAAGCCAGCTTAAGCCCAGCTTATCGCCAATCTTGTTTAATAATAAATTGAGATCGACCGGCTTTACTAAAAAGTCTTCGTTGAGAACATCGGTTTCCGGATTGATCATCCGCTCATTGGCATCTGCGGAAATAATAATAATCGGTACATTGGTGATTTTATTCTGGCGCAGCAATTTCGCCGTTTCCCAGCCGCCCAGTAAAGGCATGCTCAAATCCATCAAAATCAGATCAGGATTAAATTCTGGAACCTGACGCAAACAGGCTAAACCTGATTCTGCCTCTTCTAAAATAAAACCTAAGGGTTTAAGAAAATTCAGAACCAAGCCACGGTCGGTCGCTTCATTATCAACCACCAGTATTTTACGGCGTTCTCCGGTATAACCGGTTACAGTATTAGAGGCAACGTCAGCGATCGGATGGATCAGGGATTTAGAAGGCAAATACAGTTTTATTTTAAAGACTGAACCCTGTTTTAACTGGCTACTCAGGGTCAGCTCGCCACCAAGAATATCGACCAGAAGCTTCACGATTGGCAGCCCTAAACCCGTGCCGGCAAAACTGCCCTGTACCACATTACGACCACGTTCAAAAGGCTGGAAGATCCGCTCAACATCCGACTCAGCAATCCCACAACCAGTATCCTGAATTTCAAAATAAGCGGTCTGAAAACGGTAATCGACCTTAAATTTGACTCCCCCCTCCAGGGTAAATTTCAAAGCATTACCCAGCAAATTAATCAGTATCTGTTCCAGACGTTTTTTATCAATACGGACATACTGTGGAATCTTGCTACTGATCTCCACATCAAACTTCAGCTGCTTTTGGGCAAACTGTGGCTCGAATATATGCACGATCTGTTTAAGAAATTTTGGCAGGTCGATATTGGAATTTTCCAAAGAAATCTTACCAGTTTCAATCCGTGCCAAATCCAGCAGACCATCAATTAGAGAAGTCAGATGCTGACCGCTCCGGCTAATCACGCCCAGGGCAGATTCGCCCTGTTCAGACAGTTTTTCCTGTTTCTGCAGTAGCTGGCTATAACCGAGAATACTGTTCAACGGTGTTCGTAATTCATGACTGATACCAATCACATAACGGCTTTTGGCTTCATTGGCCTTTTCAGCCTGAATGCGGGCATCCTGCAACTGGCGATCGGTAACTTTATGCGCTTCAATCTCATCCATCAGCAGTTGAGTCTGGGTATTACTTTCCAGCTGTGCCTGACGTCGACTTTCATCATTCAGCACTAACCACCAGGCGGCTACACACAGTAGCAGGAACAGTACGGCATAGATTTTGACGAACAGCATTGTCAGCGCATCCTGCTGCTGTGACAAAGCACCCAGGCTGGCAGACTCCTGTAAATAAATCAGGCTCAGACTAACTGCCAACACCACGCCCAAGACAAAAATCAGCAGGATATACAGACTCAATCGGGTATTAATATGTTGTACCCAGTATTTCGGCAGGAACCAGGCTGCAAAAACTCTGAGCTGTGAAGACCAGCGTGCATGCGGCTTACACAGATCATGACAACGTGCTTCAAGCGTGCAGCACAGAGAACAGATCTGACTGCTATAGGCTGGACAACTGGCCATGTCTGCAGTTTCATAATCATGCTCACAGACTACACAGGTTTGGGTTTCGACCAGTTCCAGCTCAGGCTTTTCTTGACGTGCCAAGTAATATTTACCTTTGGTAAACCAGGCAATTAGCGGTACACATAACATCGCCGTACCGAGTGCGATAAAGCCGGCCAAGGACCGGGCAATCTCGCCAAAAACGCCCCAGTAACACAGCATGGATAAGACCGATGCAATGATCAGGCTACCGACTCCAACCGGATTAATGTCATATAGATAGGCCCGTCGAAATTCAATTCCTTTTGGACTCAGTCCCAGTGGTTTACAGATCATCAGATCCGCAACAATGGCACCAATCCAGGCAAGGGCCACGTTGCTGTATAAGCCAAGCACACGCTCCACCGCATGGATTACCCCTAGCTCCATCAACAGCAAAGCGATAAAGATATTGAATACCAGCCAGACTACGCGCCCTGGATGGCTATGCGTCAGACGCGCAAAAAAGTTCGACCAGGCCAATGACCCTGCATAAGCATTGGTAACATTAATCTTGATCTGAGCGACGCAGACAAATAGAACAGTCAGAAATAAAGCGATGCCGGGATGATTGACCACCTGTTGATATGCAATCCAGTACAGATAATTGGGGTTACTCAGTTCGGAATCGGCAACCAGATACTGCATTGCCAGCGCCATAAGTAGCATACCCATGAATATCTTGATAAATCCGCCTAGAATCCAAGCTGGTCCACCTAAAAAGACTGCCCAATTCCATTTACGCTGAATATGTTTTTTATCGGGTAAAAACCGCAGATAATCCGCCTGTTCTCCGATCTGGGTGATCAAGGCAAAGAGCACCGTGCAGGATGCACCAAAAAAAGACAGATTAAAGGCAGCGCTCTGACTTTTTGCGCCCTCAATGAATGCAAGATTGTTGATCAAATCAGGTTGTTTCACCAAGACAAAGCACCATGGTAATAAAAGCAGAAATAACCAGAGTGGTTGGGTGATAGCCTGCACCTTATTGATGAAGCCAATACCTTTGACCACCAATGGCAAAATCACCAGTGCTGAAATCAGATAGCCAATACTCAAGGGTATCCCTAAGCCTAACTCCAATGCCAGCGCCATGATAGCGGCTTCAAAGGCGAGAAAGATAAAGGTGAAACTGGCATAAATGACCGAGGTAATGGAGGAGCCAATATAGCCAAATCCGGCACCACGGGTCAGTAAATCAATATCGACATTATAACGGGCAGCATAATAGCCGATCGGCCAACTGGTCAGGAAAATGATAATTGCCACAACCACCAGTGCCCAGAAAGCATTACTGAAACCGTATTGCCAGAGCATGGTTGCTCCAAGTGCCTCCATTGCCAGGAAACTGACGGCTGCAAGCGCCGTGTTGGTCACTGTCCATAGTGACCATTTCCGGACGGATTTAGGCGCATAGCGCAGGGCGTAATCCTCAATACTTTCATCGATCACCCAGGTATTGTATTTACGCCGGGTATGAATGACGCGCTGCGGTGCCTGACTGGTATTCTCTGTTGGGTCCATACAGATCAAATAAAGCTAAATATCTGCTCTTAAAAGCAATAACTATGCCCAGCCTATCAGTATCTAAAAATAATCCGACTGAAGGTTATATACGTAAAGTGACGTATATGCTCATTTTTTAACTCCCCTTAGGCTTAGTTCCATACCAAGCGCAAACCAATGATTATGCGCATCAGCACATCTAATTCTATAGGGGAACCCGACATGAGCTTGAAATCAAAAGTAAAGACATCTGGATTACTGGCAGGTTTACTTGCTGTTCCATTCCTGCTGGCACCAGCACTGACCAATGCCAGCGTTCCTGCAACAGCAAAGGTCAATACCACCAAACTTAAAGTCGATGACAAGTTTGTGTATGTGGGTCAGTTGCATTCAGCAACCGGCACCATGGCGATTTCTGAAACCGGTTCAATCCAGGCAGAACGTCTGGCCATTGAACAGATCAATAAAAAGGGCGGTGTACTTGGTCGACAGATCAAAATTATTCAGGAAGATGGTGCTTCTGACTGGCCAACCTTTGCAGAAAAAGCACGTAAATTGTCTGAAAAAGACCGTGTTGCTGCAATTTTCGGTTGCTGGACTTCAGCCTCTCGTAAAGCCGTATTGCCAATTATTGAACGCAACAACTCTCTACTTTATTACCCAACCTTCTATGAAGGCTTAGAGCAGTCTAAAAACGTGATCTACACTGGTCAGGAAGCAACTCAACAGGTACTTGAAGCACTGAACTGGCTGGCAAAAGAGAAAAAAGCCAAAACCTTCTATCTGATTGGTTCTGATTACATCTGGCCACGTACCACCATGAAAATTGCCCGTACCCACATCGAAAAAGTACTGAAAGGTAAAGTGGTTGGTGAAGAATACTATCCATTGGGCCATACACAATTCGGCTCCCTCATCAACAAAACCAAACTGCGTAAACCAGATGCCATCTTTGCAGCAGTCGTGGGCGGTTCAAACGTATCCTTCTACAAACAAATGAAAGCTGCGGGCGTAACAGGCGACAAACAGACACTGCTTACCCTTTCAGTGACTGAAGATGAATTGCTGGGGATTGGCGGCGAAAACATGAAGGGCTTCTACTCTTCAATGAAATATTTCCAAAGCCTGAATAACCCCAATAATGCTGCATTCGTAAAAGCCTTTAAAGCGAAATATGGCCCTAAAGCGGTGGTAGGTGACGTAACACAAGCAGCCTACCTTGGTCCATGGTTATGGAAAGCCGCAGTTGAAAAAGCCGGTAGCTTCGATGTCGCGAAAGTGACTGCCGCATCTAAAGGCCTAGAAATGAAAAACGCGCCTGAAGGCTACGTAAAAATTGACCCGAACCACCATTTATGGAGCAAATCACGTATTGGTCAAGTGCAACCAAATGGCCAATTTAAAGTGGTTTACGAGTCTAAAGGTCTAATCAAACCAAACCCATTCCCTAAAGGTTACTGAGTTAACAGCCACATGATCAGGGGAAGCCATTCTCCTGATCTTTTTATTCCACACAATTTTTTAAAGCTTGGAGGATGATGCGATGGATCTATCATTTGCAGAATTCGGTGCAATATTTGCCATGCAAGGCTTTAATGGTCTCTCTGTGTTCTGTGTGCTGTTATTGATGGCGCTCGGCCTTGCAATTATCTTTGGGCAAATGGGCGTAATTAACATGGCACATGGGGAGTTTCTGACCATTGGTGCATATACGACATTTTTCATTTCCACACTGACTGAAAGTTTTTTCCCTCAACTCTTACCTTACTATTTTCTGATTGCAATCATTGCAGCCTTCCTCACAGCAGGCATTATCGGTTACATGGTGGAACGGCTCATGATCAGCCGGCTCTATCAACGGCCACTCGATACACTTCTTGCAACATGGGGCTTAAGCCTCATCATGCAACAGTTGTTCCGTTCTATTTTCGGCCCTAAGGAAGTCAGCCCGACTTTACCTGACTGGTTAATGGGTTCTTATCAACCGACGGAAGCCATCGATATTCCAATCAACGGTCTATTCTTGGTGGGCGTTACCCTCTGTGTCACTGCATTTGTCTACTTTCTGATTTACCGTTCACGCTGGGGTTTACAGCTTCGTGCAACCAACCAGAACCGCTTTATGAGTGGTGCTGTCGGGATCAATACCAAACGTGTTGATAGCTTAACCTTTGCCTTGGGTTGTGGGCTTGCAGGTATTGCCGGTGCAGCCTTCACAACCATCGGTTCTACTGGTCCTACAGCCGGTTCGCTGTATATCGTCGATACATTCTTAGTCGTGGTCTTCGGCGGCGCTGCAAGCTTGCTTGGCACCGTTGCCTCTGCATTCAGTATCGCGCAAGCACAATCTATTCTGGAATTCTTCCTTTCTGGTTCTGTCGCTAAAGTCCTGACACTGGCTACAGTCATTATTATCCTGATGCTGCGTCCTCAGGGTCTCTTCTCAATCAAAGTACGTAAATAGGGATTCAGGAGAGATATTATGAAGAATCTAATGAATGCCTTTTTAGGCGGTAAAGAAGGTGCGATTGGTCTGGTGATTCTTGCCGTACTGATCCTGCTGGTCATGCCAATGTTCCTGGATATTTTCCGTCTGAATCTGATGGGTAAATATCTGACTTTTGCTTTTGTCGCAATCGGCCTGGTTCTGTGTTGGGGACACGGGGGTATCTTAAGTTTAGGTCAAGGGATTTTCTTTGGCATTGGCGGCTACTGCATGGCCATGTTCCTGAAACTTGAAGCTTCAGACATGCAATCTACAGCAGCGCAAACCACGCCAGGAATTCCAGACTTTATGGACTGGAACCAGATCACCAGCTTGCCAGGCTTCTGGGAACCTTTCCATAGCTTCGGGTTTACTTTGTTTGCCATCATCATCATTCCAATCTTGCTTGCCTTCATCATCGGTTTCGCGATGTTTACCCGTCGTGTCGGTGATGTGTACTTCTCGATCATCATGCAAGCCATTGTAGCGATCCTGACCATTCTGATTATTGGTCAACAAGGTTTCACTGGCGGCATTAACGGGATTACAGACCTGAAAACCCTGCATGGCTGGGATATCCGTACCGATGAAGCCAAATATGTCCTGTACTACATCAATGCCCTGCTGCTCATTGCAGTGATCATGATCAGCCGTTTTGTCCTCAGTTCTAAACTCGGTCGTCTGCTTTCTGCGATGCGTGACAAAGAAGAACGTGTACGTTTCTCTGGCTATGACGTAGCCATGTACAAAGTCTTCATTTTCTGTTTCGCAGCTGTGGTGTCCTCTATTGGTGGTGCGATGTTTACCCTGCAAGTCGGCTTCATGTCACCAACGATTATCGGCATCGTACCTTCGATTGAAATGGTCATTCTGGCTGCAGTCGGTGGTCGTCTGTCGCTGATTGGGGCAGTGTATGGTGCCGTTCTGGTGAACTTGGGTAAAACTTACTTCTCTGAAGCCTTCCCTGAAATATGGCTGTACTTCCTCGGTGCATTGTTCATCGGTGTGGTCATGTTCTTACCAAATGGCTTAGCGGGTCTGTATGAAAAATATGTCCGTCCATTGTTCCTGAAAAAGAAACCGATCGACAGCACTTCGCCACCGCCAAGTAGTGATCCGGATAAAACGATCGATCCAATTGTAGAAGGAGGCGTGAAATGAATAAAGTCGGCGTAGAAATGAATAAACCGGTTCTGGTCATTGAAGATCTCACCGTGTCCTTCGACGGTTTCAAGGCAGTCAGTGATCTCAACTTCTATCTGGATAAAAACGAAGTCCATGTGGTGATCGGTCCCAATGGAGCCGGCAAAACCACAGTGCTGGATCTGATCTGCGGCAAGACCAAAGCAACGTCAGGCACGATCAAGTTTAATGATATTGAACTGACCAAACTGAAAGAGTTCGACATTGTCCGTAAAGGGGTTGGGCGTAAATTCCAGAACCCGAATATTTATGAAAATTTGTCGGTCTATGACAACCTGGAAATGTCCTTCCCGCGTGGCCGTAATGTCTTTGGTGCGCTGTTCTTCAGACGCACCAAAGATGTCGATGAGCGTATTCGTGAAGTTGCTGGCAAGATTTTCCTGACTGACCTGCTGGATACCTCCGCCGGTCTGCTCTCTCATGGCCAGAAGCAGTGGCTGGAAATTGGCATGTTACTCATGCAAGACCCAGAGCTGCTCATGCTGGATGAACCTGTCGCAGGGATGAGTGTGTCAGAGCGTGAGCAGACGGCGCAACTGTTACGGGAAATCAGCAAAGGACGTTCTGTGCTGGTGATTGAACATGACATGGAATTCGTCAAAACCATTGCGGACAAAGTCACAGTACTGCACCAGGGCAAAATTCTGGCAGCCGGAAAAATGGACGATGTACAAAATGATCCAAAAGTGATTGAAGTTTATCTGGGACACTAAGGAGGCCACTATGAGCGGATTATTAGAAATTAATGCTTTGTGTTCAGGATATAAACAAAGTCAGGTGATTCACGACCTGGAACTGAAGATCCAGCCGAAGGAAATTGTAGCGATCATGGGCCGTAACGGCATGGGTAAAACCACCCTGTTTAAAACCCTGATTGGTGATATTAAAAATACCAAAGGTGAAATCAGGCTGGATGGCAAGAATCTGGAAAAACTGGATCCTTACCAGCGTGTAGAAAACGGTGTGGCTTATGTGCCACAAGGTCGGATGATTTTCTCCACCATGTCCGTACTGGAAAATATACAGACCGGTTTACCGGCTTCTGCGAACGGCAAAGTCCCGGATGACCTGTATGAGCTGTTTCCTGTACTTTGGGATATGCGTAAACGTAAAGGTGGAAACTTATCGGGTGGGCAACAACAGCAATTAGCAATTGCCCGTGCTTTAGCGACTAATCCTAAAGTACTGCTGCTGGATGAACCGACGGAAGGGATTCAGCCCTCTATCATCAAGGACATTGCCAGAACTCTGAAAGAAATCCGTGACCAGCGTGATCTGACCATTGTGGTTTCTGAGCAGGTACTGAGTTTCACCATGGCGATGGCCGATCGCTTCCTGGTAATCGACAAAGGTCGCTTTGCTTATGAAAATGTCCGTGAAAATGTTGATGAGACCACCATCAGTAAATATCTCTCTGTTTAATCTTCTTGGTTTAATCTGGCTATAATTTTTCTCCACCTCCCCCGATTCGTCGGGGGATTTTTAATTTCTATTTCACTTAATTAATCGGCAGCTGATTTTAATATTTTATTTGATTATTCACATTTAAAAATTCCTTCTAGTCTACGCATCCATATACGCAATTCAACGTATTTTGCTGTGACGCATTTCACGCGACACTCGAATCATAAAGTTGAATCGATAAAAGAGTTGGAGAAATTTGAATGCGTCACGGTGATATCTCAAGCAGCCCAGATACAGTAGGTGTGGCAGTTGTAAACTACAAAATTCCTCGTTTGCACACTAAAGCGGAAGTTCTTGAGAACGCAAAAAAAATTGCTGAAATGTTGAAAGGAATCAAACAGGGTATACCGGGTATGGACCTGATTGTTTTTCCCGAATACAGCACCATGGGCATTATGTACGACCATGACGAGATGATGGCAACCGCTGCCACCATTCCAGGCGATGAAACCGCGATTTTCTCGCAAGCCTGTATTGAAGCCAACGTCTGGGGCGTGTTCTCGATTACCGGTGAACAACATGAGGAACATCCAAACAAGGTGCCTTATAACACTTTGATCCTGATTAATAACAAGGGCGAAATCGTTCAGAAATACCGCAAGATTATCCCATGGTGCCCGATTGAAGGCTGGTGCCCAGGTGATACCACTTATGTGACTGAAGGACCGAAGGGCATCAAGATGTCACTGATCATCTGTGATGACGGTAACTATCCGGAAATCTGGCGTGACTGTGCCATGAAAGGCGCTGAACTGGTCGTGCGTTGCCAAGGCTATATGTACCCGGCTGCAGATCAGCAGATCAACATGGCGAAATGCATGGCATGGGCAAATAACGTTTATGTTGCTGTTGCCAACTGTACCGGTTTTGATGGGGTCTACACCTACTTCGGTCACTCAGCAGTAGTCGGCTTCGACGGCCGTACCTTGGGTGAATGTGGTACGGAAGAAAACGGCATTCAATACGCACAATTGTCACTGCATGAGATTCGTGATGCACGTAAATACGACCAGTCACAAAACCATTTATTTAAATTACTGCACCGCGGCTATACCGGTGTCTATAACAATGGTGACGGCGATAAAGGCGTTGCGGACTGTCCATTCGACTTCTACAAAACCTGGGTTCTGGATGCTCAAAAAGCGCAAGAGAACGTGGAAAAAATTACCCGCTCTACCATCGGTGTTGCAGAATGCCCAATCGGCAATCTGCCACATGAAGGCCTAGAAAAAGAAGCATCTTAAGTTTGGTCTGAGAGGAGGTATTCGATATGACATTTGCCAGCGACCGCATCAGTGCCAATCAGGAAACTCTGGCCAAACAGCGTTATGAGATGCAGAGCAAAGAACGTATTGCACGTACCTCTCGCTTTAGCTTTGATCCTGAAAAAGTCATGCAGCATGTACGTGGTCATATCATCGGACAGCGTGCCGCACTGGATGAAATTGAAAACATGCTTTTAACCGTCAAGGCAGATTTTAATGCCCCTACCCGGCCACTGGCAGTCACATTGATGCTCGGGCCGACGGGGGTGGGGAAAACCGAAACGGTTCGGCTGATTGCTGAGGCAATCCATGGCAAGCCAGATGCATTCTGCCGGATCGACATGAACACACTGGCACAGGAACATTATGCTGCAGCACTGACAGGTGCCCCTCCAGGCTATGTCGGCTCTAAAGAAGGCAATACCCTGTTTGATGAAGCCCATATTCAGGGCAGTTTTTCCAAGCCAGGTATTGTGCTGTTTGATGAAATTGAAAAAGCCAGTACCGAAGTCATTCGCGGTCTGCTCAACGTTCTGGAAACCGGAACCTTAAAGCTGACCGCGGGTACCAAAGTGCTGGATTTCAAAAACTGCATGATCTTTATGACCAGTAACGTCGGTGCCAAAGACGCCCAGGCACGTTTAAAACAGCTGACCAAGCTTCCAAAACCGATCCAGAAACTGGCCCGACTGGCCAAACTGGATGACAGCCAGATTACCGAACGCGCTCTGTACAAGAAGTTTGATCCAGAGTTTCTGAATCGTATTGAGCGTATTCTGCAGTATGAAGCGGTTGAAGCAGATTTCGCGCCAACACTGGTCAGTCTGGAAATCGAGAAACTGAATCAGCGACTCCGTAAGCAGAGCCGTACGGTTGAACTTACACCCGCTGCCACCCAGTTTCTGTCTACCGGACACGATGTTCGCTTCGGTGCCCGAGGCTTGAGTCGCCGTTTTCGGGTTTTGGTTGAGCCACAACTCGCCAGGTTTTTTATACAGCATCCAGAAGCCGGTCAGATAATCATTGATTATGACGGCAAAGCGATCCAGGTTCAGTCAGTTCCGGTTGAAAGCGTGATCGAAGATCCGCTGTTCATCATGGATGACACGGGCAATAACATCAAAAACTAGCTTTATTCGACCTCAACACAGGGGATAAACCATGCAACATATTAAAATTAAACCGGGGGTTCCGCTGGCAGAACAGGCGGAAATTGGACATAACCGCTGGCATCCGGATTTGCCATTTCTGACTTCGGTAAAACCGGGTGAAGAAATCCTGATTGAAAGTCTGGACTTCCTCGATGCGCAGATTAAAGATACTGATGACATTTCTGATGTCAAAAATGTCGACCTGACCCGTGCCCATCCACTGACCGGACCTTTCTATGTAGAAGGTGCTGAACCAGGTGACTTGCTGGTAATTGACCTGCTCGACATTCAGCCAATTTCAGATGTGGGTTTCTCGGGCGTATTTGCCAAGGAAAATGGCGGTGGCTTCCTGGCTGACTATTTCCCTGAAGCTGACAAAGCCATCTGGGACTTAAAAGGCTTATTTGCGACTTCACGTCATATTCCGGGCGTGCGTATTGCCGGCCTCAAACACCCAGGCCTGATGGGAACCTTACCCTCACATGACCTGCTAAAAGAGTGGAACCGTCGTGAGGCACTATTGGTGCCTAAAGGCCAAGCCAACCCACCTGATCCGCGTACTGCCGTTTTGCGTGGCGTAACAGGTGCCGAATTCGACCGTATGGCAGCAGAAGCTGCGCGCACTGTTCCACCACGTGAACATGGCGGAAATACGGACATTAAAGACCTGGCAGCAGGTAGCCGTATCTATTTCCCTGTTTATCAAAAAGGTGCCGGTTTCTCGATGGGCGATCTGCACTTCTCGCAAGGAGACGGTGAAATCGGTTTCTGTGGCGCGATCGAAATGGATGGTGTTACCCGTGTCGGCTTCGACCTGATCAAGGGCGGTATGGAAAAGTACAATATCGATTCTCCAATCTTTGTGCCAAGTAATGTCCGTCCGGCTTATGACCAGTGGCTGACCTTTGAAGGCATCAGCGTTGAAGATGGCGTAAACCATTATCTGGATGCCACTGTGGCCTATCGTCAGGCGTGTTTAAAAGCGATCAAATACCTTGAAAACTTTGGCTTTACCGGTTCACAAGCATACATGTTACTGACTGCGGCACCAGTTGAAGGCCGTATCGGTGGCATCGTGGATATTCCAAACTGTGCATGTACCGTATCTCTGCCAACTTCAATCTTCGAGCAGAACATCCTTCCTCAGGGTGCACTGAACGATGACAAATTCTGGGGGCATAAACGCTAGTTTTACAATTTATTGTTGTTTTAGCTTCGCAACGGGTAGTCATCCAACCTAAAGCCTTCGGCTACCCGTCTTTTTAATTTGAGGCCTTCATGCTACAGGAGTACAGAAATGCCGTTATATGATTTCCGCTGTGAGCATTGCGAGGGGATTTTTGAACAACGGGTTCCAATTGCCCGTATCTCAACCGATACGATTGAATGTAATTATTGCCAACAGCAAACCTTGGCTAAACCGATGATCACCGGTCATCAGCAAATTAATATGAAAAGCAAATGGCGTCCGGGTTCAGGTGCTGAACAACTTGCAGGGCCTCTGGTAGAAGGACCCGGTACCAACAAAAATAGCGCACGCAGCTCGGTTTTACATAATTGCCGCGGCGTTAACTGTTCTTTATGCGATGTCTAATCTTGATTCATAAAAAATCCCGCTCTGGCGGGATTTTTTGATTGCTTAAAATCGGTAGTTTAAACCACCAGATCTGCCAGATTACCTTTTTGCTCTAACCAGTCTTTGCGGTCACTGGCACGTTTTTTCGCCAGCAATTTATCCAGTAAACCTGCGGTATGATGGGCATCATCCAGGTCCAGTTGCACCAGACGACGTGTGTTTGGATCAAGTGTGGTTTCACGTAACTGGCTGGCATTCATCTCACCCAAACCTTTGAATCGAGTAATTTGCGGATTCTTGGTTTTGCATTTTTTCAGAATGCTATTTAGCTCGTCTTCATCCAAAGCATAGTGCACGTCTTTGTTGTCATCAATCCGGAATAAAGGCGGCATTGCGACATATAGATGGCCTTCTTCGACGAGCGTCGGGAAATGTTTCACAAACAGTGCGCACAGCAAGGTTGCAATATGCAGACCATCCGAGTCGGCATCGGCTAGAATACAAATCTTGCCATAGCGCAGTTCAGACAGGTCATCCGAACCCGGATCCACCCCAATGGCAATCGCGATATTATGTACTTCCTGAGACGCCAGCACCTCATCAGAAGAGACCTCCCAGGTATTCAGAATCTTACCTCGAATTGGCATGATCGCCTGGAAATTCTTGTCACGCGCCTGCTTGGCTGAACCGCCGGCAGAATCACCTTCCACAATAAATAATTCAGATTGATCGAGATCATGGCCTACACAATCCGACAGTTTCCCCGGCAAAGTTGGACCCGCAACAATTTTCTTACGTTCAACTTTCTTGGCCGCTTTCAGACGGCGTCCTGCTTTGGAAATGGCCATTTCAGCCAGTTGCATGGCGATATCTGAATTCTGGTTCAACCATAATGCAAAGGCATCTTTAGCAATATTCTGCACCACCCCGACCGCTTCACGACTCGACAGGCGTTCTTTGGTTTGACCTGAGAATTGCGGTTCCTGGAATTTCAGTGACAGGATATAGTTCACGCCGTCCCAGACATCTTCGGCAGACAGCTTCATGTTACGCGGCAACAGATTACGTAATTCACAGAATTCACGCATCGCATCAGTCACACCCGAACGCAGACCATTGACATGGGTACCGCCCTGCGCAGTTGGAATCAGGTTGACGTAGGATTCCTGGATGCTTTCGCCACCTTCAACATTCCAGCAAATGGCAAATTCAGCACTGGCTCGTTCGGCATCACCCGTTGCAACAAAAGCGGGTGCTGGGATGATCTCACGGTCTTCCAGCTCATCCATCAGATAATCGACCAGACCATTTTCAAACTGCCAGGTGATCTTCTCATCATTAATCTGATCGATATAATTGATCTCTAAACCCGCGGCCAGAACAGCTTTGGCTTTAAGATTATGCTTTAACGCTTTCAGGGCAAATTTTGGTGAATCGAAGTATTTGGCTTCTGGCCAGAACTGCACCGTAGTCCCAGACGCGCGTTTGGGTGCCTTACCTGCCAGCACTTCCAGCGGACCTGTCGGTTCACCATTTTCAAAGGCCATTTTGTACAGGTTACCCTGACGTTGTACGGCTACTTCGACACGGGTCGACAGCGCATTGACCACTGAAATCCCGACACCATGCAGACCACCAGAGAACTGGTAATTATCGGTACTAAACTTGCCACCGGCATGCAGTTTAGTCAGGATGATTTCAATCCCGCTCTGACCATATTCCGGGTGAATATCCACTGGCATACCACGGCCATTGTCTTCGACTGATAACGAGCCATCTTTATAGACTGTCACGGTAATTTTGTTGGCATGTCCGGCCAGTGCCTCATCCACAGCATTGTCAATCACTTCCTGCGCCAGATGGTTCGGACGAGTGGTATCGGTATACATGCCCGGACGACGACGGACCGGGTCCAGACCAGACAGAACTTCAAGAGATTGAGCCGTATATTGAGACACGTTATTCGGTTTCCTTTTTTATGCAGTCCAATAAAAACTGTAACACCAGCGGAATTTTCTCCGCAAAATCATCCATCCCGTGATTGCCATTGGCCTCAGTCATCAGCATCGCCGGAGGATGAGCAGCACTATAATAGCGATGTGCTTCACGATAATCCAAAACTTCATCGCCTTGTTGTAACAGTACCAGTATTTTGTCTGCATCTTGTGCAGTTGGCAGTGCCAGTCCTTCCAGCTGATCAAGATGTGAATCATCCAGACGCCAGTTCGGATGCACCTGTAATGGCAGCTCATCATCGAACAGTTCGCGGAACAGCTGCCATGGTCGCATGGCCGGATTGATCAGTACAGCCGGCACACTGTGCTTGGCGACCAGATGTGTCGCATAAAATCCCCCCAGGCTACTGCCCACCAAGCTTACATGGTCCAGTGACTCAATCAGCGCTGACATGTGCTGAATAGTATCCACAGGTGACATGTTCAGATCTGGCAAATGCACCTGAATTTGTGGATTTTTTTCGCAATACTGCTGAAGCAGCTGGCCCTTGATCGAGGCAGCGCTGCTTCGAAAGCCGTGTAAGTAAATGACATTCATCAATTATTAATAAAAAACGCCTATGTTTTAATCAAAATCTATTTTATATATGAGAGATGGATCATCGTTATCTAATCTGTTTTTGGTGAATTGTCCGACAAAAAACACCGCAGTTTTTCACGTTCCTCGGTATTTTAAGAATATTCCCAGAAAAATTAGAAACATCAAAGTTCAGAAGAATTTATACCGCGAACATCTTTAAAAAGAAAGGTCTCAGATATTCGCATTGATGAAAGGAACGGATCCGATGACAAGCTTAACGCCATTGCATGAAACCTATTGCAAGTGGGATCGTACTCCTCCTACCCAGGCAGATGTACTGGAAGGACTTGCTCAGCTTGTTACCATGCGGTTTAATGATGTTGCCCAAGAACTGATCAAGACTATCCAGCGTGAAATCTTATATAGTTTCTTTGGTTTAAGTGAACGTCATTCAGAAAAAATCCAGAACCTGCCTGCCATTGTCCGGCTCTATCAGCGTTCCTATGACCTGTTGTTCCACTACGGCAATACCATGGTTGCCCCTGGACTGCGCCGTATTATTACCAGATTCCCACGTCTGCATGACAAGCCGCTGACGCCGAGCCTGCATTTTCTGGTTGGTGTGCTAAATGGCATCATTGGCGACTATCTGATCAAGCATCAAAATCCGATGGCGTTGCCGATGGTGGTTTATGATCATTATACCTCACTACAGCAGGGCGAATTGACGGGTCGAATTACTATCTTCGTGCATGGTTTATGCATGAATCATCTGACCTGGTCCAATCATAAGCATGAAGGCATTGGTGAAAAGCTGCTAACGCAGCGTGATAACAATACCATGTTGTACCTCAACTATAATTCCGGACGCCGTATCTCCGCTAATGGCCGTAGTCTGGCCAATACCCTGCATGACTTGATCACCCGCAATCCCGGCATTACCAGTATTGATCTGATCGGACACAGTATGGGCGGATTAGTCGCTCGTAGTGCCCTGTTCTATGGCAAACAGCATGTCTATGAATGGGTCAATATGGTCGACAATCTGGTCTGTCTCGGCTCACCACATCATGGTGCAGCATTAGAGCGCTTTGGTTTTAGCCTGCAGGATAAATTGGGACGCTTCCCGTTTGGAAAGATTATTGGTCATGTGGTGAATATCCGCAGTAATGGCATTCTGGATCTGCGCCACGGCAGTGTTCGGGATGATGACTGGGAACATAATGAAGTCAGAATTGGCCTGATGGATGATAACCGTAAACCGGCACCGATTCCGTCGCATATCCAGACCTATCTGGTGGCCGGTACAATTGAATATGAAAACCGGCATAACCGCACCCGCAATGTGATTGGGGATTATCTGGTCAGTGTCAAAAGTGCGCTCGGTGAACATCCAAACCCGCGTTTTCAGTTGAAAGTTCCAGACTCCCATAAAGCGATTTTCTATGGATTGAACCATTTTGAAATCCGGTTTCACCCACAAGTGGCTGAACAGATCGTGCGCTGGTTCTATCCGAGTGTGGAGGACAAAGTCTTTGACCAGATCCATGAATATATGATGGATCTGGAAAGTATTGAAGGCATTGCTCTGACCTGATTCAGTTATAAAAAAAACCCTCAAATGAGGGCTTTTATTTGCATCAGTATTTATCTCTTAGGCATTTGACTGGCGCCGTCTGATATTTACGGAATAACTGCCATAAACTGACCAGCAACAAGATACAGAAAAATACCAGTGACCAGACCGGTAAAGACTGCCCCAGAAAAGTCCAGTCCACTTTGGCACATTCACCTGAACCGCTAAGTACCTGCTGGAACACCGACTTCATTGGCAAGGTTTCCAGCCAGTAATCCAGACCCGGACCACAACTTGGGACTTTATCCGGCGGCAGGTTTTGCAGCCAGACATGACGTGCTGCCACACCTGCGGACCACAAAATACTCACTGATCCTAAAAAGGCATACAGGCGTTTCATGCCATTTGCTTTCGGATTATGCAAGAAAGCAATGAAAGAAATAATCCCCAGACCAATCAGGCCAATACGCTGAAAAATACACAACGGGCAAGGCTCAAGACCCTGCACATGTTCTAGATATAATGCAAATGCCATCCCCATCACGGATGCGGCAAATAACGCACCACTCACGAAGTGGTAATCCCATTTCATGGTCTATCCTCTTGTTTTTAATCGAAATTGAGCGAGATATTCAGCAAAGCTGATGCTGCTATCTTGCTCGAGTTCCTGCTGTTGCTGCAAGGACTTTTGTACTAATTCATCAAAATATGCAGTGGTTTTTTTACTGAGCTGATGCGCTTGATAAACCGCAGCATGCTGCTGTGCCAGCACCTGGCCGAAATGCCACATGCCACCCTGCTTACGAATATCACCCACCACAAGCGCAGAAAGTGTCGCATCGACTTCATCAACACGGATTTGCATGGTCTTCATGGCCGTCGTGTAAAGATTATTGCCATATGCTGCATCCAATAATTCTGCCAGCGGCTGCATGCGCGCCAGATGAACTCCACACCAGTCTTCGATTAGATATTTTTGACCATTTTCCAGAATAGCCGCATTCGGAGCACGACCGCGATTGACCACTTCAGCCTGATTCTTTTCGATGATGTCCTGCTCATCGCTGAGCAGTGCCGGGCTGTCCTGCAATAAACAGTACAGTGCAACTACTTCCAGGAAGCCTGCGGTATGTTCATCAATCCCGATCGGGCTGTATGGATTGACATCCACTGCACGCAGTTCCACATAGCCAATACCACGATTTGCCAGTGCCTGTGATGGAGTTTCACCGGCTTCTGGCACCTGCTTTGGACGTACCAGACTGTAATATTCATTTTCGATCTGTAGCACATGATCATTGATCTGGATTGGTTGCCCTGCTGCATCTTCAAAGCCCAGACGGGTAAATTGTTTATATGGTGTTTTAACTGCTTTTTGCAGACCTTCCAGATAGTCCTGCAAGTTGTTGTAATGAATACCGAGCTGCTTTTGGGCTGAGTTCTGATAACCAAAACGGCCCATGCGCAATGCAGTTGAATATGGGGTATATAAGGTGCCACGAGTAAGTGGCAACAGTTGATGATCACGTCCGGTCATAAAGCATTGGCACACTGCCGGGCTAGCACCAACCAGGAACATCACCAATGGTGTCAGTCGGATAAAGTTACGGATCAGCCCCATATAACGGTGGCTACGGTAATCCTGCAGGCTTAAGTTACGCAGTGACGCGTCACTTTCGTTGGCCTGTAGCGCCTCGAAGAAATGATCCGGGAAAGACAGATTATAATGTACGCCTGAAATGGTCTGCATACGGCGACCATAGCGCACACCTAGACCACGACGATAAAGTGTCTTGAATAAACCAATATTGGAAGAACCGTACTGCGCCAGTGGAATGCTGTCATCGCTGCTGTCGAGCATGCATGGCATCGACATCGGCCACAGCTTTTCTTCATCTTCCAGTTTGCGATGTACGATGGCATGGATATCCATCAGGTAATCCAAAGCGCCACGAATACTGTCTTTTGGCGGAGTAATAAACTCCATCAAAGCTTCAGAATAGTCAGTGGTGATATGCGGATGAGTCAGGGCTGAACCTAGTGCTACAGGATGCGGCCTTTGCGACAGAAAGCCATTACCTTGCATACGCAGGCTTTCTCGCTCAATTCCGCGCAGCATCCCCTTGATGAGCGACGAATCCACCCAAGTTGGTAATACAGCTTGGCTGGTCGATTCAGGTTGACTCATTACAATCTCGCTTAATGGGCTAAACTATTAATATAAAATCATCATTTTATAAGAGTATAACGTGATTTTAGATCCGCACATTACACCCTGCCTGCTTTTCAGGCAAATCATTGATTTTAATTCCGCAAATTTTTAACACAAACTTTCTCTATAAGACATGTGAAATTTGTGATTTTATTAACGAATAAATGCTAACGAATTGTAAACCTTATGAATTATCAAGATATTTTGGACTTCTGGTTTAGTGCCGAAACCCAGCCGAACTGGTTTGCCAAAAGCGACCATTTCGACCAAAGTTTGACTGAGCAATTTTCAGAAATTCTGGAACAGGCAAGTCAGGCTGAATTATGGTCCTGGCGTAAAACTGCTGAAGGCCGTCTGGCAGAAATCATTGTTCTGGACCAGTTTTCTCGCAATATTTTTCGGGGTACTGCACGTGCTTTTGCCCAGGATAGCCTGGCTCTAGCTCTGGCACAGGAAGCCATTAGCCTGGATCTGGACAAGCAACTCAGTCCGGAACAGCGGGCTTTTTTATATATGCCGTTCATGCACAGTGAATCCAGACTGATTCATGAATATGCCTTCAAACTATTTCAACGCCTCGGTAACCCGTCTAATCTCGAATATGAAATCAAGCATAAAATCATTATCGAACGCTTTGGACGCTACCCACATCGCAACCAGATTCTGGGCCGTGAATCTACCGAGGAAGAATTAAGTTTCCTGACCCAGCCGGATAGCAGTTTCTAGGAATTTTCAGGTACTGCTGTCGCTGGATCACCCCATCAGGAGAACGAAGATGAAAAAGACCATCATCGCCTTAGCATTTGCAAGCACTGCCCTGCTTTCAGGCTGTGCAACCACCCCTTCCAAACCACTGACCTTTGACCAGCTCGGCCAGTACAGTACTACACCTCTCAATGCCCAGACTTACCGGATCAGTTTCAAGGCACTTCCAAACATGAGCTTTGGGACAGCTGAAGAAATTACCTTGGTTAAGGCGGCCCAGACAACTGTACAGAATGGATTCCAGTTCTTTCGGGTGCTGGATGATCCAAGCAACCGTACCCAACGACCTCCGCGTGAAGCAATCGTCTATCCCACACCCATGCCATATCCCTATGGCTATTATCGCCGGCATCCATTTTATTGGCCTGATCCCTTCTATGACATGCCGTATCGTGTCACTGTAGAGCCAGCACAGATTGCCTATACGATTGAATGCTTTAAACAGGCACAGGCCCCCAAAGATGCCTTCGATGCTCGCTTGATTCTACAATCGCTCGGCGCTAAATATGGTCTGAGCCCAACAGGTGAGATACTGCAGCCACAGCCCGTGACTATGACTAAATAGGAGTCTTTATGCAGACAGAGACCAGTTCACCGAGCCTGCAACGTAGTAAACGTTTTGCCACCATTGCTTTAATTGTGGCTGTCGTCACCTGGCTGGCACTGATGGTCGCTGCCAAATTACTGCCAGAATATGTATGGTTGATCCATATCCTGATGCTGTCTGCAGAAGCAGGTGTGGTAGGTGGAATGGCAGACTGGTACGCAATTACCGTTCTGTTCCGCAATCCTTTTGGCAAGTTACCCATTCCCAGGTTTCTGCGTGACCACACCGAGATCATTCCACGCAATAAGGCCCGTATTGCCGAGTCGATGGGTCGCTTTGTGCAGGAAAACTTCCTGTCTCCACAGATTGTGGAGCGTAGTCTGGCCAGTACCGACCTGAGCCTGGCAGCAGGCCGCTGGCTGGCAAATCCGGAGAATAACCGTCAGGTGACTCAGGTCATCCAGCAGACTGCTCCACGGATCTTTGAATTTGTCGGTCAGGAACAGATTTCCGGCTTTATTCAGAGCAATAGTGTGCAATGGGTGAAAAGCACCCAGATCAATCATCTGGCCAGTGAGATGTTGCGCGCTGTACTGGAAAATGATTTTCATCAGGATGTTCTGCAACGTGGCCTGGATCTGGTACATGCCTGGATGACGTCTCATCCGGAGCAGACCCGTGAACTGACCCGTACCCTGTTTAAGGAAATGGGGGTGTGGAAATTGGCAAAGGGTGCCAGCTGGATCGGGATTGACGTGCAACAGCGCAGTATCGACTCGGTAATTCAGCGCATCGAAGCCATGCTGGCAGATCCGGATCATCCTTGGCGCCTGAAGATTGAAGAGTCTGCCCATCAGCTGATGCTGCAACTGGCTGACAATGATAGCGATGCCAGTCAGCGTCTAAATTCTGCTAAAGATGCCCTGCTGGACAGCCCACAGGTACTGAACTTCATTAGTGGTGCCGTGGTGATTCTCTGTGATGCGATCAAGGCAGATCTGGAAAAACCGGATTCCGGTATTGCAGAAAATCTACGTATTGCCATTCAGCAAGTGGGTGAAAATATCATTTCCAACAGTTCAGTGCGTGAATTACTGAATAATCGTATGAGTAATATGGCAGTTGACTTAAGTGATCAATACAGCGAGAAAGTCATCCGTTTTATCAGTGAACGGATTCATGAGTGGGATTCACGTGAAATGATTGACAAGATTGAAAATGAGGTCGGTGGCGATCTGCATATGATCCGGGTCAACGGCGTGGTGGTCGGGGCCTTTATCGGCCTGGTACTGGGCATTATCCGGGCCATTGTCGAATATGTGCTTTGATTCTTAGGGTATGCTCAAATCTCAGGGATTGAGCTATCGTCCAAGTTTCTATTTGTCAGATAATAATCCTACGAAACCTTAAGCGTGTTTTAAGCAGTACAAGGTCAGGTGTAGTTCCTGCTAGAACAATCTTGGTAATCCTTTTGTCCTGCTTAATCTCAAAAAACTGGAGATCTTCCTGCTTGCTCTAGTGCAAGCCAGAGTCCTGAAAATTGATCATTCGGGCCAGCTGTATACTTTTCAACATCGGCAGGTAAATCAACTCAATCAACGCGTGAATTTTATGCAATCAATCAATCTACTTCGGCAGTTGTGAGCCACTCATATCCACCAACAGGCCAGTGAGCTTACGTACGAATGGCAACAATAGCAGCACGATCGGAAAAGCAAACGCCCAGGAAATCATCCAGTTGTGCAGCCATAAGGTAATAAAACCTTCAATCCAGCCCAAAGTACGCAGCATATTAATGAAAGAAATGATACCGCTCATCAGGCAGGACAGGATGAAAGGGATAATTATCAGTGCCCATTTAGCGGGAAGTTTAGGAATATTGCCAAAGATAACCGGACGTTGTTGCGAATCCACTGCAAGCTCTTTTTGTTATTTCAGTCGGGTTAATATAGGCTATTTTTAGTGATTAAGAATTCATTTTTATAGCAAATTTTGCAACTTGCTTATTACGATATTGTTTATGTGATATACGAACGAATAAATGACAATTCTGTATAAATCTTCCAGCTACCGATCGTATATTTTTTATTCCCCATAAATGGTTTTACCTAAAGAGTCGGAAATTTGCTATATTTGCTGTTTTTCTGCGATATCTATTTTCGACTGATTATGAATACGGCAATCCAAGCAGCTCTCGATCATGCAGTGCAAACCTTACAGGCACAAAACGTACTCCCATCTGACTGGAACAATACAAGTAATTTGACGCGTACCAAAGACCGTAGCCACGGTGACTTTGCATCAAATATTGCCATGATCGCGTCTAAAGCTGCGGGTATGAAGCCGCGTGATTTAGCAGAAAAAATCCTTGCTGCCTTGCCAGAAGTTGCAGATATCAGTAAAGCCGAGATTGCAGGCCCGGGTTTCATTAACTTCTTCCTGAATGCTGACCAGCGTTTCGCGGTTCTGGACCAGATCCAGGCGCAACAAGCGACTTATGGTCGTACCCAGGCCAATGCGGAAAAACGCATCCAGGTGGAATTCGTTTCTGCGAATCCAACTTCTAGCCTGCATGTGGGTCATGGCCGTGGTGCTGCATATGGTATGACCGTAGCGAACCTGTTAGAGGCAACAGGTGCGAAAGTTGACCGGGAATATTATGTGAATGATGCTGGTCGTCAAATGGATATTCTGGCGACTTCAACTTATTTACGTTATCTGGAATTGACTGGCCAAGAACTGGTATTTCCGAAAAATGCCTATCAAGGTGACTACGTTAAAGAAATCGCACAAAGCATTATCGACCAGGATGGCGATGCCTATGTACGCCCGGTGGCAGATGTCTACAAAGACGTACCTGAAGATGTGCAGTTTGCGGCTGAACCGGATGCTGAAGGCAATAAAGTCGTACTTTCAGGCGATAAAGAAAAACATATCGATGGCTTGATCTTCAATTCTCAAAGCTTAATTGGCGAAGGTTACCGCGTGTTCCATCAAGCAGCGCTTAAAGCGATTCTTGATGACATTAAAGATGACCTTGGTGAATTTGGCGTAACTTTCAACCAGTGGTTCAGCGAAGCATCTTTGACAGAAAAAATTGAAGAAGCATTACAAACGCTGGATCAACGTGGTTTCTTATACGAAAAAGATGGCAATATCTGGTTCAAATCAACTGAATTTGGTGATGAAAAAGACCGTGTGGTCAAACGCCGTAATGGTCAAACGACTTATTTCGCATCAGACATTGCGTACCACTTAAATAAACTACAACGTGGCTATACCGATATCATTGATATCTGGGGTTCAGACCACCACGGTTATATCGCACGTGTAAAAGCTGCAATTGATGCACTGGGTTATGATTCGAAGAAACTGACTGTGCTGTTAGTGCAGTTCGTCAGCTTATGGCGTGGTGGTGAGATGGTGCAAATGTCATCTCGTTCAGGTCAGTTCGTGACTTTACGCGACCTGCGTAAAGAAGTAGGTAATGATGCAGCACGTTTCTACTATGTGATGCGTAAGTCTGAGCAGCACATTGACTTTGACCTTGACCTTGCAGTGTCACAAAGCAAGGACAACGCTGTGTACTATATCCAGTATGCCCATGCACGTATCTGCCGTATGTTAGAAAAGGCGGTTGCGACTGGCGTAAACTTTGATGCTGTGACTGCACGTGGTCTGGCCGCTAAGCTCGAGCTGGATGCTGAAACTGAAATCTTGGCAAAACTGGCAGCCTACCCTGAGATTGTGTTTCGTGCTGCAAACAGCTATGAACCGCACCAGGTGGGTAATTATCTGAAAGAATTGGCTGCATTGTTCCATGGTTGGTACAATGAGAACAAAGTACTCGGTGATGATGCTGAACTGACTCAAGCTCGTCTGCTGTTGTCTGTAAATGTACGTCAAGTGCTACGCAATGGTCTGGAACTTCTTGGCGTATCAGCTCCTGAATCAATGTAAAGCACTGCTTTTACATTGATACAAGAAGGTAAATAGTCAAAGCACTGCTTTGCAGACTCGCAAGACGAGAGCTAGGCTCGAAGTGGAAATGTAAAGCATTACTTTTCTATTTGACGCGAGACGAAGAACTTTGTTCAGAGTAAGCATGCAAGCAGACAGCCAAAACTATGAACTAGATGTCCAATTTGACATCTAGTTCATAAAAATATCCTGTGGAGTGGGTGATTTGTATAATGACATTTGTATTACGATCACATACGATGCAGAGAGTAAGGCATAACACCGGTTATGCCTTTCTCTGTCTGGTAAAATAAATACAAGAGGAAATCCCCAGTGTTTGGAAAAACGCAACGCGGTGTATCTGAACGTCCGAACAAGCCAAAGAAGCCATTGATTCCTGCATGGTTAGGCACACTCGTGATCATTTTAATCGTGTTAAGTTTTCTGGTGGCGCTCATGCTGTGGAAGCCATGGGAACCTGTAAAACCAAACAATGATCAGATCACTTCTCAGCATTATGAAGAGGAAGACACCAACAAGGATTATCGCTTCTATGACCTGTTGCCGAAACAGCAGGTTACTCCAATTCCTGAACAGGCTGTGCCTGAAACCAATAAACAGGATGCTGTGGTCATTGTAGAAGCTCCTCGAACTGAGGAAGCTGCACCTGAAACTGTGAATGAGCCGGGACTGGTAACTGAAGAACCTGTTGCACCAGTAGCGACCTATATTCTACAAGTACGCAGTTTTGATGATCCGGATCAGGCGGATGCACGCCGTGCCGAGATTATCCTGAATGGCCTATCTGCGGATGTGGTCAGAAGCGTTGAAAATGGCAAGGTCTGGTACCGTGTGGTTTCCGGCCCTTATGATTCTGTAGAAGCGGCAGTGATTGCACAACAGACTTTGCAGCATAGTGGTATCGATTCGATTGTTGTGAAGCAATAAATAAATTCTAGATCTAAAAAAAGCGCCTGATGGCGCTTTTTTTTGTACCTTTTAATTCCTCCCTTTTCAAAGGAAGGTCAGGAGGAATTTTCTTAAACGGTATGCCCTAAAGCTTCACCCATCAACACTGTTGAATTGGCTTTAAACTTCTCATCCCATTGCATCTTGTTTTCTTCAAACAGAATGACAGCCGTTGAGCCCAGGTAGAAACGGCCAAGTTCTGCACCTTTTTCCAGGAACAGATTATGCTGGTTCAATTCAATCCGGCCTGAAGGTTTTACTTTACCCGTCGCCACGGTTTCAATACCGGCTACAATCATGGCCCCAACAAGCACCACTGCCATACGACCAAGCTCAGTATCAAACAGGCACACCATGCGCTCATTACGTGCAAACAGACCTGGAATATTTTCTGCTGTCGTCTGATTGACCGAGAACAGTTCACCCGGTACATACAGGGTTTCTGTCAGTGTGCCAGCAAATGGCATATGCACACGGTGATAGTCACGTGGTGACAGATATACTGTGGCAAATTCACCGTTTTTGAATGGCTGCGCCAGTTGTGGATCGGCAATCAGATTTTCAACTGTAAACTTTTGACCTTTGGCCTGGAACACATCACCATTTTCAATCTTGCCGAGTTGGGAAATGGCGCCATCGGCAGGAGAAACAATACTGCCCTGGTCAGCGTCAACCGCACGCACTCCGGTTCTTAGACCGCGGGTAAAGAAATCATTAAATGACTTGAACTTCAAGGCATTGGTCTGCTCCGCAATCGACATATCGATGCCGTATTTGGCTTTAAAAGCAGAAATCACCGCAGTTTTTACAACCGGATTTTCACTAGCTGCAATTTTACCTACCACACGAGACAGACGATGCTGTGGCACCACTTTCTGAGCCTGGATAAATAATTGTTGTTTTAAACGCGATGTGATGCTCAAGATGGCAACTCCCCTGTAGCGATTGGACTATCGAGGCGGTTGCCCCATTCACTCCACGCACCGTCATAAGCCTGGATTTTCCAGCCGAGCAAACGTCCTAAGATATAGGCCAGCCCGGAGCGGTGATGTGACTGACAGTACACCACTACAGGCTGCTTAAGATTAAAACCCAGTTGTTCCAGGCGCTGTTGTGTGCGCTGCAAAGGGTGTAATTTTAAATGATTTTCACGGTTAAGGGCAGTACTCCACTCAAAATGACGTGCTCCCGGAATGTGACCGCCGCGTCGTGCTGTCAGACGCAGGCCGGTATATTCATCTTCAGTACGGCAATCCCAGAGCTGGATCTGCCCTTGATCGACCTGCTGACGTAGGGCTTCATAGTCAATCCCTACTGCATTTTCCTGGTTCAGGTTGATTTGCACCAGTTGTTCGACTGGCTCCAGCTTCACCGGATCAGAGGAAGTCGGCAGCCCAGCCGCTAACCAGGCATGAATACCACCATTGAGTAAGCTGGTGTGCTCAAATCCTAAACAATGCAGGTTCCATAACAGACGCCCTGCCCAAGCCCCACCTTCATCATCATAAGCCACGACATGATGCTCAGGAGAAATATTCAGATAACGAACTAGTGCCTCCAGGCCTTCTTGATCCGGTAATAGACCCAAAGCTTGCTCTTCCTGACGAACCAGCATTTTTGGCTGTAAATGGAGTGCATGCGGAATATGCAACTGTTCATAAACAGAGGCACGACTCAGGTCAACAATACGGAGTTTTTCATTGCCCAGATGCGGCACCAAGTCTTCTGTTTCTATCAGCAGACCCAAATTAAAAGCTGAAGCTGTCATCGTTATCATAGGTATTCTGGTTCAAATCAGTCTGATCTTAGCACAGCTCATTTTTACAATTATGCGGTTTTTATTGGGTTATTTATCACAATTTATGCTAAAGACCCTGACACACAGGACATTGCATAAAAAACCGCCTCAGGTTGAAGACGGCTGATTGAGATTACTTTTCAGCGACTTCGCTGATGTCAAATACCTGACGCAGATACGCAAGGAAGGTATCATTGTCGGTCATGGTTTTTCCTGGACTGTCGGAAATTTTTGCGACTGACTGACGGTTACATTCCACCAGTTTCAGCACGATATTCAGCGGTGTCTGTCCCATGTCATTGGTCAAATTCGTTCCGATCCCGAAGCTGACCTGGAAGCGATCTTTGAAGTACTGATGCAGTTTCCAGGCTTTTTCCAGATTCAGGCCATCACTGAAAGTCAGCATCTTGGTTTTGCTGTCTATTTTCAGTTTTTTATAGTGGGCATAGGCTTTATCGCCCCATTCATAAGGGTCGCCACTGTCATGACGCAGGCCATCAAACAGCTTGGCAAAATACAGGTCGAAATCACGTAAGAAGGCATCCATCCCGACCACATCAGTCAGGGCAATTCCCAGATCACCACGATATTCCTGTACCCAGGTTTCAAGTGCTGCTTTCTGGAAATCACGCAGGCGTACATCCAGTGCCTGGAAAGCTTGCAGGAATTCATGCGCCATCGTACCAATTGGCGTAATACCCAGTTCTTTGGCTAATAGTACATTACTGGTTCCACGGAAGACTTGTGGCGCTGCCTTATTAAATTCTTCCACCACATGCTTTTGCCACTCGAAGCTGTAACGGCGGCGGGTACCAAAATCAGATACCAGAAATGGCGGATCATTTGAATCCTGCGAAGCATCGTACTGTTTCAGTAGTTGCATTTTGGCCTGCAGCCGACGTTCACCTTCTATCAGCACTTCTGGAGTACGGATCCGGCTAAAATACAGTTCGTTGACAATCGCTAGGACAAAGATTTCAAACATCATGGCCTGAACCATTGGGCCTTCAACGGTAATGTCTAAACGACCTTCACTGTCGATGGTCGCCTTGATAAAGCGGCGTTTGAGCTGAAACAGCTCCAGATAATCCACAAAATCACTTTTGATAAAACGCAAGCTGCGTAAATACTGCAGTTCATCTTCTTTAAATTTCAGCTGGCACAGTAGATCAAGCTGATGGTTCAGATCATCCAGGATATCCGTGAGTGGATAAACCGTATCTTCAAGATTACGGCAACGGAAATGATAAAGACTGTGTGTTTGCGGAAACTTGTGTAATACCACTTGTAACATGGTGAATTTGTACAAGTCAGTATCAAGCAGGGATTGGATGATTGGCGCCATAACTTAGGAAATATCGCTGTGCTTATCTTTGCATTAAAGCATAAAAAGCCCTGCAATATTGCAGCAATTACATACAGCCAGGAGAAATATAGACCAAAGTACTGCTGTAAATAACAGCCTATTTATCTGCTTTTGCTTTAGATTTTTCTGCTTCTTGGATGATTTTTTGTAGCTGTTTTTCCTGGCCAATCACTTTAGCAAATTCAGCCGTGGTTTTTTTTCCGGTCTTTTTGGCTTGGGCATCACAATCCACCTGACGCAGCTGCTTGGCAATGGCAAATTCCATTTTGAACAAGGCACCCATTAAAGCGGTATTGCCGCGGTTGTCTCGGGCACAACGGTCTGCACCATGTTTCAACAAGGTCGTAACAATACTCTGGTGACCATAATAGGTCGCCATCATTAGCGGGGTATAACCGTCTTTATTGCGCACATCGACCGGAAAGCCATGTTTTAAAAATTCGTTGATAACTTCGCTATTACCAATTTTGGCCGCAGCGAAGAACAGGTCGACCAATTCCTGTTGTGAGGTCATCTGAACGCTTGTCGCAGTTTTTGCAGGGGAGACATTCTTCACTTCAGCAGCAGTTGCGAATGCGCAACTGAAGGCAAGAATACTGGCTAAAAATGCTTCTGGCATAACTTTCATGATGAACTCCAACAGAAATCGAAAAGAAAATTTCAGTCACTCAGGATTCAATTCACCTGAGATGAGATAGAAGCGGAGTGCCTGTAAAACTCCCCCTAGGGTGCAGGAAAGGTTTGGAGTTTTACAGGACTTTTCGGAGGTGATGTGCTATACCCTAGTCACCAGTTCCTCAAGACCAATCGAGATTAGTCTTTTAATTTTGCAGCTTTGGCTTTAACCGTCGCCAGGTTACCGTTGACTGCTTTGGTCATACGGGTACCGTAGTCTGCATCTGCCTTGTAGAAATAAGACAACATGATGTGCTTGGTTTCTGAATCTTTCACTGCACCTAAGTCAGCAGCCAGGTTCATGATCAGGTCATCTTTCTCTTTAGCTGTGTATGAGCGGTAAAGTTCACCAGCCTGCTTGAAGTTCTGTTCTTTGGCACCGATCTGTTGAACTGTGCCAGTAAGTGGAGTTTGAACCGCACGTGCTTTCGCAGTTGCAGCTTTTGGCTCTTTACGGCTAGGCTCATAGTTCACATCTGAGTCACGCTCAGATACATTCATGTAGCCATCCTGGTTGTTATTATTCACATTCACCACTGGGCGGTTGACCGGAATCTGCTGGTGGTTTGCACCCAGACGGTACATTTGTGTATCTGAATAAGAGAAGATACGGCCTTGTAGCAGACGGTCTTCTGATGGCTCGATTCCTGGTACCAGGTTACCTGGCGCAAATGCTGACTGTTCAGTCTCGTTGAAGAAGTTCTTCGGCATACGGTTCAGGGTCAAGGTACCGACTTTAGTTTCTGGAACCAGCTCAGTTGGCCAGATTTTAGTTGGATCTAGTGGATCGAAATCAAACTTGCCCAGGTCTTTAGGATCAAGCACCTGAATGTACAGATCCCATTTCGGGAAGTTACCTGCATAGATGTTGTTATAAAGGTCATTGGTCAAGTGGTTGAAATCTTTACCTTGCTGCTCAGCCGCTTCTTTCACGTTCAAGCCCTTCACGCCTTGTTTAGAGCGGAAGTTGAATTTCACGTACTTGTATTCGCCTTTGTCGTTATACAGTTTGTAAGCGTGAACACCAAAACCGTCCTGTTCGCGGTAGCTGGTTGGAACACCTTGCTTGCCGTATACATAGGTCAGCATGTTGGTTGCCCATGGCTGGCTCGACAAGAAATCAAACACACGGTTGGCATCTTGTACGTTAGTCACCGGGCTTGGCTTCATGGCATGAATGAAGTCTGGGAATTTGATTGCATCACGGATAAAAAATACCGGTGTCTGGTTACCGACCAAGTCCCAGTTACCTTCTTGAGTATAGAACTTCACTGCGAAACCGTGCGGGTCACGTAAAGTCTCTGGTGAACCTTTACCATGAATTACGGTAGAGAAGCGTAAGAAAACTGGAGTTTTAGTACCGGCTTTGAACAATGAAGCAAGGGTCAGATCAGATAGGTCTTTGGTTGCAACGAATTCACCATATGCTCCTGTACCACGCGCATGTACCACACGTTCAGGAATACGCTCACGACCAAAACGTTGTAATTTTTGAACTAATTGTACATCTTGAAGTAAAACGGAACCATTTGGACCGGCGGTGATCGAGTTCTGGTTATCCCCCACTGGCGCGCCGTTATCTTTAGTTAATGGGGCAGCTTGTGCGGCTGTGACAGTTGCAAGCATTGCAACCAGTAATGAACGCTTAAACATTTCTAAATCTCTCAATTTATTACCTTTCCTGCATGGGCTAAGATACTCGAGAGCAAAAAATAGATAAAACAGATAATTTTTATAAATTCAATCGTGTTTTTAGATTATTTAAAATATTATCAAATATAGTCAATAGATTAGAATACATTTTAAGCAGAGCTAATCTGCAGACTTGCTGCGGTTCTTGTACAATGCACATAATTTTCAGTTTTTGAGTCAAATATGCGCGCATTATTACAGCGAGTGCTAGAAGCCAAAGTCGTTGTTGAGGGTGAAACAACCGGAGAAATTCAGCACGGTATCTTGGTCTTTTTAGGGATTGGTAAGGAAGATACCCTAGAAAAAGGCCAGAAGCTGATTGATAAAATTCTGAAATACCGTTTCTTTGATGATGAACAGGGAAAAATGGGCTGGAATGTTAGTCAAGCTGGTGGCGGTTTACTGCTGGTGTCCCAATTTACCTTGATGGCGCAAACCCAAAAAGGTTTACGTCCTGACTTCGGTCCGGCCATGCCACCGGCTGAAGCAAAAGCCTTGTATGAACAGCTGGTGGAATATGCACAAAGCCAGTTTGATCATGTACAAACTGGTATTTTTGCCGCCGACATGAAAGTGCATCTGATCAATGACGGACCGGTGACGTTTAATTTAGAAGTTGAATAACAAGTTTCCTGATACTTTGTTTCTCGAAATTTTTTCTTTATAAATTATTTTTTTCAGTCTTTATTATTTTGGTTTTGCCTGAATGAGAAGTGGAGCTTCGCAAGGGAGGCATCTTGCGAAGCAATGCTCCTCACCGCAAAACTCGTCAGGTCTGATCAATGAATATATGTCTCGCAGAAACAATCTCTTTTAGCTCTAGTCTTGCCTGAAACAATTGCGGATGATATTTCATGTGTCCAATATTTTCTAAGCTCGAAAAAAATGCTAACCAATTATTTAATTGACTAGCATTCCAGATCTTTTAAAAAATTTAAATCTTATTTACCAGTTTTCTCTTTAATGAACTGACGTACTAGCTTCACTTTTTCTTTGACTGGTTTTGGCAATTTTGGTGGAAGCATTTTCGCCACTTGGTTAAACCAGACCAACAACCCGAAGTCACCTTCCATTTTGATAGTGCCGTTTTGCATGCCGGTCATAAATGCGGTTGGGTCACCTTTCATCAAAGTTTTAACACCCTGCTCGCTGTCTGCAAACTGCAATACAAAATCTGCTGGCTCAGCATTACCTGATACAGTATCAATATCACCGTTATTGACAATAATCTGGCGCGCCAGACCTTCATCTGTACCGATCTGGATACGGAACTGACGCTCATGGACCAATTCAATAAATTTCGGACTGGTACGTGCCAACTGCTTCATACGCAAAGCCAAGCCTGCAACCAGTAAATCAAGCGGGTCGGTACTGAGATCGACCAAAGGAAGTTTCAGGACAGGAATTGACGACAGTTTCATGAGTTATGCCTATTGTAATTCTACGAAAATTGATAGCTATCCTAGCATAAATTACAAGGAGGTTAAGCATGCAGTTTGTAGATGATCGTTAACAAAAAATGCACCCGAAGGTGCATTTGTTTTTATTGTTTTTAGTAGCGCAATTATCGACTAGAGAACTGCTGCTGGTCATCTTCATAAACAGGTGTATGTTCGATGCAGCGGCGATTGGCCAGTGCGCGCTCGGCACGACGATCTTCACGTAGCAACAATAGAGTTACTATGACCATCACGCTCGATAACGCCGCTAAATAACCATAGGTCATTGGCAGTTCAAATAGTGTCTGTGTTCCCAGGCGAATGACTTCAATCAGCCCCCAGGTAAACATTCCAGCCACCATAAAACTTAACCAGCGACGATACGGCGAGAAGAACACAACAAGTACAGCAGCGGCTACCAGACTAAAGCCCACAATTGTTGCTAAATTCGCTGTTACCATAAAATCCCCTCCGTCCAACCCCAGATCATGCAAGTAATGCAGCGGTTCTCATGGTTGAATGTCGTAAAACCCACTTCGTGGAATATATTGATTTGTCTATCTATGCCAGCATTATGATGAGTTTTTTGACTAAAAAAAGTCCTTTATTTCTGTTCAACGACATATTCTGTCGCGATATTATTTTGTCATTACATTTTTTATTTTTAGAGTTTTTCTGAAACATTTGCCCCATCGATGCTGGAGTGTCATTACAAAATAAACGCCGTTTTCCTGGCCTGAAAAAATTATTTTTCCGTTTAAGATGATCGGTATATTTCTATACAGCTCCCTCTACTATTCTTCAGCGCGTGATCAATCAGCATAAAAAAACGCGGCCATTTGACCGCGTTTCTATCTTAAAAATCGCTAATCTCAGGCACGGCTGAGGTCTTTGTCATGCACACCAAGCAGGTACAGCACGCCATCCAGACCGACACTAGAAATCGCCTGATTGGCATTCTGACGGACCAGTGGCTTGGCACGGAATGCCACGCCTAAACCGGCAATCGATAGCATTGGTAGGTCATTGGCACCATCACCCACGGCAATTGCCTGTTCCAGGGAAATACCCATCTCTTCAGCAATCGTCATTAACAGATGCGCCTTACGCGCACCATCAACAATATGACCTTTGACTTCACCTGTCACAATCCCATCCTCAACATCGAGGACATTGGCATGGACCTCATCAATGCCTAGCTTGGCTTGCAGATGCTCAGCAAAGTACTGGAAGCCGCCAGAAAGAATTGCGGTGCGATAACCCAGTGCTTTCAAGGTAGAGATCAGACGTTCTGCACCTTCAGTAATGGTCAGACGTTCTGCGATCTTCGGCAGCACAGATGCATCCATGCCTTTTAGTAGTGCTACACGTGCACGGAAGCTTTGCTGGAAGTCTAACTCGCCCTGCATGGCACGTTCGGTGATTTCAGCCACCTGTGCACCGACACCTGCTTCAATTGCCAGCTCGTCAATCACTTCCTGCTCGATCAGGGTCGAGTCCATATCAAAGCAGACTAGACGACGGTTACGGCGATAAACATTGTCTTCCTGAACTGCAACATCGACATTCAGTGCCGTAGACAGGCTTAGGCAGGCTGTACGCATTGCTGCGGCATCCAGCATCTGACCTTTCAGGCTGAACTGTACACAGGCACGTTTTGGTCCAGCCTCCGTATCATCATCGTCCAGTACCGGACGACCGGAGAGTCGGGTTACAGTTTCAATATTAAAGCCTTGACTGGACACGATCTGGGTCACGGCTTGCAAGTGGGAAGCCTTTAATTCCGGGGCCAATGCGGTCACGATATAACGGGTCTGACCGCCTTCTTTGACCCATTGATTGTATTCTGTGACAGAGATCGGTTTAAAGCGCACTGTTAACCCGATATCATGTGCTAGAATCAGGATTTCCTTCATGGCTAATGCGGTAGCGGTCTGGTCGTCCGAAGATACAACAATACCTAAGGTCAACTGGTTATGAATAACCGCTTGTCCAACATCCAGGATCTGTAAGGAATGAGCGGACAAAACCTGCATTAATCGTGTAAATTGATTAGGCTGGTCGGGTCCTAAGAATGATATAAGAATGATTTCTCGCATGAATTGACTCGGGTCTGAGCTACAACTATTGTTAGAATCATAATCGAATTTGAATAGAATTGCCTTGGAAGTTTACGTTGAATGCGCCTAGACAAGGGCTATTTGCTAGCCTACTGATTATAAGTTTTGCCCTTCATACCTTCTTACTGGTATTGGCAACCACTCACCAGCTGAATGAAAACCGTGCCAGCCAAGGTCAGCTCATGACCAGTCAACTGGTGACAGACAGCCTAGCTGAGCTGGATCCAGCCAATCGTGTTTCATTGGCTTTACTGGCAAATCGTTATTCCACTAACCCAAGTGTTGCCTCAATTCGCATCCTGGATGCAAATGCTCAGGTTTTAGCCACTGGTGGTCTGACGAAAACCCGAGGTGGTGAGGTTTTTGTCCGCGAAGCATTACTTAACGAGAAAAAAGTCGGTTCAGTTGAGATTACTTTGATTGAGCCAAGTATCGGTGAAATTCTGCGTACCCAGTGGACAGCGATTTTATTCTCTTTCATTCTGCATAGTTTATTATGGTTAGCTTATCGCGCCATTGCCCGTCCAAGCCGCAGTGAATACCTGGCGCGCATCAATAATGAATCACGTCTGAAATTTGAAATTCAAACGCTGACTCAGGCACTGGAACAGGAAAAACACAATGCGGCTTTGGCAATTGCTCAGGCACAGCAAGCGGTTCACAATAAGCCAAAGGAAAAAGACAGCACGCCGGCTGTAGTCGAAAAAGATACCCTGTCGCTGAATATCCAGTTCTATGATCCCAAACAGCTGCTGGATTCGGTCAACAAGACTGTGTCTGTGCCTTATTTCAACTTGTGTCAGATCTTCCTAAATAAGGCCACTGAACTGTGCGTACAACATTATAAACTGAACAGTTCGGATGTCTGGACGGTACACAAGTTTGATGAAAAAGGTGCAACACTGAGTATTGCCGCAGACAAGCCCAATGCCCTCGCCTGCCTCACCCTGATCAGCTATGTCTTCCAGTTACTTTCTGAAGTGCTGTACAAACGCTATCGTGAAGATAAACGTTTTGTCTTGCAGACACGCAGCGCGATCGCTTCAAAAGTGGATGAAATGCAGCTGAATTCAACTCAAGCGGCTGAACGTCTGGCACAGCAACTGATAGCGCGTGAAAGTGCGGTACATGTCCCGAATTTCTTACTTAAATCTATTTCTGATCACTATGAACTGGTCAGCATGCCAAATCCAACCAATGTCCTGACCCGTCATGCTTTCGTGATGAATGGGATGGATGCCGAGATGGCAGAACTGGCGCAAAGCTTCCGAACCGATATCCTGAAATCGAAACAGTCCAAAGCCTCCTAATAAATTTTGAAGAGTAAAAAGCCCGATCTTAGCATCGGGCTTTTTTTATTCCTTGTTTCTGCTGGCATCAGTTCTGCTGATCCGTCTCAGCGGGTTTTCTAGCTGCCCAATAAGTAGCCAAGGCTGGTCCAGAAATATTGTGCCATAAGCTAAAAATGGCACTCGGTACGGCTGTGATGGGAGATGCAGCAAAATGGGTTGCAGCCAAAGCCACACCTAGCCCTGAGTTCTGCATCCCCACTTCAATCGACACCGCACGGCAGTCAATTTCAGCCAGTTTGAAGATTCTGCTAGCCCAATAACCAAGCAAATAACCCAGGCCATTGTGTAAGGCAACAATGCCTAAAATCATTAGTCCGGATTCCAGAATCTGGGTTTTACTGCCAGCAATAATTGCGGCGACAATTGCGACAATCGCAATCACCGAGATCAGTGGCATTACCTGGATATAAGCCTCAACTTTAGCCTTTAAAATGGCACGGATAATCAGGCCCAAAATAATCGGAAATAATACCACTTGCAGAATTGATACCAGCATTGACCAGGCATTGATCTCAATCCACTGACTAGCCAACAGATAGAAAATAGTCGGGGTTAAAACAGGTGCTAGCAAAGTTGAAACCGAAGTACAGGCCACAGACAGGGCTGTATTGCCTTTGGCCATGTAGGTAATCACATTGGATGCAGTTCCACCCGGGCAGCAACCAACCAGGATTACCCCAATCGCAATTTCAGCCGGAAGCTGGAACAGCTGACATAGGAGAAAAGCCAGCCCTGGCATCACCATAAACTGGGCCACCACCCCAATTGCCACTGCTTTTGGACTCTGTAACACACTTTTAAAATCGCCTACTGTCATGGTCATGCCCATACCCAACATAATCAGGCCCAACATCCAGGGAATATAGGCACGTAGCCAGACAAAAAGCTCCGGTAGCATCAGGGCAATGGCAGAAAACAGAATCACCCACAAAGCAAAGGTCTTTTGGACAAACTGGCTAAATTGAAGGAGTGCTGACATGGGGAAATCCGGGGGCATTTAAAAGGAAATCGAGGCATCGTTTGATGCCTCAAAATATATAAATATATCAACTCGTCTGAAAGCAGATCAGCTCAAAAATAAAAAGCCAGCGCTTAGGCCACATCGATTATATCTTTCAGATAAATCCTTTTTACTCCTTGAGCCAGCATATCCTGCCAGGCATGTTGCAGTGAACCATTCAGGTCAATGCCTTTAGTAGCATCCGCAATTACATAGGACTTAAAGCCCAGTTTGCAGGCATCCATCGCTGTCCACGCCACACAGAAATCGGTGGCAATTCCAACAATAAATACCGTATCGATACCACGTTCTCGCAGATAACCTGCCAGACCGGTACTGGTTTTCCGGTCTGCTTCCATAAAAGCAGAGTAACTGTCGATATTTTGATGAAAGCCTTTGCGAATAATCAGCTGCGCTTGTGGCAGATCCAATTCTGGATGCAGTTCAGCATCCGCAGTGCCCTGCACACAGTGGCTTGGCCAGAGCACCTGAGGGCCATACTCTAGCTGGATCGTGTCATAGGTAGCTTTGTCAGGATGATGAGCTGCAAAGGAAATGTGATTTTCTGGATGCCAGTCCTGGGTCAGTACAATATTACTAAAGTATTGTCCTAGTTGATTGATATTCGGAATAATCTGATCCGCACCTGCGACTGCCAGATTACCTCCCGGGGTAAATCCCTTCTGAACATCCACAACAATCAACGCGGCATTCTGCTGCATACGCTCTCATTCCTTGAAATCTTGATGATGCCCAAGCATAGCCTAAAAACCATCCTGTTTTTTAGTCCCGGTGACAAAAATAGAATGACTGCGCATTCTGACAAAAATCATATTCGGGCAATTCTTGGGCCAAATCGCGCACAAAACATAGGTAGATTTTGGCTTTACCTAGCGATGCCACATGAAAGTAACAATAAGCCCGTGTGTAACGTCGTATATAGCCAATCAAAATATTTCGGCATTGCATCAAGCTTAAAGACAATGATGTGTAGATTTACATCATCCATACGCGCTTGATCTTCAAAGCTGAGCTATGCCCGTCCAGAAAGAGATGTGTTTGAGTGTCAAGGAGATGAGATAAAACTCAAGCTCAATTTCGCCCTGAATGGTCCATAGCGTATAGTTTTGATGTTGTTATAGGAAATGCACAATGCGCAGTTTTTGAGCTAAGCACTCTTTTCTTATTTGTAATTATTTTTTAGTGCAATCATGACAAATATGGCTGAATTCGAATAGCGACATAGGTTTTAAGACGTTAATTCATGTCGTTTGAATCATTCTTTGAGACATAAAAAAACCCGCATCCTGCGGGTTTTTTATTCAGTTTCGCTTATGCCGCACTGTTCATTTTACGAACCAAGAACAACATAAATACTGCTGAGATAATAATACATGGGATCGCTGCTGAGATTACGCCCGCCGCACCGAAGCCTGCAGTTAACAGACTACCTGCAATTGCTGGTCCAAGCATTGCACCAATACGGCCTACTGCTGATGCAACACCAACACCCGTACCACGAACTTCTGTTGGGTAAACGATACCACCGAAGGCATACAATACACCTTGACAGCCAATAACGAATGCACCCACTAGCGCTGATGCCATGTACATTTGTGTTAATGAACCTGCAGCGTTTAGCGCCAATAGACCGGCCAAGATACCGCCGTACATTAATAGAATGACGTATGCTTTCTTCCAGCGGTCAGTTAACACACCTAGAATCACTGTACCTACAGTCGCACTTAACATGAAGTAGAACTGAGCCGTAGCACCTTCTTTACGTGTGAAGCCAAGTTCTTGGAATAGAGATGGCAACCAGCTGAGCATGATGTATACCACCATCAATGTGAAGAAGTAGCTTACCCAGATGAACATGGTACGTAGCAGGTTTTGTGAGTTAAACAGATCTTTAAACGCACCTTTAGGCGCAGCATCAGCAGGTGCATTTTCTGCTAGATCTTTCGCTTTTAAGTACTCTTTAGACTCAGGCAATAAGAACATCATCACCGGAATCACGATGATTGGTAATAATCCCCCGAGGTAGAAAATGTTTTTCCAGTTTGCACCAAATTCAGTCGCTGCAATCAATGACAGAATTGCTGCACCGACTGGCATACCACAGTACATCAAACCGACTGCACGACCACGATTTGCAGGTGTTACAGCTTCAGATGCAAGCGTAATCAAGATTGGCATTGCCGCCCCGAGACCCGCACCTGCCAAGAAACGTACAGCCAATAATGAGTTAAAGCTATTGACCCATACTGTACAAAGTGTGAATACAGCGAACACCGCTGTAGACCAGATCAAAACAGTCTTACGGCCAATACGGTCCGCAATACGACCACCGACCAGTGCACCAGGCAATAGGCCCAGAATCCCTGCACTGAAAAATACACCCAATTGTGAGCTATCGAGACCAAAATGCTCACGAATACCCGCTGCTGCAATACCTGCAGCCTGAATATCTAAGCCTTCAATCACTGCAATCAGAAAACAGATCGCGACCGTGACGATAGCATGCTTATTATCTGATTTTTCCATTGGATTATCCTTGTTCAATCAGCGTTCAAATAGAGCCGTCATCATCTATGAGACCGAAGTCGGATTTAACTACCAATAAGTTGAATGTTTTAGTGGGATATACAGATACAGGGATCGGTGCTGTTGTTTGAGATAGAATCCTTAGAAAGTCACAAAAACAATTATTGTCATTGCCAGAAAATTCCTGTTTAAGGATTTAAGGCTTACAGATCAGCTAAAAAAATCCAACATTCAATAAATATCTAAAGATTCATTAATATCTAAAAAGAATTAGTACAGGGATTTCAATGCATTTTTAACCATGTCTATCCTTGTATTATTGATATGTTTTAGCTATTGGATAATCATTTATAAATCTTAAATAATCGCTTAACTATTTGAATTTTCAATGTAATAACTTACTTAAACAGTCATTTATATGACAATTTTATTTAAGTGTCCAATTATCCAGACCATGTGAAAATACTCTTCTCTTTTTATCGTTTTACAAGAAGCTTCATTCTTTTTATTGCTTGCTTGTTGTTACAGAGCTTTGTATAAAGAATTGAGTGGCTTTCAGCAAAGCATATTGTTCTTATGCTGCTGATCAGTCATAATTTGCATACGCAATATTCAATTCGGCGCAAATGCATTGAATTTGCTACAAATCAAAATACAAACCCATCCCAAATATGTTTTCTCATTCTCTTCGGATGGACAAATAGGATAGTTTTTTAAAATGACTCAGCAAGCACAGACCATTCAGGGTTCCATTGTCGCAATCGTCACCCCTATGTTTGAAGATGGCAGCGTAGATTGGAAGGGTCTCGAGAAGCTGGTTGAGTGGCACATTGCAGAGGGCACCAACAGTATTGTCGCGGTTGGTACAACAGGTGAAGCATCTACACTCAGCATGAGTGAACACACGCAAGTGATCAAAGAAATCATTCGTGTCGCGAACAAACGCATTCCAATCATTGCCGGTACAGGCGCAAACTCAACACGTGAAGCCATTGAGCTGACCCAGGAAGCCAAAGACCTGGGCGCAGATGCTGCACTTCTAGTCACTCCGTATTACAACAAGCCAACTCAAGAAGGCCTGTATCAGCACTATAAAGCGATTGCCGAAGCAGTAGACCTGCCGCAAATCCTGTACAACGTACCAGGCCGTACCGGTGTGGACATGTCAAACGAAACAGTGATTCGTCTGGCAGATATCCCGCAAATTGTCGGGATTAAAGATGCGACAGGTGATGTTGAACGCGGTGCTGCACTGATCGCTGGCTTACAAGGCAAAGACATGACCGTGTATTCTGGCGATGATGCAACGGCGTATCAGCTGATGGCACATGGTGCGAAAGGGAACATTTCTGTGACCGCCAACATTGCACCAAAAGTCATGAGCGAAGTGTGTGCCGCTGCGATTAGCGGTGATGATGCTCACGCTGAAGCGCTTAACGCTCAGGTTGCAAATTTACACAATATTTTATTTTGCGAATCGAATCCAATTCCTGTGAAATGGGCACTCCATGACATGGGCCTCATCGGTACAGGTATTCGCCTGCCGTTAACACCACTTGCAGAACAATATCGCGCTCCGCTTCATGAAGCACTTGCTGCAGCGGGCGTCATTAAATAAGAGCACAATACTATGCAATTACGTTTAGGACTTATCCTTGCCCTTTCAGCATTCAGTTTAGCGGGTTGTAGTTCAATGGCCTTTAAAAATGGCACTTTGGATTACAAGGACACCACTACGCTAGAGCCTCTGCAATACCCTGAAGGTGCTATGGTTCGTCCTGCAACGCCATTGTATCCTGCTCCGACAGTAGATCCGCTTGCGATTGAACATGCACCAAAACTGGAAAATGAACGTGGCAACCGTTTTGCCCTGCCCCGCCCTTCTGCTGAGCCAGTTCGTTCAACTCAAGCTGATGAAACTGTTACAGATATAACAGGAAAGCCGCAACTGGTAATGGATGGAAATCAAAATCCGTTGCTCAAAATTGATGGAAATGCTGCTACAATATGGCAATACACTCTTGCCACGCTCAGCAGCCTTAACCATTCCATCGTTGGTCAAAGCAAAGATCGTTACCAGGTAACGATTAAGGTCGATCAGCAGACCTATGTTTTAAGACTCTCTCCTGCAGGTTCGAGTAACACCCTGGCTGTGTTTAATCCTGATAACAGTTTTGCCGATCGCGAAAAAGCAACAGAACTGTTAAACCAGATTTACCAAAATTGGCCAGCCTAGACATTTTCTAGGCATTTTTTTTTGTAGAAGGTTCCCTCATGTTAAAACAAACCTTGCTCTATACTGGTAAAGCGAAATCTGTCTATACCACAGACAGTGAAGACCACCTGATTTTAGTTTTTCGTGACGATGCGTCAGCATTCAATGGCGAAAAGATCGAACAACTGGATCGTAAAGGTAAGGTGAATAACCGTTTTAACGCCTTCATCATGGAAAAGCTGGCTGCTGCTGGTATTGAAACTCATTTTGAGAAGCTATTAACGCCAAACGAAGTATTGGTAAAAAAACTCAAAATGATTCCAGTAGAGTGTGTTGTACGTAACTATGCTGCGGGTTCTTTATGCCGTCGTCTTGGTGTTGAAGAAGGTAAAGAGTTAACACCTCCTACATTCGAATTGTTCTTTAAAGATGACGCCCTTGGCGATCCAATGGTGAACGAATCTCAAGCGATTGCTTTGGGTTGGGCAACTGCTGAACAACTGGCAAAAATGAAAGAACTGACTTACCAAGTGAACGAAGTGCTTAAAGCATTATTCCAAGCGGGTAATATGCTTCTGGTTGATTTCAAACTTGAATTCGGTGTGTTCCACGACCGTATCGTACTGGGTGATGAATTCTCTCCAGACGGTTGCCGTCTATGGGACAAAGATACCAAGAAAAAACTGGACAAAGACCGTTTCCGCCAAGGCCTGGGCGGTGTGGTTGAAGCATATGAAGAAGTTGCTGCACGTTTAGGTATTGATTTAGACAATATCTGATCTGTTATCGACAGATTCAAAAAACCGGGCTGAATGGCTCGGTTTTTTATTTTTATGCTTTTGCAAATCATCAGTTTAAATATCATTTCCATGTCAGCACATGAAATTTTTCTTATTTTTAGGTAGCATTAACCCATCTGTCCATTTCGCCATCGGCGTAGGATGAGATCCCTCGACTTATCAGGAACATTACATGATGTATAAAATTGATGAACTTACCCGTCTGGGCCAAGGATGCTCAAAAATTGTTTTTCAGCACCCCGAGCAAGACGATAAGATTATCAAGATCATGAATCCAGATCGTGTAGATACTGATGGGGGCTGGAAAGGTCATGGCAAGATCAAGCGCCAGTTGTCTCAAGGGGCGTATAAACAGTTCCGCCGTGAGTTATTGCAATACCTACAATTATGCAAGAACAACTATCAATATAACCAGTTTGAGTTTCCTGTTGAAACTCCGTATGGTTTTGTTCAGACCGATAAAGGTTTGGGGCTAGTCGTGGAAAAAATTATCAGCCCAAATGGCAGAGGAATTACCCTGCATGAGCTTTGTCGTGAAAAACAATTTACCGAGAAGCATGCACAGGCTTTGGATCTCTTCTTTGATCAGTGTTGTGATCTGCATATTGTCTATGGTGAAGTGAATATTGCCGGCATCATGTATACCGAACAGCGGCATAATAAACCTGAATTTGTTCTGGTCGATGGTATGGGTGAAAAACTACTCATTCCATTACGTGCCATGAGCAAGCGTATCAATGCTAAAAATGTACGTAAAGTTGAGACTAAAATTAAAGCGCAGATGCAAAAGCTGCTCGAAGCTTAATTTACAATTTTTTGAGCTGAACCACTTCGTTATTTAACTTGGTTCTCAAGTAGTTACTATCATGTACTCCTTTCACCAAAGGTATTGGGTGGGCTTTTTCGTGTATTTTATGTTACATTACGGTTAAAAATTCTCCCATTTATTTTATTCAGGTCTCCATGATGTATCAACTTAATGATCTTACCCTTCTAGGTAAAGGCGGTTATAAACTGGTTTATCAGCATCCGACTGATGAAAGTAAAGCCATTAAAGTGATGAATCCAAACCGCATCAATGATAATGGTGAATGGGCACATCTCGGCCGTTTTAAACGTGGGCATGCTCAAGGTGTATATAAGCAGTTCCGCCGTGAAGTATTGCAATACCTACAGCTGTGTAAAAATCACTATAAGCACAACATTTTTAGTTTCCCGATTGAAACACCCTATGGCTTTGTGGAAACAGATCAGGGCTTAGGACTGGTTGTCGAGAAAATTATCAGTCCGAATGGCAACGGTATTACCCTGCACGAACTCTGCCGTACTGGTGAGTTTAATGACACACATGCTAAAGCACTGGATGAATTTTTTGATGCCTGCTGCGATCTGCATATTGTTTATGGGGAAGTGAATATTGCCGGCATCATGTACAGTGAAAAGCGCAGTGGTAAACCGGAATTTGTCCTGGTTGATGGTATGGGAGATAAACTGTTTATCCCGCTACGTGCCATGAGTAAATCTCTGAATGCCAAGAATGTACGCAAAATTGAAAGTCGAATTCGCCATAAAATGGATGAATTGCTGCAGTCTGCTCAGCAGAATCAAATCGAAAACCGGGCTGCCTAGCTCGGTTTTTTTATTGCCTTCCTCAATCATCGAAAAAACGAATTCTATTAATAAAAATGACCGGTTTTACATCTCTGATCAAAGCTCTTAAAATCATTTCTATAGCAGGCGAGGTCATGGTGTTAGAAGTTATTTTTCGCCAGACTTGCCGACCAGAATTTTTTCTACCCTCTAGGATGTATCTCCCCCAAGGACATCCTATTTTCAGCCCGGTTCTCCCTGAACTGGGCTTTTTTTTGCACACCGTTTTAAGTTTCTAAAAAAGTAATGGACTTGCAACTGAGTTCAGCCTGAGTTGATCGTACAGCTTTTGGCAGGAAAACCAATAAAAATGGACACCTAAAAGGATAAACCGTAGATATCCGTAGAAATTTTTATTGCTGCTGTTGCTGTTGTTGCCAGCGGCGTTGCTGTAAGCGTTCTCCTTCAACCTCACGTTTATTCCGTGCTGACTCATACAGTCTGGTTCCTTTCAGTTCCGGCGGCATATAATCCTGTAGTACAAAATGTTCTGGATAATTATGTGGATACAAATAGTCCACACCATAGCCCTGCTCTTTCATCAGCTTGGTCGGTGCATTACGTAAATGTAGTGGTACGGGCAGATGAGAAGTTTTATCTGCCAGCTCCATGGCTTTATTGATGGCCAGATAGGTGCTATTGCTCTTGGCACTGGTGGCCAGATAAACTGCACACTGTCCCAATATAATCCGGCATTCCGGCATTCCAACGGCCTGAACAGAACGGAAGCATTCTCCCGCCAGTAACAATGCATTTGGATTGGAGTTGCCAATATCTTCAGATGCTGCAATCAGCATACGGCGTGCAATAAAGACTGGATCTTCACCACCCTTTAACATCCGTGCCATCCAGTATAGTGCTGCGTCCGGATCACTGCCACGAATCGATTTGATAAAGGCTGAGACTAGATCATAGTGCTGCTCACCAGACTTATCATAGCGGGCAATATTTTGCTGCGCTACCTTTACCACCACCGCATTGGTGATGATATTTTCCATATCCGGTTCAAAGGTGCTGGCAACCAGATCTAGCAGATTAAGTGCTTTACGTGCATCTCCTGCTGCAAACTGGATCAGGGCATCGAATTCTTCAATCTGGATATGACGCTCTTGTAAAAAATTATCAGAGTGAATCGCCTGAGTCAATAAAGTCTCAATTGCCTCGGCACTTAAAGCATTTAAACTATAAACCTGACAGCGTGACAACAAGGCACTGTTGACTTCAAAAGATGGATTTTCGGTGGTGGCACCAATCAGGGTAATCTTGCCTTTTTCGACCGCATTTAACAAAGCATCCTGCTGAGACTTATTAAAACGGTGAATCTCGTCAATAAACACCACGGGGGTCAGCAGATCACCACCGTCCGCAATGACTTCACGAAGTTCTTTCACCCCGGTATTTAGTGCAGACAGACTGACAAAGGGCCGGTCCACTGCCTGTGCCAGTAAAAGTGCAATTGTGGTTTTGCCTACACCGGGTGGACCCCAGAAAATGATAGACGGTAAATGCCCCTGATCAATCATCTGACGTAAAGGTGCATTTTCACCGAGCAGGTGATCCTGTCCAATAATTTCCCTGAGGTCACGTGGCCTCAAACGTTCAGGAAGAGGGATATGGCTGTCTGACATTTTATAATGGGCTCACTTTTAATCTGTTTGCATTCTAGCATTAGCTGTTTTTAATTCCGAATATGAAGTTTGTCTAGCTTCTGTCTCTGTACCGACGTATGACAATATTTTTTATCATTTCAAGTGAATTAGACCTTGCATCTTCATACAAATTTGATCATATTCTTTTTAGATCAGCTAGCGCTGAATGAATGTTCTTTTATTCTAATAATAGATAAGTGGGTCCGGGGTTAGATCAAATAAAACCTCTGTATCGGTGAATACATGGAATTTGATAAGCAGAATTTGGACACTTTTGCCCGGTTTGAATCACCGGATTCATTACCGTCAGATACTTTCAGGTCGACCACTGGCCCAGAGCTAACATGTATCCAGGATTTTGCTGATGCCCTCCCTCAACCAATGTGGTTGCAGACTCGGGATGAGATTGAATATTTTAATACGGCCATGCAGGACTATCTCGGGATTGATCTGAATGAGTACGGTCGGGAATACTGGCAACAGTTTATTCATCCTGATGATTTATCTAATTTTATTAGCGAATGGCATACTGTACTGAATAAACGTCAGAATGCAGAACTGCAATGCCGGATCCAGAAACTCGATCACGGTTATCGTATGTGTCTGCTGAACATGAAGTTTCATTATGAAACGGGTAGCCTGCTGCACTGGGCTATCACCCTGACCGATGTGCATGATTATTTTGAAATCCAGCAGCAACTCTCTCAGATCATTGCTACTCAGCAAAATATGCTGGATGCAAGCTTAGACTGCATAAAAATCATGACGCCTGATGGTAAATTGAGTCATGTAAACCGTTCTGGCCGACAGGCTTTGGGACTGTCTGAAACTGAACAGCATTTTGGTATGTCCTGGCTGAATCTGCTGCCTGCCGAGGTCCGTCCATCTGGCAGGCGTGCGCTAAAGCGTGCTGCCCAAGGCATGAATGCCCGTTTTTCTGGCACTAGCCAGCTACAGGGTCAAGCACCAGAGTATTGGGATAATTTACTCACTCCAATCGTGGATGAACACAATGTGACTCGACAGATTCTGTGTGTTTCACGTAATGTCAGCCAGCAAAAACAGGTGGAAACCCGGCTGAAAGCAGTCACAGAAATTGATGAGCTGACTGGACTATATAATCGCGGCACTTTCTATAAACAGTTTAAACGCGTCCTGTTCAGAGCACGGCAACAACAGAGCCAAGCCGGGCTGCTCCTGATTGACCTAGACTATTTCAAGCATATCAATGACACCTTGGGGCATATTGCCGGTGACCATCTTTTACATGTCCTGGGGGAACGTTTCAAGAACAATCTTGGACCTGAAGCCATCGTCTCCCGTTTAGGGGGTGATGAATTTGCTGTCTTGGTCCAAAATCTTGAGCATGAATCACAGCTGTTAGAGGTGGCTAAAAAGGTCTGTCAGCAGATGGAAATACCGATCAGTTATGCCGGTAGAAGTATTAATAGTGGCATCAGTGTTGGTGGTGCCATTTATCCCCGTGATGCCATCAACAGTTCCAACTTATTAAAATGTGCCGATATCGCACTCAATGATCTGAAAAACAGTGGTCGCGGTGGCATCCGCATGTTCAGTCAGGAAATGTTTGAATCGCTGGACAAGATGACCCGTCAACTAATTTTGGCGCGTAAAATTATCAATTCAAACCAGATTATTCCTTACTATCAACCCAAGGTACGCCTGTCCGATGGTGCGGTGATTGGTTTTGAAGCACTGCTGCGCTGGAAAGATCAGCACCACCAGGTTCAGCTGCCATCCCGTATTTTCTGTGCTTTTCAGGACTATGAACTGGCCTCAAGAATCAGCGAAACCATGCAGCTGAAAGTCTTTGAAGATATGACCCAATGGCAGGAACAAGGCTTAGAAGTTCTGCCAATCTCGATCAACGCAGCGCCTGTCGAATTCCTACGTGACGATTATGCTGAAAAGTTATTAGAACGGCTGTCTCGCTTTGATATTTCGGCAGACAAGGTTGAACTGGAAATTACCGAACAAAGTCTGTCAGAACGGGGAGCTAATTATGTCATTCGTGCACTGAACTTGTTAAAACAGGCGGGCATTCATATTTCTTTAGATGATTTCGGTACCGGCCATTCTTCCCTGACCCGTTTACAGGAATATCCGGTGGACTGTATCAAAATTGACCGTAACTTTGTGGAACGCCTGAATACTGATCCCTCGGCACTAGCAATTGTCAAAGCCATTACCCAGATCGGGTCCAGTATTGAGCTTGATGTGCTGGTAGAAGGTATTGAAAATACTGAGCAACTTTCTACCCTGATCAATTGTGACTGCCAGATCGGACAAGGTTTTTATTTCTATCGGCCAATGGCGGGTAGTGCAGCACAGCAATTACTGCATAGCACTGTGTGTTAGAACGAAATTTCTAGCGCACCCAGCGCACAATATGATCTTCCATTTCGTCTTCATCGACTTCGAGCTCACTCAGACAGCGGCCTGCGGCTGACTTGCGCGCTTTAATGACACTTTCACGTGAACCGCTGATCAGGTAATGCCAAGACGGCAAGTGTTTTCCTTCAGCCACCCGGCGATAGGCACAACTGGCTGGTAACCAGTGAATAGCCGCCAATTTTTCAGGCGTGAGCTGAATACAGTCAGGCACGAATTGTAAACGGTTGGGATAATCTGAACAGCGCGCGGTCTGACAGTCAAGCAGTTTACAGGCAACGCGTGTATAGGTGACTTCCTGAGTATCTTCATCTTCAAATTTAATGAGACAGCAGAGCCCGCAGCCATCACACAATGCTTCCCACTCCTGAGGCTTCAGCTCGTTCAGGGTATAGTGTTTCCAGAATTCAGGACGCAAAGTATCAGTCATAACAGCAGGCAGAGATGAGACAGGAGCAATCTATTATAGCAGCCCTGCACAAAATAAACGTACTGTAAGCATCTGATAACTATACTCACACGATTACTAACTATTAGACAGATTATCAACAAAAGGTTAACAGTTTGAAGAGCTTATTGTCCCTATACTAATTTTGAGAATAAAAACACATGGAGATTCAAAGATGTTTCGTTGGGCTATTATATTCGCTGTTATTGCATTGATTGCCAGTTTACTGGGTTTTGGTGGAGTAGCCGGTCTGTCTAAGGATTTCGCGATTATTCTGTTGGTAATTGCGGTTATTCTTGCAATTGTTGGTTTCTTGTCCCGCGGTAAGGTCTAGAGTAACGGATCTTGTCCTGATTCAAGACCATCTACCGATGGAATAAGAAGTAAAAAATAAGAGCCTCATGGCTCTTATTTTTTTGCATGAATTTTATGGTTTCAGATGTCGTGGTCGGAAACCGGTCAATACCAATGCGAGCAAATAAACTGTGACTCCGACAATGCACAGCCCGATGACTTCAGCCACACGGATCCATTGCGATACCTCACCATTATACCAGGTCAATGCATATGCCAGCGCTGCGATCATGGCAAAGTTGGCAAAACCAAACTGCAACATGAGCTTTTTCCAGTGGCCACCAAAGCGGAAAATATCACGCTTGTGCAGATAGAAATATAGCATTCCGGCATTGACCAAAGCTGAACCTGAAGAAGCTAAAGCCAATGCCATGTGTTCTGCATGCCAGTCGATCAGCTTGAAGAATCCAATAAAAATGACGTTCAGAATCGCGTTAGCAGCTACTGCAATTAAACCGACACGTACCGGTGTTTTGGTATCTTGCTGGGCATAAAAACCTGGTGCAAAAACTTTAATCAACATGAATGAAATCACGCCAGCACTCATACACTGGAGCGCCATTGCTGTCATCTGGGTATCTTCCAGATCAAACTGGCCACGTTGGAACAGCGCCTGAATAATCGGCGTAGAAAGCATGAACAGCGCAATACTGGCCGGTAGGCCGACCATTACAATCACTTTCGCCGCCCAGTCGATCATGCTACGGAATTTCACCTGATCCTGTTCGGCATGACGTGCCGATAAAGATGGCAGAATCACGGTACCAATTGCCACGCCAATCAAGCCCAATGGCAACTCCGTCATACGTTCAGCACTATAAAGCCAGGATACCGAACCATCCTGCATAAAGGATGCCCAGATCGTATTCAGCAACAGGTTGATCTGCGTCACTGAAACACCAAACAGGGCTGGCAGCATCAGTTTCATGATGCGGTCTACGCCTTCATGCTTGAAGTCGATTTTGGGTGGAATCAGCAGTTTCTTGCGCCACAGTTCCGGAATCTGAATCGCCAGTTGCAAAGCACCCGCAATCAATACTGCCCAACCCAATGCCATGATCGGTTCGGCCATATACGGGGTAAGCCACAAGGCGCCGGCAATCATTGCCACATTCAAAAGCACAGGTGCAAAAGCGGGTGTAGTGAATGAACCGTAGCTGTTCAGGATACTGCTGGCAAAAGCCGTCAATGACATGAACAGCAGATAAGGAATGGTCAGGCGGAACATGTCCGATGCCAATGCGAACTTCTCTGGATCTGCATGGAAGCCAGGTGCATAGACATAAATAATGGCGGGTGCAGCCACCATGGCCACGAAGGTCAACAGGCTCATGACGGTAGACAGACAGCCAAATACCCTACTAATCAGGATCTGTACCTCGGCATGCGTCCGTGTGGTTTTATATTCGGTCAGTACCGGAATAAAAGCCTGTGAAAACGCCCCTTCCGCAAACAGACGCCGGAAGAAATTGGGAATACGGAATGCGACCACGAAGGTATCGAAGTCCTTGCCTGCACCAAAGACATTGAGCAGTACAATATCCCGGACCAGACCCAGTACCCGTGACAACATGGTCATCGCACTGACAATGACGGTCGAACGCCACAGCGCCATACTGTTCACCTAATGTTTAAATTTTGCCTATTGTAATGAAACTTCTGGCAGAAGTTCATTGCTTTATCACATTCCTATTCAGGTATTGATGTATTTTTATAATGATGTAATTGTTCACGGAATGCGACCCAGTTGAAATGTAGGCCTGGATCAGTTTTACGTCCCGAAGCAATATCAGAATGTCCGGCAAAGTGTTGCTGGATTTTTGGATAATAGGCTTGCAGACAGGCCGTCACCTGCACTAGTGCATCGTACTGTGCCTGTTCAAAGGGAAGGTCATCGCTGCCTTCAAGCTCAATCCCGATCGAATAATCATTGCATTCTTTCTTAGCGAGATAGGTCGAACGGCCCGCATGCCAGGCCCGGTCATTAAAATTGACGAACTGCAGCACTTCCCCGCTACGCAGAATTAAGAGATGGGTAGAGACTTGCATGCCCTGAATGGTCTGAAAATAAGGATGTACTGACCAATCCAGCTGATTCTGGAAAAACTGCTCAATATAACCACCGCCAAATTGTGAGGGCGGCAGGCTGATGTTATGCACCACAATCAGTTGAATCTCGGTATTTTCCGGACGCTGGTTAAAGTTGGGTGAGGGAATCTGGCGTGCACCGATGAGTTGTCCATCCTTCACATGAAACGCAGGTGCTTGTTGCATAAAAACTTTCCTATCCCCAATCAAAATGACTGCTGCGCAATGCAGCTGGCCTAATGCTAAAACTTTCGTATCCAAATCTCAATTCAGCTGTGATGACTGTACGAAAAATCGCTCATTTTTATGTAACAGTGCTAATATAACGCGCAATTTTCACGGCTTACAAAAGATACGGAAATACTCATGAGCATATCTCAAGCTTTGCTAGAGCAGTCGATTCAGATCAATATTCAACAGGCGCTGGCTGAAGACATTGGTGATGGTGACATCACTGCCCTGCTGACACCTGAAGATGAACAGGCTACTGCCACCATTATCAGTCGTGAGAATATGGTGCTGGCTGGGCAACCTTGGGTGAATGCTTTGATTCAAGCCTACGATCCAAAAATTGAAGTGATCTGGCTGAAGAATGACGGTGATCGTGTCGGGGCCAATGAAGCCTTCCTGAAACTGGCAGGTTCTGCGCGCAGTCTCCTCACGGTAGAACGTCCGGCACTGAATTTTGTCCAAACCCTGTCTGCAGTCGCGACCAAAACAGCAAGCTATGTCAAACAATTAGAAGGTTTAAATACCAAACTGTTAGACACCCGTAAAACTATTCCCGGCCTGCGTATTGCACAGAAATATGCCGTAGCGATTGGGGGTGGTCAGAATCATCGTCTGGGGCTATTCGATGCCTTTTTAATTAAAGAAAATCACATTATGGCAGCCGGTGGGATTGAACAGGCCATTGCCAAGGCACATCAGATAGCACCAGGTAAACCGGTAGAAGTCGAAGTAGAAACCTGGGATGAGTTAAATCAGGCACTTGAAGCCAAGGCAGATATCGTGATGCTGGATAATTTTAGCCAGCAGCAAATGATTGATGCGGTGAAGCATGTAGCAGGTCGTTGCAAACTGGAAGCTTCGGGCAATATTACGATTGAGAACTTACGTGAAGTGGCTAGTACAGGTGTAGATTATATTTCGATGGGCGTTCTGACCAAGGATGTGAAAGCAATTGATTTATCCATGCGTTTTAACGCCTAGATCTTGCTGAATACGCGATAGAAGAAGGGTGCGAAGCACCCTTTTTTTATTTTTCGATTTTTTTTGTGCAGTTTTTGCACAAAAAATAATAAAGATGAATGAAGTGACACTTGGGTATGATGACTAATTGGTATTTTGTCCTGCTGGTGCAGAAGCACCATCCCGATCTGCATCACGGGAATTATTATCACAGGCAGTCAGACCAAGAACGGTACAGAGTGAAAGTGCCATGAATAATATTTTCATACGTCGACCCTCTATAGTTAACTAGATTGAAAATCATCTCTCGAAACACAGAGATACAGTAGATAGGTCCTGTTCAATTTTTGTGAGGCAATGTTGAAGCCTAAGACTACCCATAAAAAAAACGCATCCGAAGATGCGTTTTTTTATTAGAGGCTAAATTACCAGCCTAAAGCTTCTTGCTGTTTCTTGATCAGCTCTTGGATGCCCTTCTCAGCCATTTCCAGCATGTCATTGCATTGACTACGGGTAAATGGCTTGTCTTCTGCAGTACCTTGAATTTCAATAAATTCACCCGCTTGGGTCATCACGACATTCAAGTCAGTCTGGCAGTTAGAATCTTCTTCATAGCAAAGATCTAGTAATACTTCATCTTTGAAAATACCCACAGAAATTGCAGCAACCAGACCTTTAAGTGGATCTTGCTTGATTTTTTTCTTTTCAAGCAACACATTCATCGCATCAATCAATGCTACCGCAGCACCGGTAATAGAGGCTGTACGTGTCCCGCCATCTGCTTGGATCACATCACAGTCGATGGTAATCGTATTTTCACCGAGTTTTTTCAGGTCCACCATAGCGCGCAGGCTACGGCCGATCAGACGCTGGATTTCCTGAGTACGGCCACTCTGTTTGCCACGTGCCGCTTCACGGTCGCTACGGGTATGTGTTGAACGTGGCAGCATGCCATATTCTGCGGTTACCCAGCCTTGGCCCTGACCTTTCAGGAAACGGGGTACCGAGTTGTCAATGCTGGCAGTACAAAGCACTTTAGTATGACCAAATTCAACCAATACTGAACCTTCCGCATAACGTGTGTAATTGCGGGTAATTTTGATGTCACGTAATTGATCTAATGCTCGCTGGTCGATACGCATAAATAAGTCCTGCTTTGACTGAAAAATAATTGCGGCTCAGTATAGCAGAAGCCTCTGCCAAGATTGCCCGGCCCTTGGCATGATTTACAAAATCAATTCAGTCTTGTTCGATCAAAATACAAAATCAGGCCATCTGAATGGCGCTGCGTGATTGCCGATTTTTTGTTAAACTTAAAGGGAAATATCGAGAAGATTTTTATGTCTTTACGTGCAGAACGCAAACAGCAAAGTCATCAGGCAATACTAGATGCCGCACTGGTACTGAGTAGCCGTGGTCGTGCATTTAGCAATATCAGCCTGCGTGAACTGTCCCGTGAAGTTGGACTGGTGCCGACGGCGTTCTACCGGCATTTTAAGGACATGCAGCAATTGGGTCTGGAACTGCTCGACCAAGTCGCCATTAATTTAAAAGGTGTCTTAAATCGGCTGGTAGAAGCTTACTTGTATCAAGTACATTCAGACACTGAAACCTCAATTGGTCTTTTCCTTCAGGCTGTTGAAGAACATCCTGAGCCATGGCTATTTTTTAGTACAGAACGTTGGGGCGGATCAGACTTTTTGCGGACCAGTATTGAGCGAGAACTGCAATTTTTAGTTGCTGATCTGGTCGATGAGCTGGGAAATCTTTATTCCGCTCAGGGAATCAAATCGCCTCAACACTTGAGGCTGCTGATCCAGATGCTCGTGGATTTATCCCTGAATTGGGCGATGGGTTGGCTGAGTATTCAGGGTCTGTCAGATGCCAATCTTCAACAAAGTCGCGCAGCAGAATTTAAAGCTCAGACGGTTATTCAGATGCAACTGCTATTTCAGGGCATTCATGCATAAACAGCCTTCAGGCAGCTAGAATAGATATTTTCAACAATAAAAAACCTGCAGCAATGTGCAGGTTTTTTAAGATCAGGCAGAAATTATTTTGCCTTACGCTCTTTTTCTACCAGGAAATTTACCACCTGAATTACTTTGGCATCATCACCCTGAACGACATACTTACCATTCACGGTCACGGCTGGCACACCCGTTAACTGATAAGATGCGGCTAGATTTTTCGCCTGGGCGATTTTTGAAGAAATCGGGAATGATTTATACGTACTGTTAAATTTCGCTTCTGAAATACCATAACGGGTATAGAACTTGGCGAGTTGTGCTTGTTCTAAAATTGGTTTTTGCTTCGCATGGATATCATGGAACAACTGCAAGTGCGCTTTTTGACGAACACCCAGGGCTTCAGACACATAATAGGCACGTGCTGCCTGTTCCCATAGTGGGTTCATCGCAGCTGGAGTACGGACAAAACGAATATCTTTAGGCAGTTGTTTCAACCAGGTCTGCATATGCGGTTCAAGTGTGTAGCAGTGACCACAGCCATACCAGAAGAATTCACGTACTTCGATTTTTCCCGGCTTTTCAACTTTGACTGGCTTAGCCAGCACTTGATAGTCTTGGCCTGCTACAAAGTTGGCCATCGCACTGCCAGAAAATGCTAAAACAGATGCAGCAACAGTGCCTAAAATAAATTTTTTCATTGGAATTATGATCCTCTAAATCTTTATGATTAGCTTATGCAGATACTATAAATCAAATATGCGGCTTTCGTTTTTATTCTGTGAACTTTTTTAAGGCTTTTATCGCTTTTTTTGCAGGAAGCGCTACACTAATCAACATTGAACTTTTTTAAAATATAACGACTTGATTGAGGTGACACCGATGTCGCAATTGAATGTTGATCCACAAGAAATTGCCAAATTTGAAGCTTTCGCAGCCATATGGTGGGATCAGCATTCCGAGTTCCGCCCTTTACACATGATTAATCCACTACGTCTGAACTGGATTGACGAACATGCTGGCGGCTTGAGCGGCAAAAAAGTTCTGGATGTAGGCTGTGGCGGCGGCATTCTGGCCGAAAGCATGGCACGCCGTGGGGCTGATGTGCTTGGTATCGATATGGGTGAAGCACCCCTGAATGTGGCACGTCTACATGCGGAACAGGAAGGTGTCAGCAATATTCAATACCGTCAGGTTCCTGTTGAGCAACTCGCCGAGGAACAGGCGGGACAATACGATGTGGTGACCTGCATGGAAATGCTGGAGCATGTTCCAGATCCGGCATCGATCATTCAGGCTTGCCATAAACTGGTAAAACCAGGCGGTCATGTGTTCTTCTCGACCATTAACCGTAATCCGAAGTCCTATCTGTTTGCCATTATTGGTGCAGAATATGTGCTGCGTATGCTGGCACGTGGTACACATGACTACAGCAAATTTATCAAACCATCTGAACTGGCGCATGACATCCGCAACGCTGGTCTGAAATTAAAAGATATGACGGGTCTGCACTATAACCCGCTGACCAAACGTTACTGGTTAGCGCCAAATGTAGATGTTAACTATATGGTCTATACGGCAAAAGAACAGGCGAATGGAGCTGCTGAATGAAAGCAGTTCTCTTTGACCTCGATGGTACCTTAATTGACACTGCTGCCGACTTTGTCCGCATTATTCAGGATATGTGCCGCGAAGAAGGCCGTGAAGTAGTAGCACCAGAGTTGATCCGCACTCAGGTTTCAGAAGGTGCTCGTGCCATGGTCAAGCTGGTCTATCCGGAACTCGAGCTGGAAGATCCTCTCCTGCTGGCGCATCGTCAGCGTTTCTTAGACCTGTATGGTGCCGATATTGCAGTAGATACTGACCTGTTTGACGGCATGTATCCACTGCTGGAAGCTTTGGAGGCACGCAGTATTCCTTGGGGTATTGTCACCAATAAACCACGCTGGTTAAGTGAATCGCTGCTTGCGGCATTGAATCTCTCAGAGCGCTGTTCGGTACTAGTCTGCCCGGAAGATGTGGGCCGTACCAAACCGGATCCGGAGCCGATGTATCTGGCAGCAAAACAGATTGACCTGGCGGCTGAAGACTGTATCTATGTCGGCGATCATCCACGTGATATCGATGCCGGACGTGCGGCCAATATGTATACTATTCTGGCAGCCTATGGTTATCTGCCTTTAGAACATAAAGATAATTTAAACACCTGGCAGGCGGATTGTATCGTGCATAGTGTAGAAGAATTACATCAACGAATTCAGGATCTGGTTTTAAAGCCAGTACTCGGCTAAAACTCAGGTTCCGGTCAGAACATTAAACTTCACAACAATAAGCAAGAAATAAGGAGGTCGTTCATGAAGTATTCAGAATATCAACCTCGCTCAGACCTGTTAAAGGATCGTATTATCCTGATCACAGGTGCCGGCGATGGCATTGGACGTGCAGCAGCGATCAGCTATGCCCTGCATGGCGCGACGGTAGTGCTGCATGGTCGCACCCTGAACAAGCTTGAAGTCATCTATGATGAAATTGAAGGTTTGGGTGCACCACGCCCGGCAATTCTGCCTTTACAGCTTTCCAGTGCTTCTGAGCGTGATTATGAGCTCCTGTTCGAAACGCTGAGTAAACAGTTTGGTCGTCTGGACGGAATTCTGCATAATGCAGGCATTCTCGGTGAACGTACTGAACTGGCAAACTATAGCCCCGGCGTCTGGGATGATGTAATGGCTGTCAACCTGCGTGCACCCTTTGTGCTGACTCAGGCCCTGCTTCCTCTGCTCGAAAAATCTGAGCATGCTTCTGTGGTCTTTACCAGTTCAGGTGTAGGCCGTCAGGTGCGTGAACGCTGGGGAGCTTATTCAGTTTCTAAGGTTGCCATTGAAGCGGTAAGCCAGCTATTTGCCAAAGAAAATGTACATCCACATGTGCGTTTTAACTGCATTAATCCGGGTGCAACCCGGACTGCGATGCGTTCTAAAGCCTATCCAGATGAAGATCCACTAACCTTGCCAACCCCGGAATCGATTATGCCGGCTTATCTTTACCTGATGGGTGATGACAGTCTGCATATGAATGGTCAAAGTATTGATGCGCAGGATTAACTGCTGATTGAAGTGAAAATGATTGAAATGAGGGAGCCTTGGTTCCCTTTTTTATTGCTATTTTAGAATGAAATAATGCATAAATCTTATCTGACTCCACCCTGGTCGCATTGAGTTTCGCTAAAATTCACCCATACTATCGCTAACAGATTTTGATTCGAGTGCAACATGACTGACCTAAACAACATCACCGTGACCACTTTGGAAGATGGCATGGTGTCACTTCTGATTGATCAGCAGCCGGTTTCTGAAAAATACGGCGTGAAGTTTGAAGCCAGTATTGTGGACGACATCAAAGCACTCGAAAATGGCAGCAAGCTAAAACTATTCGAGCAGTTTATCTTTTCCCATACCGATCTGAACTTTGAACATGCCTATTACTATGTGACAGGTATTGAAAAACTGGATGATGGCTACCGTTTGGCTAAACATTTTGTGTATCGCATTAAAATTGAAAATCAGCCGGATATCGAACATGTAATTAGCAATCAGGGCAAGCCCATGACCACGGATGATGTACGTGCCTTTATTAATGCACATCTCCAGAAGTCCCTGACTGACTATACCGATCTGAACTACGCTTACTAAGCCAGGTTTAAACCGATATAAGAGCACGCCAAGCGTGTTCTTTTTTTATTCGGAAAACCTATTAAAAACAGCTATAAATCGGTTTTTTACATATTAATAATAATTTTATTCGGTTTTTCAAATTAAAGCTTGAGCGCTATGATGCCTGCATTCAAGATGATGACCAGATAAAGGAGAATCCAGCATGGCTGACCAAAAACGTAAAATCGAGACTATTCGCCATATTGAAAGCCTGCAATTATCAGCTACCTTGATTCAAGCTTTAGATGATGCCACTGAAGCGGAATGTGTGGCTGAAGCGATCCAGTCGTTACAGGGTTTGACTGAACAATGGAACTAGTTCAGACCTGCAAATATTGAGGTACTATTCGACTGGAATATAGGAGATAAATTGCCCTAATTAACCGGTTTTGTCTTGACCTCACCATACATTAGCCTCAGGATAGTATTCCACAGCTTCTCAAGCGCTTAGCCTGTATGAAGTGTTCAAAAACTACTGAAATCATGGCATAGTCATAATCTCTCTGCATTCTTTAAAGAATACATGCCTGATCTTCACAGTTTCTCTGCAATTTTTGCGTAAATTAGACTGTAGAAAATGAACAATTGATTGAGGGTTCACCATGAAAAAGCTTTTGGTTGCTTTGACAATGTCTATCAGTACATTAATGCTGACGAATGTTGCCAATGCCGCGCCGCATTTTGATGATGAACGTCATATGGATCAACGTCAAGGTCAGTCTAAAAAATTCCGTGATCGCGCAGATGATGATCATGAAGACCGTCGCCGCATGCGTGAAGAGCGTGGTGTAAAGCGTTTACAGCAAATGAAATGGCAACCCGGCTATGTCATGCCACAGCACTATCGTGGTAATGGTTATAAAGTTGAATATAAAGACCACAAGTTGCCAAAACCGGACCGCAGACAGCAATGGTATAAAGTCAATAATGAATACATTCTGGTCGATTCGGACAACAACAGTATCATTCGAATTCTTGGACATTAAATCCTCACATTTTCATAGACCCAACTTGTTTGGGTCTTTTTTATTTTAGCCAGGTGGTATTGGATGCTGTTCTTGACTAAAAAAACCTGTAATTCACTCTTATTCTTCTTTTTTTCTTCATAAATTTAACAATTCGCCTAAATTGCCCTCACGGTTTCTCTCTACTGATTCGCTAATTTAGTCTCATCGAAACGATAATGATGAATTCAGGTGAATGCCATGAAAAAAGTGTTAACAACAATCGCTTTATCCTTGAGTGCTTTAGTTGCAACTTCTGCAATGGCTGCACCGCAACATGATCCGCGTTATGCGCCACATAAACCGGCACCGCATTGGGATCATAAAGATGCGAAAAAATGGGACGATCGCCGTGATGACCGTCGCTGGAATGATAAACGCTATAACAACCGTGTGGTGAATCCAAGCCGTGACTGGCGTGTCGGTCAAAAGCTGCCTAACCAGTATGACAACCGCCGTTTTGAAGTAAGTGGTTATGAAGCACGCCGTCTGCCAAATGCAGGCAGAAACCAGCAGTGGTACAAAATCAATGGTGATTATGTGCTAGTCAATGAGCGTAATGACAAGATTATCCGTATCCTCAACTAAATCTCAATTCTGTATCTTTTCTCCATTGCACCTGAAGCCCACGCTTCAGGTGTTTTTTTATTGCTGTACTTCGTTCCCGGGTTTTTTTAGAATCAAATTCAATTAAGTATTATTTTCTCATATAGGCCAGCGCATGAACCCAGCAGAACCGTCTCAAAGCACAACTTTGCAATATGTGCATTGGTTTCGCCATTCTGCGCCCTATATTAATGCGCACCGTAACAAGACCTTCGTGATCATGTTTGATGGCGAGGCGGTGCTGCATGACAATTTCCAGCATATTATTCACGATATTGCCCTGCTGCATTCTCTCGGAATTCATCTGATTCTGGTGCATGGTGCGCGTCCACAGATCAACCTGAATCTGGCAGCAAGTCAGATCATCACGCCTTTTCATCGTCAGCGCCGAATCACAACCCGTGAATCGTTGAGCTGTGTCATGAATGCTGTGGGTTCAATCCGCCTGCAGATTGAAGCCTTGCTCTCAATGGGACTGGCCAACTCACCCATGTATGGCGCCCGTATTGATGTCGTATCCGGTAATTTTGTTACTGCCAAGCCTTACGGGATTCGTGACGGTATTGATTTCCAGTTAACTGGTGAAGTCCGTACCGTAGACACCAATGCGATTCAGCGTCATCTTGACAGCCATAACATTGTGGTGCTTGGACCAACCGGTTATTCCACCACTGGCGAAGTGTTCAACCTGCTGGCTGAAGAAGTTGCGACCAAAACTGCGATTCGTATCAAGGCAGACAAGCTGATTTTCCTGGGTAAACAGCATGGCCTGCTGAATATGGATGGACAATTGCAACGTGAAGTGCAGCCAAGTCAGCTGGATGCTTATATTATGCAGGATGCTCAAGACCTGCCATCCGAACTGAGCTTGCAACTTCGCGCTGCACAGGAAGCCTCGATGAATGGCGTCAACCGTGTGCATCTGATTTCCTATGCTCATGATGGCGCGCTGCTGGAAGAACTGTTCACCCGAGATGGTTCCGGCACCCTGATTACCGATGCCCATTATGAAGATGTACGTATGGCTACCATTCAGGATGTTGGCGGTCTGATTAACCTGCTACGGCCTTTGGAAGAAGAAGGCATTCTGGTGTATCGCTCACGCGAACGTCTGGAAAACGAAATTGAACAGTTCGCGGTCATTGAACGTGACGGCATGATTCTGGCCTGTGCCGCGTTATATCCGATTCCAACCACAGGCAATGAGCTGCGTTCTGCTGAAATTGCCTGTGTCGCTGTCGATCCAAGTTATCGCAAGTCCAACCGCGGCAGCCAGATTCTGAATTATCTGGAAGATAAAGCCCGGAGCATGGGTATTCAGCAACTGTTTATTCTGACCACACGCACTGCACACTGGTTCCTGGAACAAGGCTTTGAACAATCCTCTGTCGATGATCTGCCCGATGCCCGTCAGGCGCTATATAACTATCAGCGTAATTCCCTGGTTTGTAAAAAGTCACTTTAATGTGACTTTTTATTTGTTTATATATCTTATTTTTTGCTAAAGATATGTGGATTTCTTAAGTATTTAACTTAAAAAGCTTTGCATGGATTTTCATATCCATATCTTTATATTTTATTAAAAAAATTATGTATACATTTCAATAACTTAAATTATGTAAAAATTAAATTCCATAAAGATTCCAAATCACTTTTCTACATAAGTTTTTCGCTTTTTTATTTATCTTTTTTTCTCATTAGAAATTCCCGAATTGTTATTTTTTTGGAAAATAAAAAACGATTAGCGTATGCCTAACTTGTCTATTCCATCTAATTGGCTTTTTGTCAGGAGTTTATATTCATGCGCCAATCTACGGTTAAATTCATTGCAAAAACAGCAGCCCTGAGTACTGCTATTGCTGGCGTGATGTTGCTCTCTGGCTGCTCTAAAAAAGAAGAAAGTGTAACGCTGAATATCGGTTTCCAAAAATATGGCGTCCTTCCAATCTTGAAAGAACGCGGCACGTTGGAAACTTTATTAAAACAACAGGGCGTAAATGTGAAATGGGTGGAATTCCCGGCAGGTCCACAATTACTTGAAGGTCTGAATGTAGGCAGTGTGTCTTTTGGTGAAGCCGGTGAAGCACCGCCAATCTTTGCTCAGGCAGCCAACTCAAATCTGGTGTATGTCGCAAACCAACCTGAAGCACCTAAGGCTGAAGCTCTGATTGTACAAAAAGACTCAAATATTCAGTCCGTCCAGGACCTGAAAGGCAAACGTGTTGCACTCAACAAAGGCTCAAATGTTCATTATTTACTATTAAAAGTCCTTGAAGCCAATAATCTGAAACTCAGCGATATTGAAGTGGTGTACCTGCCACCTTCTGATGCACGTGCCGCTTTTGAGCGTGGAGCGGTTGATGCCTGGGTGATCTGGGATCCATTCTTTGCGGCAGCAGAACATCAGATTGGTGCACGTGTGATTGCAACTGGTGAGAATATCGTGAGTAATCATCAGTTCTATCTGGCTGATCGTAAGTTCGCTGAAGCGAATCCACAGATCATTGATGCGGTAGTGAATGAGCTGAACCTGACTACTGAATGGGTATCTAACCATCAGGATGAGGCAGCGAAACTTCTAGAAAAACCGACAGGCCTGGCATTCGACGTATTGAAAACTTCAATTTCACGAATGGGCTTTGGGGTAAAACCGCTCACGCCAGAAGTGGCGCAAAAACAGCAGCAGGTCGCTGATGCCTTTTATGGTCAGCAACTGATTCCAGCAAAACTGAATATTCAATCAGCAATTTTAACCAAATAAATCATAAGAAAATATCAGGGGATCTAATAATGACTCAACATCAGCGACACAACAAAGCAATCACACGGTTCAAAACCTCCAGTCATGCTATGAATGCCGTATTAGTTGCTTGTGCGATGTTGGGTTCAAGTGCCGCTTGGGCAGTTGATCCGTCAGTGAAACAGCTTCGTGTAGGCTACCAAAAAGCTTCGGTAAACCTGGTCATTGCACAACAGCAAAAGCTACTTGAACAGGAATTTCCAAATGCAAAAATCAGCTGGAACGAATTTCCAGGCGGACCACAAATTTTAGAAGCATTAGCTGTAGGTTCTATTGATATCGGTGCGACTGGAGACACTCCTCCTGTCTATGCTCAAGCTGGTAATAAACCATTGCATTATTTTGCTTATGAAACTGCAAAACCGCTCTCTTCTGCCATTCTGGTACAACACAATTCCAAAATTACCAAATTGAGCCAGCTCAAAGGTAAACGTGTCGGCGTTCATCGCGGTTCCAGCTCGCATTATTTACTGGTCCAGGCAGTACGTAAGGCAGGTTTGCAATGGACCGATATCCAGCCAATCTGGTTAAGCCCTGCGGATGCACGCGCAGCTTTCCAGAAAGGTGCGATTGATGCCTGGGCGATTTGGGACCCGTACTATGCTGCAGCGCAAGTAGAAGATAAAGCCAGAGTCTTATCTTCAGGGAAAGGCTTAAGTCCCAATTATACCTTCTATCTGGCTTCAGAAAGTTTAATTAAAAAACACCCGCAAGCATTAAAAGGAATTATCAAACAGGTCAATGTTGCAGATAAATGGGTACAGCGTCATAAAGCTGAAACTGCAAAAATCTTTGCGCAAAGTACTGGCTTAAAACCAATTGTCAGCCAGACCTTTATCCAGCGTCGTCCTAATCCATCTGGTGCTGCACCGCTCACCAAGAAAGTGATTGCCGACCAGCAAGAACTCGCGAACCGTTTTAGCGAACTCAAGATCATTCCAAAATCTATCAATATTCAGCAAGCCGTTTGGGCAGGCAAATAATTCAAGGATCAAAGACATGAAAATTTTCTGGTTTATTCCGACACATGGTGACAGCCGCTACTTAGGTACCAGCAAAGGTGCACGCCAGGTCGATCATGCTTATATGAAACAGATTGCAGTTGCGGTCGATAACCTGGGCTATGAAGGTGTACTGATTCCAACAGGCCGTTCATGTGAAGATCCATGGTTAACCGCAGCCAGCCTGATTGACGCGACCAAGAAATTGAAATTCTTGGTTGCGCTACGTCCGGGTGTAACGACTCCTGCACTGGCTGCACGTATGGCAGCAACCTTTGACCGTTTATCTGGTGGCCGTGTCTTGCTAAATCTGGTCACTGGTGGTGATGAGCAGGAACTAAAAGGCGACGGCGTGTATGAAGATCACGAAACCCGCTACAAGACTGCAACTGAATACACGACAATCTGGCGTGAAATCCTGAAACGCTCTCACACGGGTGAAAGCTTCACTTTCCACGGTGAACGCTTAAGTGTAGACGATGCAAAATTGCTCTATCCACCTATTCAAGAACCTCATCCTCCACTGTGGTTCGGCGGTTCTTCAGATGCTGCGATTGAACTTGCAACAGATCAGGTTGACACTTACCTGACTTGGGGTGAACCACCTGCAGCAGTCAAAGAAAAGATTGAAAATGTCCGTGCCAAAGCTGAAGCGAAAGGCCGTAAGCTTAGCTACGGTATCCGTTTACATGTGATTGTTCGTGAAACCAATGAAGAAGCATGGAAGGCCGCAGAAGAGCTGATCCAGTATGTAGATGATGCAACCATTGCAGCAGCGCAGGCAAAATTCAAGCAAATGGATTCAGTCGGTCAGCGTCGTATGGCTGAACTGCACAACGGCGACCGTAGCAAACTTGAAGTCTCTCCAAACCTTTGGGCAGGTGTCGGTCTGGTACGTGGTGGCGCAGGTACAGCACTGGTAGGTGACCCTGAAACTGTCGCAGCACGTATTCAGGAATATGCTGACTTGGGTATCGATACCTTTATCTTCTCAGGCTACCCACATCTGGAAGAGTCGATCCGTTTTGCTGAACTGGTATTCCCACTTTTACCACTTGAAACCCAGAAAAAATTGACTCAGCCAAACCTGACAGGTCCATTCGGTGAAATTGTGGCGAATAACTACACACCAGATGAGAACAAGAAAGCTGCGAGTGTTCAGGAGCCAGCTTAATGTCGAAAGTCGTTTCTGTTGAAACCATCGCAGAAAAGAAGGTTTCACGTGGAACACAACTCAGGCAGCGTTTGCTGCCCTGGTTAGTTCCCATTGGATTAATTTTGATCTGGCAGATCGCGTCTAGTACCGGCCTGCTGGAAAGCCGAATTTTACCTGCACCGAGTGCAGTCATCGCCGCATTCTGGGCTCTGCTGATGAGTGGCGAACTCTGGACCCATGTAAAAGTCAGTGCTGGCCGTGCCCTGAGTGGTTTACTGGTGGGTGGTGGTTTGGGGCTGCTTCTAGGTTTACTCAATGGTTCATCCAAGGCTGCCTCTACCCTGCTCGATACCACTTTACAGATGATCCGGAACATCCCTGCCCTGGCCCTAATTCCACTGGTGATTTTGTGGTTCGGTATCGATGAATCAGCCAAGCTGTTTCTGGTCGCTATCGGCGTGTTCTTCCCGATCTATATCAATACCTATCATGGTATTCGCTCAGTCGATCCGCAGCTGATCGAAATGGGTAAAAGCTATGGGCTCACCCGTTGGCAACTGTATAAAGAAATTATTTTACCGGGCGCAATGCCTTCGATTCTGGTGGGTTTACGTTTCTCGTTAGGTTTAGTGTGGGTACTGCTGATTGTGGCTGAAACCATTTCTGCACAGTCCGGGATTGGTTATATGACCATGAATGCACGTGAATTCCTGCAAACCGATGTGGTACTGGTCGGTATTTTACTGTATGCCCTACTTGGCAAACTGGCGGATGTTCTGGCGGTTGCCTTGGAACGTTTCCTGCTGCGCTGGCATGCTGGCTATCAAAAATAAATGAATAATATTGAGGAGCATATGATGACTGATCTCAGCTTAGGGCGTCTCGCCAATGACCAAACTGCACCACAAGACTATGCTGCGGCAGATATTGATCCCCATGCAGTCATCGGTGCCGAAATTATTATTGAACAGCTGCATAAGTTCTATGGCTCGGTCAAGGTTCTGGAAGATCTGGATCTGCATATTCAGCCGGGCGAATTCCTGGCAATTGTCGGTCGTAGTGGTTGTGGTAAAAGTACCCTGCTGCGTCTGATTGCCGATCTGGAAAAACAGAGCTACGGCGAAATCAAGTTCAAGTCAGCACGTCATATTCGTGAAGGTATTACTGCGGACGATATCCGGGTGATGTTCCAGGATCCGCGTTTGTTGCCATGGCGGAGCATTGAACAGAATGTGCAATTGGGCTTGCCGAAAGATCAGCATGCCAATGCATCAAGCATGCTGGAGAAAGTCGGCTTAAAGGAAAAAGCAGGGCTATGGCCATCGCAACTGTCGGGTGGTCAGCGTCAACGTACAGCCTTGGCACGTGCTTTATCCCATAAACCACGTATCCTGCTCTTGGATGAACCATTAGGTGCCCTAGATGCCTTGACCCGCCTTGACATGCAGAACCTGATCGAGAAGTTATGGACTGAACAGGGCTTTACTGCGATCCTGGTGACTCATGATGTCAGTGAAGCCGTACAGTTAGCAGATCGCATCATCCTGCTGGACAAAGGTCATATTGCCAAAGAGTTCCGTGTCAACTTGCCACGTCCACGTCAGAAAGGAACCCAGTTTGCTGAACTGGAACAGCGAGTTCTGAATGCCGTACTGGCAACCTAAAAAGAAATAAAACCCGGCTCTAGAATCCGGGTTTTCACTTTGAAGGATAGATAATTCTTAGAATTTCATCAAAATTAAAATTACAGTCCATCTTAAAAATAAAATGTCATGAATCTGACATTGATTAAACTGATTTCTCAATAACAAAAGACTTCAAAATAATTTAAACATTTTCAAAAGCTTGATTTTTATACTGGGATTCGCTAGTTTTGTAAGGATTACATAGTTGATCTACAGAATAAATCATCATTATTCAAAAAATTAGACTTCTACTTTGTGCACAAATCTGATGATTTGCCGTACAATTCAATATTCCCTTTTTTAATTGTTTTTATATTGCTGATGGAACAAAAAAAGAGTACTCAAAAGCGCAACCAGCTGCTCAGTGCCGCTCTAGACGTTTTTTCCCTATATGGTTTTAGTGGGGCAAGTCTGGACGAAATCGCACAAATTGCAGAAATGCATAAATCTAATATTTTCTATTACTATGAAAATAAAGAAGCTCTCTATGTAGAAGTGTTAACCACCGTACTGCAAAAGTGGCTTGCACCGCTGCAAATGCTTGAAGCCGAGCTAGAACCGGAAGAAGCGATCACCAATTATCTGATGCAGAAAATTGAAGTATCACGCACGCAACCGAAAGCATCTCGCCTGTTCGCCTTGGAAGTGATCCAGGGGGCACCACATATTCTGGAAATCCTGAAAGGTCCACTGAAAAAACTGGTGAAACGTAAAGCCAAGGTGATCAGTAACTGGCAGGAACAGGGCAAGATTTCTAAAGATATTGACCCTGAACTGCTGATCCTGAATATCTGGGCAGTGACACAGAACTATGCCGACTTTGCCATACAGATGGAAATGGTGACCGGCAAAACGCTGCGTAACCGTAGCATGCAGCAGCGTGTGATTCAGCACACTGTACATATGATGCTTTACGGTGTACTACCACGTCCTGAACAAAACGCATAAGTTTTGCTTGGCATACGACCATAGTCATTATGGTCGCCGATCCGGTCTTTGAACTTATTCTTATTTTAACATCTGATATAAAAATAACAGTTTTTTCGCGCCTAACAATAAGTTTTCCTCCCAGTCGAGATGCGCTGTGTCATTGGCACCATCGGTAATGTATTTTACAGAAATCAGGCGTACGCCGAGTTTCTTGCATACCTTGGCCAATGCATAGCCTTCCATGTCGACCAGTTGGCAGGGCACTTTCGGTTGTCCTGTTTCGAAGCTATCTCCGGTTCCGCAAATACCCTTGGGCAAATGATCAAAGAAAGGCTCAAGCTCGATTGCTCCCGGGAAATGCTGATCCATCGGGGTTAAGCCGACGTCAAAACCGAGTGGTGAAACATCCATATCGCGCTGCACAAAATGGCTGACTTCGACCAGGGCATGCGCATCAAAATGCGAACTGCCTGCCGTACCTAGGTTCAATAAAGTCTTGCAGCCTGTGTTCTGAATCACTTCAAAGGCTTTAAAGGCTGCGTTGACTTTGCCAATACCGCTATAATGCACATCAATACCTTGTGCTTCAAATAAGCCTTTGGATTCATTGGGCAAAGCCATAATCAGTGCATGTTCAGACATTGGGTTTCCATATCAATTTTAAAATACTGGACTATTAAAAGATAAACAGGTGAGCGCTGCAAATAAAAATCGATTTCTGCTCAGCAGAAAATGGTCTCTGCCCTGTCTGCTATAAACCTGTTTAAACTGCCAGAAAAATAGAGATAGCTCTGATTATTAGAGCGCTAAGGAAGCAGGAAATATTGATTAATTTTTATTTTATTCAGCCGATTAAGTTCTAGGCTAAAGATTTTTAAATAAAAGATATTGCATAAAAACACAACAACAAGACGAAACGTAAAGATTATGGCAATATATAGCCTCTTCGAATTTCCAAGCACCTGATTCGCCCATGAAGCTGCTCCGTCTAAATGCCTTATCGTCTCGCACAGAGTTACCTAAAACGGTGGTTACCATTGGTAATTTTGACGGTGTGCATTTAGGTCATCAGGTCATGATCAAACAGCTGAAAGCCGTGGCGGAACAGCAGCAGCTGAAAAGCGTGGTCATGATCTTTGAACCGCAGCCACTGGAATATTTCAAAGGCTATGAGGCCCCACCCCGTATATCATCTTTACGTGAAAAGGTGGAATACCTGACTGAACTGGGTGTGGACTATATTGCGGTGGCGAAATTTGATGAAAGTTTCCGTAGCCTGAATGCAGAACAGTTTGCCGATATTCTAAAAGATAAACTGAATGCCGAGCATCTGGTGCTGGGTGATGATTTCCACTTTGGTAAACACCGTCAGGGCAATAGCGAATTCCTACGTAACTATGGTTTTCAGGTCACCAATCTGGATACCGTACAACTCGACGGCGAACGTGTCAGTTCGACCCGTATCCGTCAGACACTACAAGCAGGTGATCTTGCCATGGCTGCCAAACTCCTGGGGCGTCCTTATAGCATTACCGGGCGGGTACAGTATGGTGACCAGATTGGCCGCACCATTGATTTCCCGACCATTAATGTGCGCTTAAACCGTCATAGACCGTGTTTGCAGGGTATTTATGGCGTGGAGGTGGTGTGTGAAACCGAATCTTTAAAAGATAAAGCTATAGCTAGTGATGCAAGCAAAACAGGCATTGCTGGCTATGACCCCACCGGTCTGTTTGGCGCCGGACATGTCGGGACCCGCCCGGCCATTCAGCAGGAACAACCAGAATGGCGATTAGAAGTACATTTCCCTGATGTTTCTGCTAATCTGTATGGCCTGTTGATGCGGGTGACATTCTTAAACTATTTGCATGGCGAAAAGAATTATCCTTCGCTTGAAGCCCTAAAAGCCGGAATTGATGACGATGTCGAGAAACTACTTGAGTTTCGTCGAAATCACCCCACATTTCCCTTTTAATCCCCCATATTTTTATTGTAAAACGTGTCTGTCAAATGACAGATTGAATTGGAAGACAACTTGCATGAGCGATAAGCAAACTCCTGAAAATGCAGTGGATTACAAAGCCACGCTAAACCTCCCAGGTACTGACTTTGCAATGAAGGCAAATCTGGCAGTACGTGAAGCGAAATGGTTAGAAGAGTGGTATGCCGACAACATTTATCAGCAGATTCGTGAGTCGCGTATTGGCAAGAAAAAATATGTACTTCATGACGGCCCTCCGTACGCAAACGGCCAAATCCACTTGGGCCATGCAGTCAATAAAGTTTTAAAAGACATCATTATTAAAAGCCGTGTCATGGATGGCTTTGATGCCCCATATGTACCGGGCTGGGACTGTCACGGTCTTCCAATTGAGCTTAAAGTTGAAGAAAAAGTCGGTAAAGTCGGCGTGAAAGTCGATGCGTCTACCTTCCGTAAAGCTTGCCGTGAATATGCCTACACCCAAGTTGAATTACAAAAGAAAGATTTTGTACGTATGGGTGTGTTCGGTGATTGGGACAATCCGTACCTGACCATGAACTTCAAACAAGAAGCGGATATTGTTCGCTCACTGGGTGCAATCGCAAAAGCTGGTCATATCGAACCAGGTCTGAAACCGGTCAACTGGTGTCTGGACTGTGGTTCATCTCTGGCTGAAGCAGAAGTTGAATATGAAGATAAAAAATCAGACGCGATTGACGTCGGTTTCACTGTAGTCGATCTGGCTGACCTGTCTGCACGTTTAGGTGTAGAAGTCGCTGACCGTACTGATATCGTGATCTGGACCACAACGCCTTGGACGCTTCCTGCGAACCAAGCCGTTGCCCTGCATGCTGAAATTGAATATCAACTGGTGAAAGCGCGTGGCGAAGAAAAAGCGGCGCAAAACTTTATCCTGGCCAAAGATCTGGTGGAATCTGCAACTGAACGCTACGGTTTTACCACTGTTGAAGTCATTGCTGATTTTGCCGGTAGCAAACTTGAGCACCTGATTCTGCAACATCCACTGATTAACGATCGTCAAGTGCCTGTAATCTTGGGCGAACACGTGATTGCCACCAGTGGTACCGGTGCAGTACATACGGCGCCTGGCCATGGTGTGGACGACTATAAAGTTGGCTTGCTGTACAACCTGAAAGTAGAAAATCCAGTCGGCGGTAACGGTGTGTATTTACCAACGTCTCCGCTGTTTGCTGGCGAGCATATCTACAAAGCCAATCCGCAAATTATTGCTGCATTAGCAGAGGCCAACAAGCTTTGGGCACATCACCCAATCAAACACAGCTACCCGCACTGCTGGCGTCATAAAACCCCAATTATTTTCCGTGCGACACCACAATGGTTTATTAGCATGGATGCCAAAGGCTTACGTCAAGGCGCATTGAATGCGATCGAAAACGAGATCAGCTTTGTGCCGGACTGGGGTAAAAACCGTATCCAGGCGATGATTGAAGGCCGTCCAGACTGGTGTATCTCTCGTCAACGGACTTGGGGTGTGCCAATTCCGTTCTTCGTACATAAAGATACCAATGAGCTACATCCTCGTACGCCTGAACTGATCGAAGAAGTCGCTAAACTGATTGAACAGGAAGGTATTGATGGCTGGTACAATCGTGATGCACGCGAGTTCATCGGTGATGATGCTGAACAGTACAATGCGGTACGTGACACGCTAGACGTATGGTTCGACTCGGGTACAACGCACTACGCTGTATTACGTGAACGTGAAGAACTGCAAGATCCTGCGGATCTTTACCTTGAAGGTTCAGACCAACACCGTGGCTGGTTCCAGTCTTCGTTGTTAACCTCGATTGCCATCAACGAACGCGCACCATATAAAGGCTTGCTGACGCACGGCTTCGTGGTGGATGAGAAAGGCCGCAAGATGTCGAAATCGTTGGGTAACATTATTACCCCACAAGACATCATTAAAGATATGGGTGCAGACGGTTTACGTTTCTGGATTGCATCTGCGGACTACCGCTATGAAATGACTGCAGGTAAAGAAATTTTTAGCCGTGCATCAGATGGTTACCGTCGTATCCGTAACACACTGCGTTTCTTACTTGCCAACTTAAATGGTTTCAAACCATCAACTGATGCGCTTCCTGTAGATCAATTGATCGCGCTTGATCAATACATCCTGCAACGTGCGGCTGAAGTACAAAAAACCGTTCAGCAAGCTTATGAAGATATGAACTTCCATATCGTAACCAATGCCTTAACCAATTTCTGTATCAATGACCTGGGTGGTTTCTACCTCGACATCATCAAAGACCGTCAATACACTACCAAAGCCGATTCTCAGGCACGTCACTCTGCACAAACTGCACTGTATCATCTGGTACAGGCATTCGTACGCTGGATGGCACCGATCTTGAGCTTTACTGCACAAGAAGCTTGGCCATTGATTCCTGAGCAGTCAGAGAAATATGTGTTCACTGCTGAATGGTATGACATTCCAGCTGCATCTACTGCGAACTTGGTGACTGAAGCTGAATGGCAAACGCTGATTTCGGTAAAATCTGCAGTGAACAAGTTTATTGAAGCGGCGCGTACTGAAAAAACAGTGGGTTCGAACTTGTCTGCCAAAGTTGAACTTTGGGCGTCGAACGAGCTGAAAGCGGTATTGGACAAACTGGGTGATGAACTGCGTTTTGTACTGATTACCTCTCAAGTGATCGTGAATGATTTTGAGGCTGCCCAAGGTGAAACATCTGATCTAGAAGGTCTGAATGTGAAAGTTTCTGCAGCAGACGGCGAGAAATGTGTACGTTGCTGGCATGTACTTCCTGATGTAAACACACATGCATCACACCCAGGCTTGTGTGGCCGCTGTATCATCAACCTGCCGACAGGCCAAGGCGAAGAGAGAAAATATGCCTAATCCACAAGAAAAAAAGGGCTTATTCCAGTTCTATCCTCACAACTTGTGGTGGTTAGGTCTGACTATTGTTTCAATTATTCTGGATCAATGGACCAAATGGATTGCGACCACTAGTCTGAATTACGCAGATCCAGTACCTGTCCTGCCCTTTTTAAATTGGACATTACTGCATAACTATGGCGCAGCCTTTAGTTTTCTGTCCGATGCCGGTGGATGGCAACGTTATTTCTTTACTTCGCTGGCAGGAGTAGTGTCTGTGATTTTCGTGTTCTGGCTGATGCGTATGCCAAAGAACATGAAAGTTTTACCTTTGGCCGTTGCCCTGATTCTGGGCGGTGCCATCGGCAACCTGATTGACCGTGTTTCTCTCGGCTATGTAGTCGATTTTATTCATGTTTATTATCAGAATAGCCACTTCCCTGCCTTTAACCTTGCAGACAGTGCCATTACGTTAGGTACTATTTTAATGCTGATTGACACCTTCTTCTTAGAAGGAAAACGCAACCAACAGCAGGCGAAATAACATGACTGATTTTATTAATCCTAACGAGGAAACTCGTATTGAAGCTGGCTCTAAGGTTGAGCTTCATTTCTCAGTAGCCATTGAAAATGGTGTTGAAATTGACAATACCCGCAGTCGTACTGAGCCGGTAAGTCTGGTGATGGGCGATGGCAGCTTGCTACCAGGCTTTGAAAAAGCGCTGTTCGGTTTACGCGCCGGTGACCGTCGTACCGTAAGTCTTCCTCCTGAAGATGCTTTCGGTCCATGGAATCCTGAAAACGTACAAAAATTTGATACTGTGAAATTTGGCGAACGTCCAATTGAAGGTCATATGATCGAGTTTGAAGACAAAGCGAAACAAAGCCTGTATGGCGTGGTGAAAACCGTCGGTGATGACATCACTGAAGTGGATTTCAACCACCCGCTAGCTGGCAAGAATATTACTTTTGAAGTAGAAATCTTTAAAGTAACCCCAGCCGGTCAACAAGGTGTGAAATTGATGTAAGCATTATTTCAAGACAAAGCGCCTTCGGGCGCTTTTTTTAGTGCAGATATCAAGATACAAATCATGCCTATTCATCCTTGCTTATTCTGATTAATTTAAATTGAGTGAAGCAATGACAGGATAATAAGATGAAGATTTACATCATTGTAGGCAGTATTCGCGAAGGACGTGTAGCGATCAAAGTAGCTGACTGGATCTTTAAACAAATTAAAACCTATCACTTCAGTACAGTGGAAGCTGAAATTGTCGATCTGAAAGAATGGGACCTGCCGATGTTTGCTGGTGCACATCCTCCACTCACCGGTATTTATGACCAGCCTAAACAACAGGAATGGGCTGATTTTATTGCACTTGCAGATGCCATTATTTTTATCAGCCCGGAATATAACCATGGCTACAGTCCAGCCCTGAAAAATGCCCTGGATTATCTGGGTAAGGAATGGCAAGGCAAACCGGCGGCTTATGTCGGCTATGGTGCGACCAATGGCTCGCGCTCTATCGATCAGATCCGACAGGTCGGTACGCAGCTTGGTTTAGTGGATACCAATGCGGTAATCGAAATCCGTGATATCTTTAGTCGTGCGAAGGACTATACCTTTGAAGGGAATGAATTCGATAATAAAACCCTGCGAGGCGTGGTAGACAAGCTGATTCAGTACGTCAGTGCATAAGTTGCCGCGGACAGCCACGTCCGTTTTAGCTTACAAGCCAAGCAGAAATCACTGCTATTTGCCTACAAATATACACGCTATATTTAAGTCATCACTGGACAGGATGTCCAATAGCGATACAAGAATAAGAAAAAGCGCATCACAACAGGAAGTTGCCAGATCCGACAGGAGTCAGATCTTCATAGCAAATCCAAAAGGCCTCGACATCCTGTCGAGGCCTTTTACTTCCTGGGTTGTCTATAAGCTTAAATATTCCCGCTCTCTTGCTGCAAATTTCAGCACCACTGTACGCTATGGCGTACAAGTATTGGGGAGAATTGAGGCTATACCAAATCCGGAATTCCTCTTATAGTTAAGACATACAGGACAGGATGTCTTGAAGAATAAAAAACAATAAATGCAGCAGGAAGTTGATCGGTATGACAGGAGTTATACCTTGATAAATGAATCTGGAAAAGCCCTGACAGGATGTCAGGGCTTTTTCTTTTATACCTTTATAAGAAGCATATTTTTACTCTTAAATGAAAAGAGGATTCCTAAGAATCCTCCTATCTATATAAAAATTATGACTTAAAGCGCTGTGAGCTTTAACAAACGTGCCTGAGGACCATCTTCAATCACCCAGATGCCCCCATCCTGAGCCTGTACTGCGCCACGAATCCGTGCTTTCATATCGAGCCGTTGAACTTCTTTGGCAGGTTGCTGCATTGTATCTATAATAATAATTGCCTTGGAAGAAAGACCTGTGGCTATCGCTTTATTTTGCCATTGCGGGAACATTTTTCCGGTATAGAAGTTCAGGTCAGATGGAGAGATTACCGGCGTCCAGTCCAATACAGGTGATTCAAATTCAGGTCGGGTACTGTGGTCAGGAATTGGCTTTCCATCATAATGATCACCATTTGATACTAAAGGATAGCCATAATTTTTAGCCTTGATAATCTTGTTTAGTTCATCACCGCCCTTCGGTCCCATTTCAATGACCCAGAGCTGCCCTTTGGGATCAAACGCCATTCCCAGAGGATTACGGTGTCCAAGACTCCAAACCTGCTGGGCAATTTCACCCTGATTCATAAAGGGATTATCGGCAGGGATCGAGCCATCATCGTTCAGGCGAATAATTTTACCGACGTTAGACTTCATATCTTGTGCAGGATCAAACTGTTGACGTTCACCCGAGCTGATCCAGAGCTTGCCATCCGGCCCGAATACAATTCGGTGTCCATAGTGGCCCTGCCCCGAAGAAAATTTAGGAACCTGAGTCCAGATTTTTTCGATCTGGGTGAGCTGTGGTGTACTACGCTTCAAATCCAACTTGCCACGAATTACTACTGCGCCATAACCGCCTTGACCCTGTTCAGCATAGCTCAGATAGATCCATGGGGTATTGGCGAAATCAGGATGTAATGCGACATCTCCCAAGCCGCCCTGACCGCCATAAGCCACTTTTGGGGTGCCTTTAATTACAGTCTTTTTCTTGGTTTCTGGATCGAATAAATACAGTCTGCCTTTACGCTCGGTAACCAATAGATGACCATCCTTTAAAGGTGCTATCGCCCATGGTTCATTAAACTCGGCAATATTATTAACCTTATAGGCTTGCTGTACTTGAGTGGAAGAAGGTGTAGTTACAGTTTCAGAAGTAGAGTTTGCCGCTTCCGGACTCTTATTCAGTTCCTGTGACGTCTTGTTCTGTGCATGACAGGCAGTCAGGCTATAAGGGATAAAGCCTAAACACAACATTGCTGCGAGATGAACCTGTTTCATTGTTATTCTACATACTTATTAAAACGAATAACTTACAATTTAGCATCTCAAACGCTCACTAAAAGCATAAAAAGGTTAACAATCGTAAACGAAAATAACCCTAGCTTGCGCCGATAAGTCTTAACTATATTGAAACTATCCCTTGATACAGGCTGAATTACATTAGATTTTCACCTGATAGATCTGTTGGCCCGCAGTTTTCAGTAAGCAATCAATTGATCAGATCTCGCCCATAAAAAAACACCCCCTTCAATAGAAGGGGGTGTTTAGAATAATGAGCTGGCGATGACTTACTCTCACATGGGTAATCCCACACTACCATCAGCGCTAAGAGGTTTCACTTCTGAGTTCGGGAAGGGATCAGGTGGT
>NZ_JBQEOL010000005.1:0-167083 GCF_052044895.1 Acinetobacter sp. 22323 | reverse complement strand
GGCAGAGTAAAACTTGAAGTGCGACATAAACCACCTAATTAATTTAAAGGGTTTATGGAGTATATAAAATTGTCATACCATCATCTTAACTTTGAAGATCGTACTGCATTAATGCTTGAGTCAAGAAAAGAAGGCTTTTCAGCCAGAAAATTTGCTGAACTCATTAAAAGACATCCTAGTACGATCTATCGTGAGCTTAAAAGAAATAGCATCAATGACGTTTATCAAGCTCGATATGCTTCTGATAACACCTTCGCTAGACGTAGACGTGGTCACAGAAAACTCAAAATCGATTCAATCCTCTGGAAATTTATTGTTGAAGCGATCCGTTGTTTATGGTCTCCTCAGCAAATAGCAAAGCGTTTAAAGACATTTCCTGATTTGGATCAAACAATGAATGTAAGCCATACAACGATTTATTCAACGATACGAGCATTACCAAAGGGTGAGTTGAAAAAAGACTTATTATCCTGTCTGCGTCATGAAAATAAAAAGCGAAAAGCTAACGGTGAACCTAAAAAAGATTCTATATTACAGGATATTAAAACTATTCATGAGCGCCCAGCCGAAGTTCAAGAAAGAAAAATACCGGGTCATTGGGAAGCTGATTTAATTAAAGGTAAAGACAATAAAAGTTCGATAGCAACACTTATTGAACGAAATACACGGCTCTGTATCTTGGCAACATTACCTGATGCAAAGGCAGAATCAGTGCGCAAGGCTTTAACTGAAGCTCTGAAATATTTACCTGCAGAACTGCGTAAAACGTTGACCTATGACCGTGGACGCGAGATGTCAGAACATAAAATACTCGAAGAAGATTTAGGCATAGATGTATATTTCTGTGACCCACATTCACCTTGGCAAAAAGGCACATGCGAAAATATGAATGGTTTAATTAGGCAATATTTACCTAAAGGGATTGATTTAAATCAGGCAGATCAGCATTATTTAAATCAAGTTGCCATGTCACTGAATACTCGTCCTAGAAAGGCGTTAGATTGGCTTACACCATTAGAGAAATTTGCTCAGCTTGTTGATTATCATATGGCTTTTGAAACTGTCGCACCTCATGTTTGAATTCGCCACTATTCCAACTTGATTAAAAAATAATTTATTTAATTTATTTGTTTTAAAATAAAAGTAATTTTTTAATATTTTAATTTTTATTAATAAATAATTTTTTTAATATTAAATAAAATGAATTAAATAAGTGCGTTTAATGCAATTAAATGCTATTAAAATGTGCATTTATATTTATAATAATTTCTGTAAAAATAAAAACCCCATTCTTAAAATGGGATTTTCTTCTAAAAAGGCTTATCTGCTTTGCCAGAATTGCTGTTGTAAACTGACCGTTTCAGCTTCAATCTCAGGTACTGGTCCAATCAAATCAATGTCCTTTTGTCCATGGCTAAAGATATAGTGTGAGCTGACACTCATCGTTGGGTTTTCCTGATGATTACCGGTACATTCAAGTAAATGTTCTTCCGAAATACCATAAACTACACGGCCTATATTAGCCCAATAGATGGTTCCAGCACACATACAGCAAGGTTCTACAGCCGTATAAAGCGTACATTGCCATAAATAGTCCGCTGGATAATTGGTCGCAGCAATACGGGCTAATGTTGATTCTGCATGATTGACCGTATCAATATTACATTGGGTGAGCAGCACCGTTTCATGATCTGGCGCCACCAGTACTGCTCCAAAAGGATGATGTCCCAGCTGGGTAGCACGCCGTCCCACGTCATTGGAAAGTCTTAAAAACTTTAATATCTGCTGATGATTTGGACAGCTCATTTATTTATACCAGAATAAATTTTAAATGATTGAATATTTAAATAGATTCTTTTCATTTTAAGAAAGTTTAATTTATTTAAATATAGCTCCTGCTTGTTAAATAAAAATCTAATGGTTATTTTAAACAATATAACGTTTACTTAATCCCCATTCTGCCAATATACGTCGATAAGTTGTTGATGAGCGATCTGCTTCAAAATGTGCTTCCATTGAAATATCCAATGGCAGCTCTTCCGGTTTTTGACTTTCTACCAGTTCCTGGTCTTCAGCAAAGATCTGTGCATTAAAATCATAAACTGCCTGCAAATCGCCAGTGGTATCAAAATTTCGGGTTAATGGTACAAACAGTCTGGTTTGGTTGTGTGACACTGGACAGCATGCATTCAGGATCTTAAGAATGCCTTCATTTGGAAAATGCACAGTTAATATCGCAGAAAATGGTGGATAGACATCAAACACGCGTTTCCATAAAAAGCCTTCAGGTGCCAGATGCTGCATGCCATGAGGATAATTGCTGACATTACTGACATATTCAGTATGCAGACCATAAGGCGTACGTTCGGTATTGTATTTCGGCACCACCGGATTATCACGATCAGCAAAAGCATTGTGATGTACCCAGGCAAAATGCGCTACATCAATAAAGCCTTCTAACTGACGACCACTCGAACCGGCAATATCCACAAATGGCGGTAAAATAGATTGATGTTCTGCGGTATCCCAGGTATCTAGTACCGGGAAATTGGCAGCACTTTCATTCCGACTAAACAGGCTGGTCCAGATCAGACCGTATTTTTCTACGACTGGAAATTTTGTGAGCGAGAAACGGTCTGAGATTTTAGTCAACTCGGGTTGCGCTGGGATTTTGATACATTTTCCCTGTTCGTTGTATTGCAGACCATGATAGGGACAGACAATATTTTCCCCAGAAACCCAGCCCTTGCTCAATGGTACACCACGATGCGGACAGATATCGCGTACCAGATGAATGACGCCGCTTTCAGTTTTATAAATTGCCAGTTTGACATCCAGCAAAGTCACTTGCTGTGGCTTTTCGTTCACGTCCTGAATACGTGCAACCGGATACCAATGATGCGCCAGAATCTCCCAATCCTGATCATCAAACTGGCTGTAGCATGGCTTGCTAAATACATTGATCATTGGAATAGCGTTCATATCAAACCTTTTTTCTGCAAAATCCTGAATGTTTTAATCCCCCTGAAACGCTGTTTGTGTTGGCTAGCGTTCCGGTTATTTACAATTGAAATTACTCGTTTTTTTACTTTTTCGTCTATTAGAATGTTTCGTATAAATCATTCTAAAAATTAGAACAGTACCTTGTAATACTTGATTGGCTTGGACCTTAGCTTCCTGCTTTGGCATAAAACTCGCATAAAGCTTTTATTGAATTTTAAGTACAGGTGAAACAGGCTTGAGTAAATTGATAAATACCCCGTTTTCACGCTTTTCTGATTACTTTATTGCAGTGGCGAAAAGTGGCAGTTTACGTAAGGCTGCAGATCAGTTGTTTATTTCGGTATCTGCGGTTCACAGGCAGATCGCCCTGGCTGAAGAAGAGCTAGGTATTGATCTGTTTGAACGTTTGCCAAACGGACTGAAGTTAACTTTAGCGGGTGAAATGCTATATGCCGATATTCTAAAATGGCAAAAGGAGTTTCAGCAGACCTGTATCCGCTTTGATGAAATTCAGGGACTCAAACGTGGCAGTATCGAATTTGGATTAATTTCTGCCTTGAGCGAAGGCTTTGTAATGCAGTCACTACAGCATATGTATGCGCAGTATCCTTGGATCAATTTCAATATACGTGTGGCAGACAGTGAAGTGATTGCCCGAAAAATTATCGATACCGAACTGGATTTCGGGCTGATTCTTAATCCCAAAGCCCATCATCAGCTGGAAGTACTGCATTTTCTGGAATTACCTTTGGGCTTTGTCATGTCCAAACAGCATCCCCTTGCTGAGGCTGAACGAATCTATTTTTCAGATACCTTGGATGACAATCATTTTATTGCAGCAGAGCCGCTAATCATTCATGACTATGTACAGGCCATGTACAAACATCACAAATTCATTCCGGCACGTAAAACGGAATCTAATGATATCCGCCTGATGAACAGCATGATCAAGGCCAATACCGGTATTGGCATCTTGAGTTATCTGGATGTCTTCCCGGAACTGCAACGCGATGAACTGATCTTTAAACTGATTACGGAAAAAGGTGTACGTCCTTTGACCATTGCCCTTTGCGTGGCACCAAAACGTCAGATTTCAAGAGCCTCCCAGCTGATGATCAAGCATATCATTGAACAGATGGAACAATTAAAAAGTCAGATTTCTCAGCAAGCAGCCTAATAAATGATTTGTGATGTCTACCTTTTCCGTAAAGACGCGTTAATTCTCAAAATATGCTCACATATAAAAGAGAATGATCTTCAAATGGTAAAGAGTGTTCTAATTTTCTCAATACCTCATACAGATTTCTCTAATTTCGGTGAATAGGCTGTTGATCTATATTCAATCGAATAACACCGATTTGAGGCAATCATGAATAGTAAAACCATCCTCACGTATCAGCCTGACTTACCTGTTCATATGACATTTTCAGAACATGACTGGCATCTGTTAGCGCAATACTGGTATCCGGTAGCCTTGGCACGCGAAGTCTCTGAACAGCCAATCGGGACCATGTTGCTGGATATGCCCTTGGTAATTTATAAAATCGGGGATGAAATTATTGTGGCGCGAGATACCTGTCCACATCGAGGGGTTGCTTTAAGTCTGGGAAAAAATGATGGACAAGGTGTGGTTTGTCCTTATCACGGTCTACGCTTTGGATCAGGTGGAAAATGTAATCGTATCCCGGCCCATCCGCAGCAAAAAATCTCTGAGCGTTTCAATCTAAAAACCTATGCCGCCGTAGAAAAATATGGTCTGATCTGGTGCTCACTGCTGGCAGATAAACAGGCTGAAGTAAATATTCCGCAAATGCCTTACTGGGATGAAGCAGATTACCAGCAACTGGTTTGCCCGAAAGTTGATATTCAGTGTTTTGCCGGTCGGCAGCTAGAAGGTTTCATTGATGTCGCACATTTTGCATGGGTACATCCAGATACTTTTGGCGATCCGGATAATTCAGAAGTGCCCGATTACCAAACCTATGAAACCGATGATGGTTTTGCTGCTGATTATATCAGTACCGTTGGACGCTATCCGATCGGGCTGGATCAGCGCGGTGCAAAAGACTTTAAATGGCTACGCCATTTTGAAATCAGTATACCCTTTACCGCTACCTTGACCATTCATTTTCCCAATGATGCCAAACAGGTCATTATGAATGCAGCTTCGCCTATGACAGCACGTACTACGCGGCTGTTTGCACCCATCTGCCGGAATTATGACAAAGACCTGCCAGTTGAAGATGCTTATGACTTTAACCTGAAAATTTTTGAAGAAGACCGGTTAATCGTCGAAAACCAGAAACCTGAATATCTGCCTTTGGACTTGTCTTTAGAAGCACATTTCCCGGCAGATCGCAGTTCCAGCATGTACCGGAAATTGCTGCGTAAGCATGGATTCAGTCCATTATTTGCGGCTTGAGTTGAAATAAAAGGCTCCGGTCTTGGCTGGATTATTTTCAAGCTTTCAGTTTGAACAGTGGATCAGAGTCTTTCTTGAATAACACATACTTTCAAAGAAATGGTAACAAGCGTTAATCATAATATGCCTCTCTTTTCTTGGAGAACCGTTCTAGCTGCTTTAGGAATCCTTCAAAATAATCTTTCTGTTTTTCTTCAGTGCGATAGCCTGCAAATAAAGTACGACGTAACCCTTCAGGTGCGACGCAATCCAGACGGCGTGAGCTTACCCAGCCTTTCTGCTCATATTCATTCACCACCCAGTCCGGTAGTGCTGCAATGCCGCGTCCACTTGCCACCAGCTGAATCAACATCTGGGTTAAATCAGTCGTCCGGATCTGCTTTGGTAAAATATTTGCGGGAATAAACAGGCGTGACATGATGTCCAGGCGATGTTTATCCACCGGGTAAGTCACCAGTGTTTCTTCTGCCAGTTGCTGTACGCTAATCTCTTTGGCACGTACCAATGGATGAGTATTAGAAAGTACCAAACGTGACTCATATTCAAAAATCGGAAAATACTCTATCCCTTTTAATGCGATCGGATCGGCGGTAATCAGTAAGTCAAACTCACCAGTTTGTAACAGCTCATGCGGATTGGCTTCAAAACCTGAGGCAAAGTCTAAATCTACATCTGGATATTGGATGCGATACTGATTGAGTAAAGGCATCAGCCAGTCAAAGCAGCTATGACATTCAGAGGAGAAAATAATACGTCCCGTCTGTCCATGGACAATACGAGTAATATCACTTTGGGCAATCTGTACCTGAGGCAATATTTCATCTGCCAGTTTAAGTAATCGCTGTCCAACATTGGAAAAGCTCACAGGCCGACTACGGCGATTTACGACTTCTACGCCAAACCATTGATCAATTTCACGCAATTGATGAGATAAGGCTGAAGGTGTAAGACACAAATCTCCTGCAGCGGCGACCAATGAACCATGTTCTCGTAAAGCAACTAAAGTTTTTAAATGACGAAGTTCTAACATGTCTTCCTGCAGAATTTTCATAAAGCATTTTCAATATGCTGATCATAAAGCATAAAATTTTTATCTGTTAGTTTTTTTCAGTTTTAAATAATAATAATGATATTTATTCAATTTGTATTTATAGCTACTAACATTCCCAAGAGATAATCCGACTTATATTTTAAAAGCTAATTTTGAAAACAAGAATGATTTGATGGTGAGGCTTTGCCTTCAGCAAATTCTGAATTTTATCCAGCCTTAGAGTAATACCATTCACCGGATCATTTTGAATCGCATCAACTGGTAATACACCCAGCAAGTCAACCAGACTCATCCATAATGGGATAAAGTTGGGATTAAGCTGCCGCCATTGAATAAAATATCACGGTAACCATCACCAATTGGTACCATTGGAAATGCGGCTTTTACGGCTGGATGCTGGGTAGACGCCCCTAGCAGGCTGGTAATATCTAGATAAGAAACACCATAGAGACCAATATTGCCATTTGACCATGACTGTTTGCTGGCCCAGTCAATAATTTCAAAACTGTCCTGCTGTTCAATGCCATCAAATGCCTGCCATCTCCCTTCTGAAGAACCGGTACCACGTATATCGGCAACTACTGTGGCATAACCACAGCGTACAAACTCAGGATTCGGGCCGCCTGCCATATCCGCAATCTGGCCTGCAAAGCCTGTATTGTAGGCTGTCTGGATTAAAATCACTGGATGAGGTTTAGTAAAATCAGGTTGTTTATTCTGATCAGCTGGCAAGGTAACACGAATTGCGATTTTGGTACCATCACGCATTTTAATCCACTGTACAGGCAAAGTGACCATATTGGGATAATCATAATCGCGAGTGTAATTGCTCTATTTTGCATCTGCATTTGTGAGTAATGGTCGTTGAACTTGACTTTCGAACTGTCGTGTTCCTAATTTAGTATTTTTTAATGTAATGGCAGGTTGTGTTATGCCTGTAGAGTCAGTAAAAGATTGTGGTTCTAGGTAACTTAAATCTGAAGTAACTTGCTGGGTGGGGGTGAAAGTTTTATTGACTACACCCACAGTCACTGCAACCACAGTGACCGTCGCTGCCATGGCAGCATAAAGTTTATTGAGCAGCTTCATTGCTTATATCCTAATTATTAGGATGATGCATTCCTCGATCAATGAGTCATGCATTTTTATCTATGTTCATAGTTTTTATTAAGTTTGATTTAACGAAATGATCTCCTTCTCTCTGTTTTTCTTTTTAGGTCACTTCTTAACACCGCATTTATAAACTGACAATGCTCCTTGTCTGTTATAAAAATTCTTATACAAAACTATGCTTATTCATATCTTGATAGATTTTAGAAATTTCTGATTGAGAAAAATTTTTATAGAAATGTGATTTTCAAGACATTTTTACAAGATATTGCAACGTTACAGTAGATAGGTGAAATGTATTATTCATTATAGGAATAAGCAGATCACAGATCTTGACATGTTATAAAAATAATCAATGCATCAAGAGACTGTAATTTATTACACCCTAACAATGAAAACTACAAATGCTGTTCTAGATTCTATTTATACCGAGATAGCGAAAAAGCTGGATCGGAGAGCTAAATATAATTCCTTACCCTGTATTTTATTTTTAGACATTGACGGTACACTTTCAGAATTTCATCCAAATCCTGAACAGAGTTTTATCCCCTCTTCTACCCTAAATAATATTGCACAAATCCAGCAATTTTTACCTTTATATCTGGTTACTGGACGTTCTATCGAGCAAGCACAACGACTGATTCAACCTTATCGCTGGAATATTATCGGATCACATGGCATAGAGCTGCTACAGCAAGACGGTATAGGTCAAAAACTAGTTTATATCAATCACAAAGAACTCGAACAACTCAAATCTAGTGTGCTTGAGCAGCAGCATAAATGGCAGCCGATCCGGGTAGAAAACAAAACCCATTCAGTTGCCCTGCATTTCCGTGAACATCCTGAATATGCAGATCAGGCAAAAGCCATTATTGATAATTATCTTAAACAATTTTCAAGTTTTGAATTAAAAAGCGGCAAATGTGTCTATGAACTGGTTCCCCACGGTTGCAATAAAGGTGCGGCAATCCAGCATATTTTAGAGGATCTTGAAGCTGAGCAGTTTTACCCCATTTTCATTGGGGACGATTTAACGGATGAAGCTGGTTTTCACATCATTAATGACTATGGAGGTATGTCAATCAAAGTTGGCCCAGGAGAAAGCGCAGCCAAAGCTCGTTTAGACGACGTGGCAGATGTCGGTTTTTTCTTACATGAATTTTTAACATCACTAAAAGCGTTAAAACAAGAAATGAAAGGAGAAAAAACGTGTCCCGACTCATTGTATTATCCAACCGTGTAACATTACCGAACCCGAATGCCACTCAGGCAGGTGGTCTTGCGGTTGCTCTGGAAGATGCCCTAAATGGTATAGGCGGCATCTGGATGGGATGGAATGGCAAAAAGACGGCGTATAGGCAGAATTCCTTTGACGTCCTGAAAGATCAGCAGATTGAATATCATACCTGTAGTTTCTCTGAAGCTGAATATCAGGGTTTTTACTGTGGTTTTGCGAATGGTGCACTATGGCCGCTAATGCATGACCAGAATCAATATATTGATTACTCAGATCAGGATTACCGGATCTATCAGGATGTTAATTTCAAGTTTGCCCGTCAGTTGCAGAAAATTATCCAACCGGGTGACATGATCTGGGTGCATGACTATCATTTCTTAAGTGTTGCACATTACTGCCGTCAGCTGGGCATGCGCAATCGTATCGGTTTCTTCCTGCATATTCCATTTCCAGAGACACAAAAATGGCAAGATCTAGCCTGCAGCCAGCATCTTGCAGCGCATCTGGCACAGTACGACCTGCTTGGCATGCAAACGCAGCAGGATCAGAGAAACTGTTATGATTTCCTGAAAACTACCCTATCTCTAACTGCACATACCAACAATATTCTGCGTAATGGACAGCGTCAGGTAGAAGTAAAAGCTTATCCGATCAGTGTGCATCCTACTGCAATCCAGCGTCGTGCGGGACAACTCACTCATACTGAACTGCCATTTGATTTCAGTTCATCACCTGATGTTAAACATATCATTTCAGTAGACCGAATTGACTATAGCAAGGGCTTATTACAGAAGGTGGATGCGCTGCGTCAATGTTTCCAGGAAACTCCTGAAATGTTGTCGAAGATACGCCAGTTTCAGATTGCCTGTCCTTGCAGACTGGAAGTTCCGACCTATGCCAATCTGTATCGGGATTTAAAACTAGGTGTCGATCAGCTAAATCAGGATTTCCCTCATACAGATCAACCGGTCTTTGACTGTCATTATGATGCTTTAGGCCATCATGCCTTGATGCGTTTATATCGCAAGTCGGAAATCTGCTGGGTCAATTCGGTACGTGATGGCATGAATCTGGTAGCGAAGGAATATATTGCTGCTCAAGATCCAGAAAATCCGGGCATTTTGATTCTGTCTAAATATGCGGGTGCTGCTGAGCAGATGCGTGAAGCTTTACTGGTTAATCCTTATGATAACAACAGCATGATCAAAGCCTTAAAGCTGGCAGTGAAAATGCCGAAGTCTGAACGTATTGCACGTTATCAGGCGCTATTTCAAGGCCTGATGGACTATGACATTGTGCATTGGCGTGATTGTTTCTTGAAAGATCTTAAACATGTAAGTAGCCAGTATATTTACCAGCCACTTAGCAAATCACCCTCTCACGATCTTTATTTACAGCATTAAATTGCTTTGATTTAAACAAAAAACACCAGCTTTATGCTGGTGTTTGTGTTTTTTCTGCTTCTGCCGCAGTTGCTGGAGCAGAAGTCAGCTGGTTTAGTACAGTAATGCTGATCAGGCCAACTGCAATGATAAAGAATACCTGGCTTAGACCCATGATCTCGCTTCCGAATCCCACCAATGCTGGCCCAAGCAAAGAACCGGTATAAGCAAATACAGAAACATAAGATAAAGCAATATGTTTTGGTAATTCAGTTTGACGTCCTGCACGTGAGAACATCAGCGGAACGATATTGGCGCTACCCAGACCCAGGATCGCATAACCAATCAAAGCCACATACCACACAGGTGCAAATACTACAGTCAGAAGACCCAAACCTGCCAAAGTGGCACTATACAGAATCGTGTTCTTTTCACCAAAGAATCGAATGATCAGATGGCCACTTAAACGTCCTGCAACCATTAAAGCAGCAAAGCAACTGTAAGCTAGACCAGCTTGAGATGCTTGAACTTTAAATTGAGTATTCAGGTAAATTCCACTCCAGTCCATCGCTGCGCCTTCAGACAGAAAAGCGATAAAACAGATCAATCCCATGCAAAGAATTGCAAATGTCGGACGTGGTTTATGGGCAACTTTCTGGGTAGTATCTTCAGATTCTGTTGCTTCAGGTGCAGCTTCTGCTTTTAGACAGAATGGCACAGCAAATACCATGATCAGTAAAATGCTCATACTGATCACCAGCACACTTAAAGGCAGTGCAAGACCAAATGCCAGCATACTGGTCATACCCAATACACCTGCCAAACCACCTAGGCTACATACGCCGTGGAACAGTGACATCATGCTTTTACGTTGCTGACTTTCCAGTTTAATTGCCTGAAGGTTAACCGATACGCCGAGTGCGCCAGCGCTAGCACCGAAGCAAAATAAAGCGGCTGCCAATAGCAATTTAGTCGGGCTAAATGCCAATGCAGGCAGAATTAAAACAAATGCGGCCAATACTGTAGCGATAACAGAACGACAGCCGTAACGATGTGCCATACGACCTGCCAATGGCATGGCGATCATTGAACCTACGCCCGCGGCAAGCAATAACACACCGAAATCTGAATGACTTAAATTCAGGCGCTGCTGCACCAGTGGAATCAACGGTGCCCAGGCAGCAGTACTAAAACCCAGAGCGAAAAAACATAGTGCAGTGGCAATACGTTGCCAATGACTACGTGGAAGCGCACGAAGAGAAGCAGGTAATAACGGAGCGTACATAGTAAGAACCAGTAAAAATTTCGGTGCGGTATCCCAAACCGTTGATCCATAGAAAAACCCCATGAACTTATACTTGAAATGTATTAGTTCACAGGGCTTAATTTGGATGAATTATAAGCAGTTTTATTTTAAATGGAATAGGTTTTAATCAAAAAAATCGGCCAAATTGTTAAGCCTATGATTCATTGAAAAATATAGTTTCAAAAACTTTCAAATAATTTTTCTCAGGCATTTTGTATTGGATTTGTTATCCTGATTTTGTCGTTCAATGCTCCATAAAAATTGTGAAAATCCTTCACGGACACGTGAAATCAGGCGACTGCTGGTCACCACTCTCAACTGGTTAGACCAGGTAATATGCATTCCCATTTTTTCTGCGCGTTTAACCAGATCTACATCTTCATGACATGGCATAGGTTTGAAGCCGCCAAGAACCTTATAACTCGATGCTTTAAAACAAAGGTTGGCCCCATGAATATGCCGATGCCCCATATAATCCTGATAATGGTGCAGATATTTTTTTTGGGTAGCTAAACTTAAGTGATCCCATTGCGCAATTTCAACGACTCCGCAAATCACATGTGTAGGCTGATGCAGCAGCATGGTCTTAAACCAGTCTGGATGTACTCTGGAATCTGCATCCGTACAGCAAATCCAGTCATAGCCTTGTTGGATCAAATGCTGTATACCGAGATCACGGGTTTTTCCTACACAACGATAATTACAACTTATAGCTAAAACATTATAAGTTTTTAACTTTTCTGCTGTAGTATCAGTACAGCTATCCATCACCACAAGAATTTGAATTTGTATGCCATGACTTTGAGGCATGTCCTGATAAAATTTTTGGCGTGCCCGTTCCAGTGCCTGCAGACAATATTCGATTTCTTCTTCTTCGTTACAGGCCGGAATGACGACACCAATTTTTTTCATAACAATCCTTCCTGTACGGCTATCGAATTTACATCATGTGTCCAGACATCCAGAAAAAAATCGGCATCCTGTAACTGTGTGTGGTGATAATAATGCAATCGCTGTTTTAAAATCTGATGAACCTGTTCTCCATTCAGACTAAAGCCTTCAATCGCATGTCGCCAGTGGCAGGCCACAATACAGCCTTGTGGACTGAGATGCGTATTCATCCATTCAACCAGTTGCAGCAGAATATTTTCTTCAAGGTAATATAGCATTTCGCTGGCAACAATCAGATCAAACTGCTGTGTTGGCAAATCCAGTGGCACAATCCCCTGCACCACTTTGACATGATCATGGATCAGGCGCTGATTCGCTAGCTGTATGGCGGTCGAATTGGCATCCATACACAGTAAAGCTTCGCATCGTTCAGCCAGCTCGGCGCTCAGTACCCCATTACTACAGCCAATTTCAATACCATTTTTAAATTTCGGATAAGGTAGTACAGCCAAGGTCATATCGCGTTTGCGCTTCTCATACCAGCGCTGTTCATACTGCCAGGGATCGCCATTATTTATGCGATACAGCTCGGCGAAGTAGTCATGATTATAGATGGCCTTCGTCATCAATATAGACCTCCCATGGCTGTAAAAGACGTGCTAATGCGCTGCCCGATACGATAGCAGCTTTACCTGTACTGGAGTCCGGTTCAAGCTGGCTTTTAAAACATTGCATGGCTTGTATTTTACGCGCTAACTGCTTTGCGTTGAGTTCAAGTCTAAGGGCTTTATGCCAGGGAATACGATTATCTCCAGGACTGGCCCAATGCCAGGTCCAGATCAGCACCTGTACACATTTTAAAGAATGCGTTGCTGCAAACTGTTTGCTTACCTGACCTGTAATCTCATGATCAGGATGGCCATCATGTTCAAAAGTGGTTACCAGAATATCATTTGCTTGCAAATACGGTTTTAAAGCAGCAACCAACTGGTCACGTTGTTGCGCTACTTCACCATCCTGGATATTCAGCGCAATACGCGGTATCGATTGTTTCAGATCGAGAACGCCTAAAGCATTTATTGTTTCCTGAGGTCGGATATGATCCAGCTGCTCTGGTGTATATAGTATCGAGTCGGGATGACTGGCTGTGCCATTGGTGACTGCAAACAGAACAATCTCATAACCCGCTGCATCCAGCTGCTGAATCAGTCCGCCACAGCCAAGAATTTCATCATCCGGATGTGGAGCAACAATACAAATGCGACTATTTAGGGGAAATATTTTACTCAGTTCAAGCGCTTTTAAATGATGGAGCTGCTGACTCTGCTGCCATTCTTCTAGCGCTGTTCCTTCACCCTGAATAATACGGTCTTCAACGATTGGATGTTTTAAAGTGCCCATGTCTGTTCATCCTCCATCGTCAGTTGACCAATACACTGCAAATCAAATGCAGCATGGCTTTGCCGGATAAATACGGGCAAATCTGCTACACAGCGGGCAAAATCCACCTGCTGGCAATATGGTGCTGCACCCAAGGCTTTACCACAAAGTTCCAGTACTGCCAGTGCAGTGTCTTCGACCTGGGCACGTAAAGCTCGAATTATCAATTCATGGTTATATCTAGGGTCGGCATCAATCAATTTAGCAGTTTCATGAAATAGTGCACGAGTTGCATACAGCTTGCTACTGACCTCACCCAGATACATTTCTCTAAATGGATTAGTTTTATGATGCATGGCATGTTTTAAATAACCAGCCAGTTTGAGTGTTGCACCAAACCAGCAGGCAGCGACGCCAGCCGCACCATGCCAAAATCCATGACGATCCAGATAATAGTTTGGCTTGCTAATGGTTTTGACTTTGACCTGATTGAAGCTGACCTCAGCCGTGCGTGTATATTGCATCCCTACAGCATGCCAGGCACTGGTATTGATCTGAATCCCATGCTGGGTCATATCTACCAGTAACAGTTGCGAGTGTTCTTCTTCATCCCGATAGGTCAATAAAGCCTGCTGTACCTGACCCGCGGCTGAACACCATGGTTTAATTCCGGAAAGCAGATCATCTTCCAGCTGCAAAGGTTTAGGACCACCCTCTGCCGCCCAGATAGCAGTCAATCCGACAATCTGCTCAGGATCAGCATGTAGTTCATGCAGTATCGCCAGTACATCCAGATGCGATTCATATAGCTTGGCCAGACTCAAGTCTATGGCAGAAACCTGACTCAGGATTTGCCAGCGTTTTAAGGTCTGTCCTTCACCCGGGTATGGCACCTCCAGACTGTGTGGAATCAGCTGATGTAAAGCGTGATCAATCCGCTGCTCAGGATCAGTCGAAGAAGAATTAAATTCTACTTTTAATTGTTCGACCAGCTGTTTGAGGTACATTCATCTTCCTCATTAAATATCATTAAGATTCTTTTATCGGGTTTTTAAAGATGAATAGCAAAGTGAGTATTTGACTATTCATTATGTAAATCACTGTTTATGAATTAATTTATGCCCAGTATTGGCGCAAAATACTGTAGCTTTTTGTCAGGAATTTGTCTGATTTGTAAATCTTAGATATTTAAAGCCATCAAAAAACCGCCTATCTTGAGGCGGTTTTTTGATGCAGCTATCTATGGATTACTGCTGGGCTACAAACTTGGCACGTGCTGCATGCAGTTTTTTATAGCTATCAATCAGGCGTAAATGACGATCCAGACCTTCAAGCTTCATACTGGTTTCAGTCAGGCCATAGAAACGAACTGTGCCCTCAACTGAACCCATCACCGCATCCATACGTTCATCACCAAACATACGGCGGAAGTTGTGCTCATAATCTTCCAGTTCCATGTCATCATCCAGCATGACTTCCAGAACGACATTCATGCACTGGTAGAACAGGCCACGTTCAACGGTATTGGTATTAAACTGCAGGAACTGCTCAACCAGATCTTTGGCTTCTTCAAATTGCTGCAAAGCCACATAAATCAGAAGTTTCAGTTCAAGAATAGTGAGCTGGCCCCATTCAGTATTTTCATCGAACTCGATACCGATCAAGGTTTTGATCTCGGTATAGTCATCCTCATCTGCTTCTTCCAGACGCTCAACCAATGCTTGCAGTTGTTCATCATCCAGTCGATGCAGATTCAGGATATCTTCACGATATAACAAAGCCTTGTTGGTATTGTCCCAAACCAGATCTTCTACCAGATAGATTTCCGAATAGCCCGGTACCAGAATACGGCAAGCGGTGGCACCCAAATGCTGATACACCGCTATATAAACTTCATGGCCCATGTCTTCAAGAATCGTGAATAATTCCTGAGCTTCATCCGCATTCGAGTTTTGACCATTATTGGTGAAATCCCACTCGACAAAATCATAATCTGATTTCGCGCTGAAGAAACGCCAAGACACTACACCACTAGAATCAATAAAGTGCTCAACAAAGTTATTCGGTTCAGTTACTGCATTGCTGCTAAAGGTTGGCTTTGGCAGATCATTCAGACCTTCAAAACTACGGCCTTGTAACAATTCAGTCAGACTGCGCTCTAATGCCACTTCAAAGTTAGGATGGGCACCAAATGAGGCAAATACACCGCCGGTACGTGGGTTCATCAGGGTGACACACATCACCGGGAACTGACCGCCTAGTGAGGCGTCTTTAACCAGCACCGGGAAACCTTGCTCTTCTAAGCCTTTAATGCCTTCGACAATTTTTGGATATTTTGCCAGAACCTGTTCAGGCACATCTGGAAGTGCGAGTTCACCTTCCAGAATTTCACGTTTTACCGCACGCTCAAAAATTTCAGACAGACATTGCACTTGTGCTTCCGCCAAGGTATTGCCGGCGCTCATACCATTACTGAGGTACAAGTTTTCGATCAGATTCGACGGGAAATAAACCGTTTCACCATCAGACTGACGTACAAATGGCAATGAACAGATGCCACGTGCAGTATTACCGGAGTTGGTGTCATACAGATGGGTACCCAATAACTCATCTTCAGGATCATAAATTTCACGGGTATGTTCATCTAAAACTTCTGCAGGCAGTTCGCCATTTGGACCCGGCTGAAACCATTTTTCATCTGGATAATGCACAAATTCTGCATTGGCAATATCTTCACCCCAGAACTGATCATTATAGAAGAAGTTGCAGTTCAGACGTTCAATAAATTCACCCAAGGCAGATGCCAGCGCACTTTCTTTGGTTGAACCTTTACCATTGGTAAAACACATTGGCGACTGCGCATCACGGATATGTAGCGACCACACATTCGGCACGATATTACGCCAAGAGGCAATTTCAATCTTCATGCCAAGTCCTGCCAGAATTGCAGACATATTGGCAATCGTTTCTTCTAGCGGAAGGTCTTTACCCGGAATAAAAGTACTATTTTCGGATGCCAGACTTGGAATTAACAAGGCCTGAGCATCGGCATCAATGCTTTCCACTTCTTCAATAACAAATTCAGGACCGGTTTGAATTACTTTTTTGACGGTACAACGGTCGATCGAACGTAAAATCCCTTGGCGGTCTTTTTCAGAAATATCAGCCGGCAGTTCCACCTGAATTTTAAAAATCTGTTTATAGCGGTTTTCAGGATCAACAATATTGTTTTGCGAAAGGCGGATATTATCGGTTGGAATGTCACGTGCTGCGCAATAGACTTTGACAAAATAAGCCGCACAAAGTGCTGATGACGCCAGAAAATAATCGAATGGACCGGGTGCCGAACCATCGCCTTTATAGCGGATCGGCTGATCGGCAATCACCGTGAAGTCATCGAACTTGGCTTCCTGGCGTAGATTATCGAGATAATTGACCTTAATTTCCATGTGGATACCTAAATATTCTTATGTGCCGTCACGGACAGATAAGATGCTGAATCTGAATATACAAGCCGGTTCACGGAGGAGAACTTGAATGAAAAATAGAAAATGGTCAGGTTATGCCATTTGACTAAGTGTCTGGATAACGCTGCCGAGAATGGCCGCTATTATAGAATTATTTTATGAAATTGATAATGTTTGTCTGAAATTCTGGCAGATTAAACTAGGCCCTCAGTCTTTCCTGAGCTACAGGAGCATGAATCTACTTCAAGTCATGAATTATATGATCAATCAAGGTTGCGGATGAGGCAGATTTTCACCTGCCTAGTCTGAATGATTTCATAATTTTAAAAATCATAACTCAGTGCAACTACTGCAAGATTACGCTGCTTGTCATCATAACGGTCATAACCGCCAAAGATATATTCACCAGACACACTCAACTGCGGTAAAAGCGTATAACTAAGTCCGGCAGAAGCATAACGAAAGGCAACCTGCTTTTCGGTATCGCCCAGTTCACCACCCTCATATTTGCCTTCATCGTTAAAATAGCTCCCTGCTGCCGTAACGCTGGCATTCAGACGATCATTTAACTGGTGGCTCAGATTCAGCGTATAAAAGGTATCGCCCTGATTGGCATAAGCCACATCATACAGATAGGTCGATACGCTGGCGCCGATACTGGTCTGATCATTCAATGCACGACTTACATTTAAGCCCAACTCATTTCCAGTGGTGTTCTCACCGCCCGGATAATAATAGGTAGCATTCCATAAATCCCAGTCATAGTTTTCGCTGCTATGGGTATAACCCAGCAAAAAATCATGCTCGAATTTGTCTGAACGATGTCCCGAACGTCCCTGCACTTCTGCATAAGAGTATCCAAGCGTAGATCCCCAATATCCGACATAAAAATTGCCATAAGCCAGATTCAATGCTGCCTGCACAGCAAGGTCGTCATTTTCAGGTGCATTGGTTAAACCACGGGAGACGTACTTGGAGACCACACTCAAGTTTCCGCTTGCTTCTATTTTTTTTACTTCCGCATCATCGGCATAACAGTAAAGACTTGAAACAGCAGCACAGCCAAACAGCACTGCTTTATATAACATTTTCATAAAATATAAATTGTATTAAGCACAGGCTAAATAAGACCTAAACCGGTGACGGCCTTATAAAGCTTGAGGTAAAGTAAATTTTGCTTTATTCCTGTTTGCATTCGGCAACAGAAAATTAAGCTATGAGTTAAGCGTGAGATGCCTTGTAGAAAGGTGCAGATGAAGGCGTAAGAGCAGGCTTGCCACGAATATGATCTGCCAGTTTTTCAGCGATCATAATTGTAGTTGCATTGAGGTTACCGGTAATGATCAAAGGCATGATCGAGGCGTCAATCACACGCAGACCCTGCATTTCATGTACGCGTCCATAACCATCGACAACCGCCATGTCATCCTCACCCATTTTACAGCTACACGATGGATGATACGCGGTTTCTGCATGATTACGAACAAATTCATCAATTTCAGCATCTGTTTGTAGATGTTTTCCCGGACTGATTTCTTCACCGCGATAAGGATCAAGTGCCGGCTGCTGCATAATTTCCCGGGTGATCCGGATCGCATCGCGGAACTCGCGCCAGTCCTGTTCCGTACTCATATAGTTAAACAGAATACTTGGATGCTCAAACGGGTCTTTGGATTTCAGACGGACACGGCCACGCGACGGCGAACGCATTGAACCAACATGAGCTTGAAAACCATGCTCATGAATGGCATTGGTGCCATTGTAGTTAATCGCAATCGGTAAAAAGTGATACTGAATATTCGGCCATTCAAATTCATCTGAAGAGCGGATAAAACCACCTGCTTCAAACTGATTGCTCGCGCCAATGCCCTTACCCAAAAATAACCATTCTGCCCCAATCATCGGCTGGTTATACCATTTCAAAGCCGGATATAAGCTCACCGGTTTTTTGCACTGATATTGCAAGTACATTTCCAGATGGTCTTGCAGGTTTTCACCCACTCCCGGTAAATCCTGAACTACAGGAATATCCAGACTTTTTAACAGTTCAGCCGAACCCACACCAGAACGTTGCAGGATTTGCGGTGATGCAATTGCACCAGCACAAAGTAGCACTTCACGATCGGCAAACACCTGAATCGGCTGCAAGGTATTTTGCCCCTCAAAATATTCCACACCAATCGCCTGATTACGATTAAACAGAATACGGTTGGTCATAGCGTGGGTAATAATCGTGAGATTATCCCGACCTTTGGCCATATCGAGATAACCACGTGCTGTACTGGAACGACGGCCTTGCGGCGTCACAGTTCGATCCATCGGACCGAAGCCTTCCTGTTGGTAACCGTTCAGATCATCGGTACGTGGATAACCGGCCTGTACACCCGCTTCGATCATGGCATGAAACAGTTCATTATTGCCCTGTTTAGGCGTTGCCACCGAAACCGGTCCAGAATCGCCATGATAATCATTGCCACCAATATCACGGCTTTCCGCTTTTTTATAATATGGCAGACATTCGGCATAGCTCCAGTGTTCAAGCCCCTTCAGGCTGGCCCACTGTTCCAGATCCATGGCATTACCGCGAATGTAGCACATGCCGTTAATTAACGAAGAACCACCCAAGCCTTTACCACGACCGCATTCCATCCGACGGTTATTCATATGTGGTTCGGGGTCGGTCAGGTAGGCCCAGTTATAGCGTCGTCCCTGTAATGGATAAGCCAAAGCGGCTGGCATCTGGGTTCTAAAATCCAGCCGATGATCCGGACCACCCGCTTCCAGCAACAAGACTTTGATCTCTGGATCTTCCGTTAAACGCGCTGCCAATACATTACCCGCAGAACCTGCACCAATAATAATATAGTCGTAATTCATTCATCCTCCCCTTATGCGTTAAACACGGATTGGAAAGGACTCAATTCCACCTGAACTGATTTGGTCTGGGTATATTGCTGTAGTGTGACAATACCGTTTTCGCGACCGACACCCGAATGTTTAAAGCCACCCACTGGCATTTCTGCTGGAGATTCACCCCAGGTATTGATCCAGCAAATACCGGCTTCGATTTGATGAATAATACGATACGCACGTGCCAGATTTAGTGTCACGACACCAGCGGCCAGACCATACTCGGTGTCATTGGCGCGACAAATAGCCTCTTCTTCTGAGTCATAACTCAAAATACTCATGACTGGACCAAAGATTTCTTCACGGACAATCGTCATGTCGTCACGGCAATCGGTAAATACCGTGGGTAGCACATAAGCGCCTTGGGCAAATTGCTCATCTTCGGCACGGCCACCACCACAAAGTAAACGAGCGCCTTCTTTTTTGCCCTGTTCGATATAATCCAGCACTTTTTCCATATGAGAGAAGCTGGACACTGGACCAAAATTGGTGTCAGGATCAAGTGGATCCCCCATACGGATATAAGGAATGCGCTGCAGAATCTTTTCTTCGAATTCTGCTTTTAAGGCTAAAGGTACAAATACGCGGGTACCATTGGTACAGACCTGACCGGAACTGTAGAAGTTGGCCATCATGGCTATATCTGCTGCCAGATCCAGATCGGCATCTTCGCAGATAATCAGCGGGGATTTTCCACCGAGTTCCATGGTGACTTCTTTCAGACTGGAATTCGCAGCTTGGGCCATGACTTTTTTGCCGGTGGCAACACCACCAGTAAATGAAACTTTAGCTATGTCCGGATGTGAGGTCAGATAAGCACCAATTTCACCGCCACCTGTCACCACATTAAAGACACCATGCGGAACACCGGCTTCGGTATAAATTTCTGCCAGTTTTAACGCAGTTAAAGGTGTTACTTCACTGGCTTTAAAGATCATGGCATTGCCTGCTGCCAGTGCAGGAGCCGATTTCCATAAGGCAATTTGAATCGGGTAATTCCATGCACCAATTCCGGCCACCACACCCAGAGGTTCACGACGGGTATAAATAAATGATGTTTCTCGTAGTGGAATTTGCTGGCCTTCGAGTGCTGGCAAAATACCCGCATAATATTCGAGCACATCAGCGCCCGTTGCAATATCGACAGTTGAGGTTTCACTAAAAGCCTTACCACTGTCGAGAGTTTCTAAACGTGCCAGCTCGTCATTGCGTTCACGAAGAATAGCGACAGCCTTGTTTAAGATACGGGAACGTTGAATCGCCGTCATTTCTGCCCAGACTTTCTGGCCTTGCTGAGCGGATTTTACCGCACGGTCGATATCGTCTTTGCTGCAAATCTGGACTTCTGCCAGAACTTCGCCGGTCGCCGGATTAATTGTTTCAAATGTGCTGTTGGATGTAGCATCGACAAATTGTCCGTGGATATAAGGACGTTGCAGATTAAAGTGTATCAATGGGATTCCCTCGCAGTTGAGTCATTCTTGAGTTGCTGTCGGATATATTCACTACAAAGTTCTATCGGCATTTCAGGGTCAAGTTCTTCATTGATCAGTGCACCCCTTAACCAGAAGCCATCAATCAGCGCAGCCAGTCCTTGAGCGGCTTTTTCAGCTTGTGCCTTAGGCAGCACTTTCATGAATTCATGCTTGATATTGGAATGCAGGCGGTAATGGTTGACCTGCTGTAAACGGTGTAAATCAGGTTGATGCAGACTGCTGGCCCAAAATGCCAGCCATACTTTCATGGCCGCTTTATCTGTTTGTGGGGCAGCAAAGTTGCCTCGCACAATGGCCAGTAAACGTTGTTCAGGTGTGCTATCCACTTGGGACTGCATTTCTGCAACAGACTTACCTAACTGCTGCAATAAATAACGCATCGTTGCTTCAATGAGCCCATTTTTACCGCCAAAATAATGACTTATGATGCCGGTTGATACTCCGGCGCGCTGGGCAATCTGACTGATTGAGCTTTCAGCAAAACCCAATTCATTCACGGCAGCTAAGGTGGCATCGATTAATTGCTGGCGACGGATCGGCTGCATACCAACTTTTGGCATAGGACTAACCTGAATAACGGATGTAACAATAAAAAATCACTCTGCTAAAGCAAATAGCTGAATGATGTAACAATTCATAAACGCTTTTTTAATTGAACGTTCAATTAATAAAAATTATAGTACCAGCTCACCCTTGATGTACAGCGCAGTTTGTTTTGGATTTGCAAAAGTTTGTAATTCACAAAAACAAGGCAGCTTTACCGCAGGCTCTTGCTTTCAAATCACACTGCACTGTAGATCATCCGGCAACAAAACGATGGTCATGGATTTATGCAAAAGAAAAACGAAGAGGTGCAAGATAGTCTGAATAAAGTGGTCTTTTATTTTTCGGCAACGCTTATTCTGCTGTTTTCTATCATCACCATTTTATTTAATGAACAGGCCAATCAGGTTATTACCAATATTTTAAACTGGGTCAGTGCGACCTTTAGCTGGTACTACCTGTTGGCGGCAACACTGTATCTGGTCTTTATCCTGTTTATCGCCTGCTCACGTTATGGCGAGATTAAATTGGGTCCTAAACATTCCAAACCGGAATTCAGCCTGCTGAGTTGGTCGGCGATGCTATTTTCTGCCGGAATCGGGATTGACCTGATGTTTTTCTCGGTGGCAGAACCGCTTTCCCATTATATGCATCCACCGGTGGGCGAAGGTGAAACCTTTGAAGCTGCACGTCAGTCCATGGTCTGGACCCTATTTCACTATGGTTTAACCGGCTGGAGTATGTACGCGCTGATTGGGGTCGCACTGGGCTATTTCAGTTATCGTTATAACTTGCCACTGACCATCCGTTCGGCACTCTATCCCATCTTCGGTAAAAAAATTAATGGTCCAATTGGACATACAGTAGATACTGCTGCGGTACTCGGGACGATTTTTGGTATTGCCACCACCTGCGGTATTGGCGTCGTACAATTAAATTATGGTCTGCATGTGCTGTTTGGTTTACCGGAAAATCTCTGGGTCCAGACCGCTTTAATTCTGGTGGCCGTGATTATTACTATTTTTTCTGTCGCTGCGGGGGTCAACAAAGGTATTCGCATTCTTTCAGAGATCAATATTTACGTATCGATCGGATTACTGCTGTTCATTCTATTTGTCGGCAATACCGAGTTTTTACTGGGTGCCTTGATCCAGAACTTTGGCGACTACATCAGCCAGTTTCCTCAACTGTCTTTGACCAGTTTTCCTTTTGAGCAGCCGAAAGAATGGATGAATAGCTGGACCTTGTTCTTCTGGGCCTGGTGGATCGCCTGGTCACCTTTTGTGGGGCTGTTCTTGGCACGGATTTCACGTGGTCGTACCATTCGTGAATTTGTCACTGGGACTTTGGTTATTCCATTGTTATTTACCCTGACCTGGTTATCTATTTTTGGTAACAGCGCTTTATATAGCGTCATTTTTGATGGTAATACTCAGCTTGCAGCGACCGTTCTCGACAACCCGGCCCACGGTTTTTATGATCTGTTAGCGCAATATCCCGGCTTTATGTTTACCGCAGGCGTGGCCACGATTACCGGTTTATTGTTCTATGTGACCTCGGCAGATTCTGGAGCACTGGTACTGGGAAATTTCACCACTAAATTTAGCAATATCGAGCATGACTCTCCACGCTGGCTCAGTATTTTCTGGGCGATTGCGATTGGCTTGCTGACTTTGGCGATGCTAATGGCCAATGGCGTGACCGCATTACAGAACACCACGATTATTATGGGCCTGCCCTTTAGTTTCGTGATTTTCTTTGTGATGGCTGGCTTATATAAATCTTTGCGACTTGAAGATTTCCGTCAAGCCAGTACCAGCCTGAATGCAGCACCTGTGGTCGGTAATGTCGATATTTTTAACTGGAAGAAACGCCTCAGTCGGGTCATGCTGCATCCCAGCTTGAGCCAAACCCGAAACATGCTGGATGACGTGTGTAAACCGGCAATTCAGGCTGTGGCCAGCGAGCTAATCAGCAAAGGGATACACGTTGATGTACAGGAAAAACCGGTTGATCATGAACCTGAACTTTATCATCTGGATTTAGTCATTCAGCTGGATGAAGAAGAAAACTTTGTCTATGCCATTTGGCCAGTACGTTATGACACGCCAAACTTCAGTGCCCGCGGGAAACGCACCAAACGTTATTACTACCGTCTGGAAAGTTACCTGTTTGAAGGTTCTCAGGGCAATGATCTGGTGGGTTATAGCAAAGAACAGGTGATCAATGACATTCTGGATAAATATGAACGTCATATGATGTATCTGCATATCAACCGGATTAGCCCGGGTAAACGCCCACTATTTCCGGATCGCGAATCTTAGGATAAGACCCATTAAAAAAGGATTGAATAATGTCAGAAACTTTAAATGCCTTTGCCCTGTTCTTCTCCCTGCTCAATCCTTTTTTGATGAGTATTTACATGCTCGGAATTATCCGTAATTCCGAGGCCAAAGTATTCAACATGGCATTGATTCAGGGCAGCCTGATCAGCTTTATTGTTTTTATCATTTTTGCCAAGACTGGCGAAGCTTTCTTTCAGGAAGTGCTGCACGTCCGCTTTGAATCCTTCCAGATTTTTGGCGGTATTATCTTTCTGGTGATTGGCTATCGTTATGTATTTGAAGGTGCTGATACGATTGGGGTCATGCGTGGTGCACCTAGTCACCTGGCGGGCACCATTGCCATGCCCTTTATGATTGGTCCGGGAACCATTTCGGCATCCGTGATTACCGGCATTCAGCTCAGTTTATGGCAAACCATTCTGGTGATTTTCTCTACCCTTTTTCTGACATGTAGCCTGTTAATTCTAATGAAATATTTACATGATCATTTACAGCATAAATACTCTAACTACATCGATTTATATGTCGATATTGTCGGTCGTGTTGCTGCGCTGCTGATTGGGACAATTGCGATTGATATGATTGTCACGGGCGTCAGTGGCATCATGCAGGGTTAATTCAATCATTATAAAAGCCGTCTTAACTGCTTGTTGCGCGTCACCAGCCCTAAGACTTTTCGGCGTGCCATAATATCTTCTTGACTGCATTTCAGCATTTCAATGAGTTGTTCAATAGGTAAATTATTATTTTCAATCAGTATAATGTCCTGCTCACGTGTCCAATGAGCCGTGAGCAATTTAGCGGTTAATTTCTTGGTATTTACTCTCATTCATTTCAACGCATCATCAATCAATTGATTTCAGTTTAAAACACTTTAAATCATATGCTGTTGAAGTCTGGTAAATCCATGTTTATCAAGTTATAGCACCCTTTTCACTGTGCTCAAGGCGTCTTTGGGTTGACTCACTGGACTTTGACTGGTGACGCTGGTTTGCACATTCGATTTGAGTACATAATGGAGCTTACCTTCTGCATCCTTGGTGATCGACTCAATATCAATATTACGTACCAGTTGACCATTAATCAGTAACCTCGTATTCGGATCTTGTTTGATTTCAATCAGATTTTTAGAGCTCAACTGTTCCGTAGTGCTTTTATCATAAAGCGCCATCGGGCTATCCAGATTTTCTTCAGCATATTTTAAACGCTGCTTTAAAGATGGATGCCGTTGCATAAATGCAGGTAATTTGCTTTGTATCGGGTATTCTTTCAGAAAAGTCGGATAGAACTGAGCGAATACTGCAATTCCCTGTTTAGGGTTATATCCTGCTCTTGCCATGAGTTCGAGTCCCAACAAATCTGCTTCTTTCTCCATGCGGCGCTGATAGGTACTACCATACCCATCATGCAATACGCCCGTAATCAGTGCTGAAGTTCCTGCTGTTGCCCAGGCAGTTCCCACTAAAAGTGGACTTACAATATATTTCCAGCTCTGTGTTTCACGCTGGTGCTCACGAATAACATGTGCCATTTCATGCGCCAGAATGTAAGCCAGCGCTTCATCATCCAGCATCGCACGATTTACCATTTTGTAGCTCATGAAAATCATGCCATTAGCCAAGGCACCTGCATTAGATTTGTCTGAATGATAAAGATGAACGCCCCATTTAATTGTCCGATCTGCTGAAATGTAATGATCTGTATAAGGAATCATCCTATTCATAATTTTCGCACAACGTATTTCAGCTTCACTTAAATATTCTTTTTCGATAAGTCCCGTTTTTTGGGTAAATTTACGCTTCGCCTGTTCAACGACCTGATCTTGAGATAACAACATGAGTTGTTTACGGTCAGCTCCGTGTCCCATATGAGTGGTATTGATACAACCCGTTAGAGCCCCAACAGCAATAAGTGCTGAAAATAAATTTTTCATACAAAAAATTACATTTTATTAACATTTGCTTGTAGTTTTAGCGGAATTCTTTCAAATTGTGAAGCTGTATTTAATAAATGTTTGGTCACTATTCCAGTGCTAATCACTTAGAAAATAATTTTTTAAACTAAGCTTCTGAATTAATTATTTTTATATTAAAAATGAGAATTGGTTAAGGTTAAATCAAGATAAGATGAATTAAAGCAAATAAAGAAGATTAAAAAAGTAGCAGTACTCATTTCCAACTTAATCCTCTCTTTTATTCATACAAAAACAATCTGAAAAATCATTCATGCGGATTTCGTGTCTATGAAGTGAATTTGAAACAGTAAATACATATTTAAATTGTATCTCTCTTCAATGGCTTCTATTTTTAAAGAATTAAGATAAGCCAAGGAGATCGAGATGAAATTAATAACAGCAATTATTAAACCATTCAGACTCGATGATGTACGTGCTGAACTTTCTCATCAGGGTGTTCATGGTTTGACAGTCACTGAGGTAAAAGGTGCCGGACGCCAGAAAGGTCACTCTGAAATGTATCATGGTGCTGAGTATAGTGTTGAATTCCTTCCGAAAGTAAAAGTAGAAGTTGCCGTCCCGGATGAAAAGGTAGATCAGGTGATTGAAGGTATCATTAAAGCGGCATGTACCGATAAAATTGGTGATGGCAAAATTTTTGTCACTCCTTTAGAGCAGGTCGTGCGAATCAGAACCAGCGAAACTGGAGTAGCAGCAATTTAGGCATCTTTTGTAAAAGTAAAAATTTATCTCTACAGAAATGCTGTTTATGAATCTATGCAAATTATATTTCAGTTAGTGGATCTCTATACTTGCAGAACAGCTCACCCATCTCATGATGAAGTGAGCTTTATTCTGGAAAGCTTAAATATTTATTTTTGAATTTTAGCTTCGACTGTTTTGGCATGTAAGACTTCGCTATCTGCTACCGTTACTTTCTTTTTCTCAAGGTATTCTGCTGCCTTAGCAATATTTTTTTCTGCAAAATGCAAACCACCCTCACCTGCCATAGTGACGGTCGTAAACATGCAAATGCCACCTAATAATGCGAGAGTAAATATTATTCTTACTTTCATCGCTTCCCCTCCAAATTTGTAATTACTGAATTGATTTTTCTTTGTTTTAGATTAAGCAATTATTATTCCAATTCTTAAATTGGATATATTTTATTCATTATAATCTAACATAATATTTATCAAATAAAGCAATGTAATATCAATCACATATTTTTACCTAATCTTCCCTTTATAAAGTTCAGATGAAATATAAAGAAAACCTCAAAAATGCTTCATCTTTGAGGTTTTAAGATAGGCAATATTCTGTTTTGAACGTAGGTCTTGATCCTGTTTTTATTTTTGAGTTTTAGGCAGGAAGAAACTCAGTATGCCCAATAATGGCAGGTATGAACATAACTGGAATACCCAGGCAATGCTGGTATGATCTGCCACATAACCTAATCCTGCTGCTGCGATCCCACTGATGCCAAACATTACGCCAAACATCAAACCGGCAATCGTACCCACACGGCCTGGTACTGCTTCCTGAGCATACACCACCATCGCTGAAAATGCTGATGATAAAATCAGGCCAGCGAAAATTGAAAAGATACAAGTCCAGAATAAATTGGCATACGGCATGAGTAAGGCAAATGGTGCCATACCTAAAAAGGAAAACCAGATCACTGCATTACGGCCGATCCGGTCTCCAATGGGTCCACCAAAGAAAGTGCCCAAAGCGACGGCGCCCAAAAAGGCAAATAGATAGAGCTGCGCATCTCGGATTGAGATACCAAATTTATCAATCAGGTAAAAAGTAAAATAATTACTGATGCTCACGGTATAAGTAAATTTGGCGATCATCAGGATACCAATGACACCAAGCGCACGGATTAAAGTGATTCCATGCAGTTTGGACGCTGCTGTAGCACCCATCTTTTTCAGTTGTGTCTGGCTATTTGTGATGGTCCAGCGGCTAACCTTAAATAATACAAATATGCCAAAAGCAGCAAACAGCATCAGCCATGCCGAAGATGCCTGTCCATTCGGAATAATAATTAGTGCAGCCAGTAACGGTCCTACTGCAGAGCCACTATTGCCACCGACCTGAAAGGCTGATTGTGCAGTACCGAGCTTGCCACCAGAAGCCATACGCGCTACACGCGATGCTTCCGGATGAAAAGTCGAAGAACCGATCCCAATAATTGCAGCGGAAACCAGCAGCATTACAAAGCTCTGCGATAAAGCTAACAGCAGAATCCCAAACAGGGTAAAGCCCATACCGATCGGCAAAAGATAAGGCTTTGGATATTTGTCAGTATAGAAGCCCACCCAAGGTTGTAATAAAGACGCCGTCAATTGATATACGAGAGAGATTAAGCCGATCTGACCAAAACTCAGGTCATAATTAGTTTTCAATAAGGGATAGATGGCTGGTAAACAGGCTTGAATCAGGTCATTTAAGAAATGTGCAAGGGCAACAGCAAAGACAATGGGTAAAACCATTTTTGAGGCAGACCGCGTTACTTCGGTCTGTGCAATATCCGTCATATTCATCCATGTAGCATTCGGTAATGGCTGAAGATTATACGCCAAGCCAAATTACTTGAAATTTATTTTATTTTCTATTTATAAATATTCTTAAAAAAGGTATTTCAGTGAATTACTTAGCTGATGATCCTGTAATTCAATAATTTCTGCATCCAGCTGTTCCAGCTCTTCATGATGATGGGTCACATAAATCATCGGCACCTGTATTTCATCGCGGATGCGAGTAAAAAATGGCAGGATCTGCTGTTTCAGTTTGGCATCCAGGCCAGTCAACGGCTCATCCAAGAGCAATAATTCAGGACTGGACAACAGCGCCCGCCCGATCGAAATACGCTGTGCTTCCCCACCCGATAATTGCTGAACCCGACGCTGCAATAGATGATCAATTTCCAATAATTCAGCAATCTCCTTTAATTGGAATTTTTCCTGTTCCAATTTGCCCCATTTTTTGGCGTAAAGCAGGTTCTGTTCAACATTCATATGTGGAAACAGCATCGCCTGCTGAAATACCAAGGCGATTTTACGCTGATGGATGGGAATATGAATTTTCTGGTTTGCATCAGTCAGGATCTGTTTATTTAAATGAATATGGCCAGATTGTGGTTGATAGAGCCCAAGGAGTAATTTAAGAAAAGTAGTTTTGCCTGCTCCCGAAGGTCCAACAATTCCCAAGACAGAATTCTGCATCTGGACTGCTGCATCTAAACTAAAGGCATCCTTTTGATAATGAAACTCACATTGCAGCATTAGCGCTCCTGAATTTTCTGCTGATATTTTTGCATAATCCAGTAATTCGCTAATAATGCTGCAAAAGCCAGACCTAGAGATAAAAGCACCAGTCGTAAAGCCATCTGTTCGCCATCAGGTTGCTGTAATAGGGAATAGATCGCAATCGGAATGGTGCGGGTTTCGTCAGGAATGTTGCCAACAAAGGTGATAGTGGCACCAAACTCGCCCAGACTGCGGCTAAAACAGAGAATACTGCCAATCAGAATACCGGGCAACGCCAGCGGTAAGCTGATACTGCAAAAAACTTTATAGGGCTGAACACCCAAAGAATTTGCTACCTGTTCCAGTTGCGGATTAATCATTTGAAAGGACAACCGGATCGGTTGCACCATTAAGGGGAAAGCTACAATCATGGCGGCCAGCACTGCACCTTTCCAGTTAAAAGCCAGCTGAATGCCCCACTGCTGCAACCATTGTCCAATCCAGCCATTGCCACCAAAGACGATCAATAATAAATAGCCCAATACCACAGGTGGTAAAACCATCGGCAGGTGCAACAGTGTTTCCACCACATATTTCAGACGAAACTCATAACGTGCCAGAATCCACGCCAATAAAATGGCAAACGGCAAACTGATCGCTGTGGCAAAACCTGCAACCTTTGCTGACAGATACAATGCACTGAGTTCCTCTGGTGTCAGCATACTGGAACCATCCTAGAGTTTAAAACCATAGTGCTGATAAATCTTTTTCGCCTCGGTATGCTGACTCATAAAACGTATGAATTTGACTGCATCGGCATTTTTACTGCCCTGCTGAGTCAAGGCAATTGGATAGACAATCGGGCTATGCGTATGAGCTGGAAAGACCCCAGCAATTTTCACTTTTTTACTCTGTAACGCATCGGTCTTATACACGATCCCGGCCTGACATTCACCACGTTCCACAAAAGCCAACGCCGAACGAACACTATCTGTTTCGACAATGCGGCCTTGCAGACCCTTTAACCATTTCAGATTGGTTAGACTCTGTTTGGCATATTTGCCAACAGGCACAGATTCCATTTGTCCGGTACATACATACCCCTGAAAGGACTGGGCAAAATTAAATTGAGAACTGGCCTGAAAGCTTTGCTGACGCTGTAAAGGACTGATTAATACCAGTTCATTGCTTAATAAGGGCTTTACTTGAGATCTAGCTATTTTTTGTTTTTTTACCAGATAATTCATCCAGTCCTGATCGGCAGAGAAAAAAATATCAGCCGGTGCGCCAGTTTCAATTTGTCGGGCGAGCGATGAAGACGCTGCAAAGACCAGCACTAATTTGATTGAGGGATACTGTTTTTCATAACGTCTGGCAATCTCCGTCACCGCATTGCTCAGACTGGCAGCCGCATAGACTCGGACGGTACTTCCGGCCTGGATTGAACAGGACAGGAAAACTGCACTGAATAAGATCAATCCCTTTTTCATCGGTGACATATTCCTTAAATAAACAGACCTTGCAGGATTTGACCGGCCTGGATGCTTTGCGCTGCCGGAATACGGACAATACAATTGGCCTGCATCAAGTTACTAAGCATATGCGACTGTTGCTTCGGCAAGCTGGAAAGCTTTAGCATTCCCGATTCAAAACTTACTGCCATACGCAAAAAACGTTCCCGGCTATCGGCTTTCAAGTCATGACTCATTACTGCACTAAACCATTGTGGTAATTGCTTTTGACCTTGCAACGTACTGATTAAGGTTGATACATAGACCTGCATGCCTATATAGACTGCAGCCGGATTACCCGGCAGACCGAGTAAATAACATGGACTTTGATCGGGTCGCTCAGATTTGGCGAAGAACATTGGCTTGCCAGGTTTCTGTTTGACTTTCCAGAATAACTGTTCAAAACCAATTTTCAGTGCGACCGGACGGACAAAGTCATAATCTCCTACCGATACACCACCGGTGGTCAGAATCAGACCATACTGGGTTCTCAGCCTTTGAAATAGCGCGCTGACCGCCTGTTCGGTATCGGCAACATGCATGATCTCAACCTGCTGGTTTCTGGACTGGAACCAGGCTTGAATTAAAGGAGCATTGGCATCAAAAATTTTGCCGGAATTCAGGTCTTCCACAGTGTCAGCCACTTCATCCCCAGTAATCACCACTGCAATTTTAGGATAGTGGTAAACTGAAACTTCCCGGATACCTGCCATACTTAAGGCTGCAATTGTCCCAATACTGAGCTGCTGCCCCTGAACAGCCAGGCATTGGCCCATGCAAATTTCTTCACCCGCTTGACGAATATTAGCATCCAGTCGCAAGGCTTCAGTCAAGATAATGGTCGAGTCCCTGAGCTGTACAATTTCCTGTCGTGCCACCGTCGTGGTCTGCAACGGAATTTTCGCACCAGTAAAGATGCGTACTGCCTGACCTGGTTCAAGTATCAGATCAGCTCCCTGTCCAGCACGAATTTCACCGATCAGTTCAAAACTGCTTTCTGCTGGCATGTCGATATCCATACAGATGGCATAACCGTCTACAGCACTTTGCGAAAATATCGGCAGCTGAGTTTTTGAATAAATATCTTCGGCTACGAAACGGTTCAGTGCCTGACTTAAGGGCAGTGTTTCAATGGCTAAATGATCAGTATGATCTAGAATCATCTGCAGAGCCTGATCGACAGAAATTAGGCCGGGTTCACTGCCACAGGCGGAATATTCTGTCGTTACAGCAGAGTTCATTCATAGCCTCCTGCATGAGGAATATTTTTCTGTACATCAAACAGATGTACGAGTGCAGGTAAAATCGCCACTAAAGATTCTTTGGCCCCTTGACGGCTACCCGGTAAGGTAAGGATCAGGCTGTTTTCAATATAACCTGCGACACCACGGCTCAGTGCTGCGTAAGGTGTACGACGTTGACCAAAACTGCGTGCAGCTTCCATCAGTCCCGGAATTTCACGGGTTAGTAAGGGTTGAATAGTTTCCACCGTCAGATCTTTAGGGCCAAGTCCCGTACCACCCACTGTCAGAATTAATGGATAATCATTTTTTTGCTGTTCAATTAAAGCTTTTAGCTGTTCAGGACTGTCCGGAATCACCTGATACTGGATATAGCCAAAATTAGCTTCTTCCAGAATTTCCATCACATTCTGCCCGGCTGTGTCGGCTTTCTTGCCAGATGCCACGGTATCAGAAAGTACAATGACAGAGGCTGGTAAATGTTCTTTCAAAACACGAGTGAAATGTGATTTTCCACCCTTTTTTTGCCCCAGTTTAACCTGATCCAGACATAATTCTTCCGGCTCACAATGTGGTTTCAGCATATCGTAAAGGGTCAAACCTGCCAGACTGACTGCTGTCAGTGCTTCCATTTCCACACCCGTTGGACCAATCGTTTCCACTACCGCAGTAATCACTACATGGGCTTCTTCAAGCTCATATTCCACATCGGTCCGATAAATTGGCAGTGGATGACATAGAGGAATGAGTTCATCAGTACGTTTTGCGCCTAAAATCCCTGCGATCCGGGCGGTTTTTAGCGCATCACCTTTGTCGGTATTACCATTACGCAGTAATTCAATGCAGTGTGGCGGCGCATGCAGAATCCCGGTGGCAATAGCAGTGCGGTAACTCTCCGGTTTCATTCCGACATCTTTCATGGCTTATCCTTCTTGAATCTTTTCATTTTTTACTCAAACTTGAATTTATAGCGGCCATTGATAAACAGGAACATCTGGCTGGATCAGGTTCAAAGGCAATTTTTCCGATTTATGTGCATCAGTACAGTTATGCGTATGCACATGCTTTCTATGAGTGTGATGATCTGAACCCTGGTCACGACGAATGCAGCAACCTTCGACATATTGGCTACTGCCATCCATATAGAATTCTTCTTTCCAGACCGGTACTTCATGCTTGACCCGTTCCACGGCTTCTTCGCAGGCTTGAAAAGCTTCCCGACGATGTGATGCATAGGCCATGGCAATAATGGCGATATCACCAATATCCAGTGAACCGATACGATGTACAACTCGGACATAGGACACGTCATATTCAGCCTGAATTTCCTGCTCGATCTGGCGAATCATCTTTTCAGCAACAGGTGCATAAGCGGTATATTTCAGTGCTTTAACCGCTTTACCTTCATGATGATTTCGTACTGTTCCAATAAAAATACCGATTCCCCCACATTCAGGAAAATATTGAATCCCATCAAATACGTCCTGTTGCAGCGGTGTGTCCTGAATACGGGCAAATTGTTTCAGTTCCATCTCAACCTCCTGCGACCGGTGACAGCAACACTAGAGTACTGTCCTGATTTAATCGAGTCTGACGAGAAATAATGTCTTCACCGATGGCACAGGCACAACGCTCTAACAGGTTGAAAGCTTCTGGAAAGGACTGAATGACTTTATTGAGTACATCGGCGACCAGACTGTCTATCTGACATTGCACAGTTAAATCTTGAGGTAACTGACGTTCGATCGCACCGAAAGATTCGATTTTGACGGTAATCGATGATTGAAGTTTTGTAGTCATCTTAGCCTCCTATCATATGCATGCTGATTTTTCGGAAATTTGAATGGGTTTTATGGGAGGGATTGAACAGTCTTTGCTGAGCCTGAATGGCCTGAAAGCCAGCAGCTTTATTCCAGATATAGGGTTGCAGCTGTTGTTGCAGGGTTTGTTCAGCTGATGCTAGGTGCTGTCTTAACTGTTGAATACTGTTTTTGAGTTTTAGACCTTGAGTTGAGAATAAGCAGTTAAATAATTCACCTTGAGCATTCAGTCGTAAACGGTCACAGTTACCACAGAATGAATTGGTAATCGTTGAAATAATGCCGATCGACATACCGTCAATGTAATAGCTTCGTGCTGGATTAGCCCCCTGACCTTGTCTGATCTTTACTTCAAATACTTGTGCCAGTTGATCCAGAATGTCCTGCTCGCTAACCACATGATCACGTGACCAGTTCTGGTCGCCATCGAGTGGCATAAACTCGATAAAACGCAATTCAACTTGTTCGCGTTTGGCCCAGTGTGCCAAAGACAGAATCTGGTCATCATTGATGCCTTTGATGAGTACTGTATTAATTTTGATTTGAAAGCCAGCCTGCTGGGCTGCTTGAATGCCTTCTAATACGGGTTGCAGTTTTTTTGCAGTTAACTGTTCAAATTGCTCTGCATCCAGACTGTCCAGACTGATATTCAGGTCATCTAGCCCAGCCTGCTTTAATTCTGCTGCATATTGTTTGAGATAATGACCATTCGTAGTCATTGAAATACGTTTCAGGCCGATTTTTTTCAGTTGTTGTACTTCAGCAATAAAATGCACCACACCTTGGCGCATTAAAGGTTCGCCACCGGTAATCCGAATCTGTTCAATACCACGGCGAACCATGAATTCACAAAAATGATAGAGTTCTTCAAAGCTGAGTAAATCGTGTTTTTTCATCCATTCCGGATGTTCTGGCATGCAATAAACACATTTAAAATTACAGCGATCCGTCACAGAGATACGGAGCTTACGCTTATTGCGTCCAAACTGATCCTGAAATACCGGGACTGGTTCAGCCTGCTGTAAAGGATTGATGTGGTTCATTGCTTATTCCATCAGGGTCGATCATCAACTTTTTTTCTAGCCAAATTTTTGCTGACCGATGCCCTATTAAATTGCTATTGCTCTAGGGTTAAAGTGCAATAAGTGTTCCAACTTTGCGCAGAAATTGCGGCTTTTTAATATTTGAGTGCGATTTATTGGAATTTAAGAAAAATAAGAGTTTTAAACAGGTGTATTGCCCTACTTTTAAGCACTACTCACTCAGCACTTAGAGAAAATGCAGTTGCTGATGCTGCTGCAATTCATCAAAGGAGTTAATGCTGTGAAAAAACAGTGCATGATTTTTAAATCGCGCCATTTGCATGTGCATTTTCGCAAAACAATGTCTTAAACTGCGCTGATTTTGTTCGAGATGCTGAACCAGTGTCGGCAAACTGCTTCGTTTAAGTAAGCAGAATGGATACAATGCTATATCATTTATTTCCACTACAGCCACTTCACAAAGAAGATCTCGCTGCATGGCCCGATGTAATCCAGAAATAACCTTTTTTGGAATGTAAGTCACATCGCACGGTACAAATAGCACATAGTCAGACTGCACATGAGACCAGGCACTTTTCATGCCCATCAAAGGTCCTTGAAAGCCCGGTTCATCATCCTGAAAATAACGGATTGATGGAATAAGGCGTTCATAAATGGAGTGATCACGGTGGCTGTTGATCCAGACCTGACCAACACGCGATCTAAGCTGCTGGTGAATCTTGATCAGTTGAATTTCATCATCAAACTTTTGCAGCAGCTTGTTAATGCCATTCATCCGACGCGCCTGGCCACCGGCCAGGATGACTAAATCGGTGGGTGGATAATTCATGCTCTTATGGATTCTTTTCATTATACAGACTCCGTCTGGCAAGCTTTAATCAGGCCACGAATTTCAGGTAAGCAGGAACCGCAGTTGCCGCCGGCTTTTAGACATGCGGTCACCTGTTTTTCATTGGTGATATTTTTTTCTTTTATGGTTTGGATGATGCGATTTTTACCGACTTTAAAACAGCTGCACACTAGCGCACCTTCACTCTTGCTCATTGAGATCGCCTGACCGGCCAGCAACGCTTTACGGTGCATGGCACTGAGTCGTTCACGCTGAAATAGCCCCGATAACCAGTCGCGATCTGGTAACAGTGCTTTCGGAGCGATATACAGGCTGGCAATCAGCTTGCCGTCCTGCAACACTATGCTATGGCTGATATGCGCGGTCTGGTCCTCCAGATTTAGCCATTCAAAGTCCTCTTCAGTAAAAGGCAATAAGTTCTTTAACTGTTGGGTTGTGGTATTGAATTTCTGACGATCCGCAATTTCATAACGTGTCGCACGAATAGCCTTTACCTTGGTCCACCAGATGGTTTTATCAATAAAGGGTTGCACATAACTTTCATAACCTTCACGTACATACAGCACACCCTGCCACTGGGTATGGAATGGCTGAATCAACACTGGCGTATGCTTAAACTCAGGCTCGCCTGAAATGGCATCGACCACCGGATTCACCAGCTTGCCGATACGTGCATCGGATGCCATCTGATCATTCCAGTGGATTGGTGTAAAGACCTGACCTCGACGGATATTGTCACTAACCTGAGCACGTAAAATACATTGTCCCCATTCAGAACGAACTTCGACCAGCTCACCATCCTGAATCCCGTATTTCAGTGCATCATTCGGGTGAATTTCACAATACGGTTCGGCACGATGTGTACTGAGATTGGCAGATAATCCAGTGCGGCTCATAGTATGCCATTGGTCACGAATCCGACCAGTATTCAGAATTAAAGGATATTCACTGGAAACCTGATTGACCGGATCAATCGCAGTAGTCGTAATAAATCTTGCTTTACCATCAGCATGACTGAACTGACCTTGGGCAAATAATCGTCCTACAGATTGAGCAGGTTGCTGTTTATCCCAAACCGGCCATTGCACTGGTTCCAGTTTGTCGTATTCTTCTGTGGTTAAATTACTCAAGCCTTGCAGATTAAAATAACGGAAATATGGGGTTTCTAGACGTTGGGAAATTTCTACATTCTGATAGGCAGAGAGTCCGGCATGTTCTTTAAAAATTTCATGGCTATTTAGAAAATCAAACCCTCTGAAGCCCATTTGCTTCGCCACCTGTGCAATCGCCCACCAGTCAGCTTTGGCTTCACCCGGCGCATCTAAAAAGGCATGTTGCCTTGAAATACGGCGTTCCGAATTGGTGACGGTTCCATCTTTTTCGCCCCAGCCTAAAGCTGGAAGTAATACATCAGCATATTGAGTAGTATCCGTATCCTGACAGATATCAGAGACCACTACGAATTCACATTTGTCCAGAGCACGCTTCACTTGATCGGCATCGGGCAAGCTGACGACCGGATTTGTGGCCATGATCCAGATGGCTTTGATCTTGCCGCTTTCGACTGCCTGGAATAGATCAACTGCCTTAAAACCCGCTTGCTTGGCAATATATGGACTTTGCCAGAAGTTTTGCACCAGCTGTTGATGCTCCGGATTTTCTAAATCCATATGGGCTGCCAGCATATTGGCCAAGCCACCGACTTCACGTCCGCCCATCGCATTTGGTTGGCCGGTCATGGAAAATGGAGCTGCACCGAGTCTGCCAATTTTTCCGGTGAGCAAATGGCAGTTAATAATACTGTTGGCTTTATCTACGCCACGGGAGGATTGGTTTACACCCATGGAGAACAACGTCATGACTTTGTCAATCTGGGCAAATTTTTCAAAGAATTGACTCAGCTTAGCAGCTGAAATACCGGTGCGTGCCGCAACATCTTCAATCGAAGCTTCCGCAGTACTGCTGGCCAAGGCCTGTTCCAGCCCTTGGGTATGTGCAGCAACAAATTCCTGATCTACATCACCATGCTGATATAAGTACTGTAATAGGCCATTAAATAGTGCAACGTCTTGCCCTAGCAGAATAGGCAAATGCAGATCTGCTGCTTCACAGGTACTGGTAAAACGCGGATCAATCACGACCACGAACAGGTCACGCTGTTCCTTGGCTTTCATGATGCGCTGGTAGAGCACCGGATGACACCATGCAGTATTGGAACCCACCAGCACCACCATGTCAGTATGTTCAAAATCTTCATAACTGGCTGGAACCAAATCTTCACCAAAAGCTCGTTTATGTGCAGCAACAGCCGAAGACATACACAGGCGTGAATTGGTATCAATATTTGCCGTGCCGAGATAGCCTTTGACGAACTTATTGACCACATAATAGTCTTCAGTCAGCAGCTGACCCGAGACATAAAAGGCAATGCTGTCACGGCCATACTGCTCAATGTATTGCTGGAATTTATGGGCAATCGTTGAAGTTGCAGTATCCCAATCAGTAATTTCACGCTGGTCTTTACGGCCTGACATTGGATGCAATAAACGGGTTTCCAAGCCTAAAGTATCGGCCAGATTACTGCCTTTGATGCACAATTTTCCGTAATTCGAAGGATGTTTGACATCACCTTCAACAGTCACTTTCGGACCTGATGTGGTCGGCGTTACATGTGCAGTCACACCACAACCCACGCCGCAATATGGACACGTAGTCTGTGTGGTTTTAGTTTTTAATTCTGTGGAGCTATGCAGTTCCACCACTGGGATACTATTCATTGCTGCTGTGCTCCTAAATTATCTAAATTCACTTATCTCGCCAAATCTATAATGTCTAGCTTTTACAGGTTTGGTTTAAATTTTTTCTTGGCCCCAAAAGCTTTAATCCTCCCCAACCCTCCTTTGTTAAAGGAGGGAGGTTCCCCTCTTTTTAAAGAGGGGTTAGGGGAGATTTATGTGATGGATTAACCTGCTTTCTTTAATGCAAAATCCCGACCAAAAAGTAGCTTGTTACGAATCGTTGCAATTGGGGTTTGATCTGCAATTAGCTCAGCATACCAAGCACCATCCTCAGTATCACCAAACAGCACTGCACCAATTACTTTATCTCTTTGAATAATAATGCGTTTATAGATCTGACGTTTCTCATCATTTAGTACGATATCTTCAAAATCCTCTTTTGGTTCGAAATCACCTGCCGAGAATACATCACAGCCACTCACTTTTAATTGAGTTGGTACGGTTGGCGCTTTGAACGTCAGACTGCCATGCTCGGCCAGATGTGATGCACAAATAAACGCCTGGCCCCAAAGTGGTTCAACCAGACCAAAAGTTTGACCTCGATGTTCAATACATTCACCCACCGCATAAATACTTGGGTCAAAAGTCTGCATGGTGTCATTCACTAATACACCACGGTTACAACGTAAGCCTGCGCTTTGTGCTAAAGCCATGTTTGGACGGATCCCCACAGCAAACACCACCAGATCAGCATCCAGCACAGTCCCGTCTTTGAGTTTGACTTGAGTCACATGACCCTCTTCACCAAACAGGCATTCGGTATTCGCTGCAGTCAGAATCGTGATACCTTTCTGCTCAATTGCTGTTTTCAGCATCTGGCTAGCTTTGCTGTCCAGCTGGCGATCCATGATGCGATCCATCAGATGCAATACTGTGACATTCATGCCTTGCTGTTTTAGTCCATACGCTGCTTCCAGACCTAAAAGTCCTCCGCCAATCACTACAGCATTTTTCCGGGTCTTGCAGTAATCCAGCATGCTGTTGACATCATAAATATCACGGAAGCTCAGTACACCTTTTAAGTCACTCCCCGGAATCGGTGGAACAAATGGTTTGGAACCAGTCGCCAGAATCAGGCGGTCATAACTGATCACTTCGCCTTTTTCGGTATATACGTGTTTACGAGGACGGTCGATGCGAACTGCCGGATCACCGGCAATCAGACGGATGCCTTTGTCAGCATACCAGGCATGCGAATGCAGCATGATGTCATCAATGGTTTTCTCACCAGACAATACTGGTGACAACATGATACGGTTGTAATTGCCCCAAGGTTCTTCACCAATCACGGTAATTTCATAACGGTCAGGTGCCATATCCAGCAGGTCTTCCAGACAACGCATACCAGCCAGGCCATTGCCCACCAAAACCAGCTTCATCTTTTCCTGAGAAGTACCATTATTGGTGATATAGGTTTTTTGAGGGGTCGGACTGATCCAGACTTTGCCATTTTCAATCTTGCTCGGAAATACCAGCAGCTTTTGGTCTTTATCTTCCAGACAGCGTCCGGTTGCCAGACTGAAATGCTGCTTGTAAATCGGTGAAGCGACGACGCGTTCCCCTTGCAGATCACCCAGAATCCCGCGTGACATTACAAATGCTTTACTAAATGGATCTTGGTTACTTAAGGCATAAACACGCTTTTCATGACCTACACGGAACAAAGCAATTTGCTGATTTTCAATTAATGCACCTACACCGGTATTCGGGGTAATGTCATCCAGTGCACACACTTCCACCCAATTCAGTTCATTCATATCTTTTAAAATGGTCATCTTCTTTCTTCCTTATGCTTTGAATCAGGCTTCAACTACTGGAATACGTGTGATATCACGTTCAGCTTCAGTTTTCGGACGGATCTGGCCGCGTACTTCAGTAAATTGAACATGAGGATCATTTTGCAGTTCAGCTTTGGCATTAATAAAGGTTTTAAAGCGTTTACGAACTTTAGGATCTTCAATCGCAGTACGCCATTCGTCCTGATAAGTACCCACCACATGCTGCATACGGTGTTCCAGTTCAGCGGCCAGACCAAGCGAGTCATTCACGATGACATCTTTCAGATAATCTAGGCCACCTTCCAGGTTGTCACGCCATACCGAAGTACGTTGCAAACGATCTGCAGTCTGGATATAGAACATGAAGAAACGGTCGATATAGCGGATCAAGGTTTGAGTATCCAGATCAGATGCCAGCAGTTCCGCGTGGCGTGGTTTCATACCGCCGTTACCGCAAACATATAGGTTCCAGCCTTTTTCAGTGGCAATCACGCCCACGTCTTTGCTTTGTGCTTCGGCACATTCACGGGTACAGCCAGACACGGCCATTTTCAGTTTGTGTGGAGAACGCAGGCCTTTGTAACGGTTTTCCAGGAAGATCGCCAAGCCAACCGAATCATCTACGCCATAACGGCACCAGGTGCTACCGACACAAGATTTCACCGTACGTAAGGATTTACCGTAAGCATGACCTGATTCAAAACCTGCATTGATCAGTTTTTCCCAGATTTCCGGCAATTGATGCACTTGTGCACCAAACATATCGACACGTTGACCGCCTGTCAGTTTGGTATATAGGCCATATTCTTTAGCAATCTGACCAATCGCAATCAGGCCATCCGGTGTAACTTCACCACCCGCCATACGTGGCACGACTGAGTAAGAACCATCTTTCTGGATATTGCCCAGGTAGTAGTCATTACTGTCTTGCAAGCCAGCATGGCTTGGTTTTAAGACGAAATCATTCCAGCAAGATGCGAGAATGTTCGCTACTGTCGGTTTACAGATGTCACAGCCCAGCCCATGTCCATGTTGATGAATCAGGTCATCAAACGTTTTGATTTCATTAACTCGAACCAGGTGATACAGCTCTTGACGTGAGTAAGCAAAATGTTCACACAAATGGTTATTTACCGTTACGCCTTGGCGTTGCAACTCGGACTTCAATACTTGAGTGACGAGTGGCGCACAGCCACCACAGGCGGTTGCTGCTTTGGTGCATTTTTTCAGAGCGCCGAGTGAAGTTGAGCCATCAGCAATTGCAGAGCATATATCTGCTTTAGACACGTTATTACATGAACAGATGGTTGCACTATCTGGAAGTAGATCCACACCACTACCACCTGCTTTAGCAGTCGCCTGATCAAAGCCCGGCATAATCAGGCTTTCAGGATTCTCAGGTACAGCCAGTCCATTCAGCATCATTTGCAGCAGGTCGTTATATTCTTTGGCACAACCGACCAGTACTGCACCCAACAGTTTGGTCTTTTCGGCATTGACCACGATTTTCTTATAGACTTGAGCCGCTTCATCGGCGTAGAAGTAGCTCAGTGAACCTGGTGTCATGGCATGTGCATCGCCTACCGAAGCAACATCTACACCCATCAGTTTCAGCTTGGTGCTCATGTCTGCACCAGCAAATGCTGCACATTCTTCTTGCAGCACATGCTTTGCAGCGATACGTGCCATGTCATAGCCTGGAGCCACCAGACCAAAAATCTTGTTATTCCAGAGTGCACATTCACCAATCGCGTAAATATCTGGATGAGAAGTCTGACAATAATCATTGATCATGATTCCGCCACGTTCACCAATGGCCAGCCCGCTTTGACGTGCCAATTCATCACGTGGACGAATCCCTGCAGAGAACAGGATAATATCGGTTTCCAGTTCCGCACCATCACCAAACTTCATCACATGTTTGGCATTGGCACCGTCTTCAATAGATGAGGTTGCTTTTTGGGTATGAACTTTAACACCCAGATTTTCAATTTTTGAGCGTAAAACTTTTCCGCCAAGATCATCAATCTGGACTGCCATCAGACGTGGCGCAAATTCAACCACATGTGTTTCCAGATTTAGATCACGCAGGGCTTTAGCTGCTTCCAGACCCAACAGACCACCACCGATTACCACACCAGTTTTTGCATTTAAACTCGCTGCACGAATGGCATCCAGGTCTTCAATCGTACGGTAAACAAAACAATTTTCACGGTCATTCCCCGGGATTGGCGGAACAAAAGCATAGGAACCTGTTGCCAGAATCAGCTTGTCATAAGTTAACTCTTCACCATGCTGGGTAGTCACAGTACGAGTGTGCTGATTTATTGAAACTGCTTTAGTGCCCAAGCGCAGGTCGATCCCATATGCATCCGCAAAGTCGCTACGGCAAAGGGTCAAGTCTTTTGCTGATTTTCCACTGAAATATTCAGTTAAATGAACACGGTCATATGCCAAACGTGGTTCTTCAGCCAGAATAGTGATTTCAACCTCATCGCCCGCCTGTTCAAGTACAGATTCGATAAATTTGTGGCCCACCATGCCATGACCAATCATGATAATTTTCATATGTTTACTTCCTACTAATTTTAAAATATCTGGTCTTAATTTTGCGCTTCAACAAGGTTGCGATCCTGGATCGCCTGTTCAAACAGACGCTGTTCTTTTTCCTTATGCTCAACCGAGAAACGGATCATCAATACACAGCTCGCAGCAATCACTACCAGCCCACCCAGCACCATTAATGTGGTCTGGATATCCAGCATGCCTTTTAATAAGAAGCCCGCTGCAACTGCGCCTACGTTACCGCCTGCACCGATAATGCCCGCCACGCCACCCAGTGCATCACGATCAATAAATGGCACCAGCGCATAGGTCGCACCGCAGGCCATGTGGGTAAACAGGGCAAATACCGTCATGGTCAGGATTGCCAGCATTGCACTGTTCATTTGTGAGAACACCACCAGGAACACACCTTCCAGCAGGATCATCAGAAACAATACTTTGGTACGGCCATCCAGACCTTTGCTTAGTGCGACTCTGTCAGATACGATGCCGCCCAGGGCGCGTGCAAATAACGCCAGCAAACCAAAGATCCCCGCAGCCATACCCGCTTCTTTCAGGCCAAACTCGAAGTTTTCTACGTAGTACATTGCCACGATGTTATGAATGAAGATTTCGATACCGAAACAGGCAGCATAGGCACCAAACAGGATCCAGACGCGGTAGTTTTTCGCTGCATGCATCAGAATCGCCATGCCGCCTTTTTTATCGCTGCCGACACTGACGCCTTGGGCACGTAATTCACTAAAGTTGCCTTGCGGACAGTCTTGAGTCAGTTTCCAGTACAGGAAGCCTACTATCACCATCATCACACCTGGCACAATCAGTGCAATTCTCCAGCCCATTACCTGTTCAACACCGAACATCACCAGGGCAGCCAGCATTAATGGCATCAATACCTGCGTGGCGCCACCACCTGCATTGCCCCAGCCTGCAGTTGCCGCATTTGCCGTACCTACGACATTTGGCGCAAACATGATGCTGGTGTGATATTGGGTAATCACGAAGCTGGCACCAATGGCGCCAATCAATAAGCGGAAGAACAGGAAGGATTCGTAGCTATTAGAAGCTGCAACACCAAAGACAGGAATACTGCCGATGATCAGTAATGCAGAATAGGTTTTACGTGGACCGTATTTGTCACATAAAGGCCCCACAATCAGACGAACCAGAATAGTGATAGCAACCGCAGCAATGTTGATATTGGCGATTTGTGCTTTGGTCAGATTGAATTCACCTGCAATGACCGGCATCAGCGGCGCACAGGCAAACCAGGCGAAGAAACAGACAAAGAATGCCAGCCAGCTCATGTGGAAGGCACGCATCGCTGCGCTGGAAAAACTGAATAGACTTATTTTTGTTGCTTTTTGAGCTTGTAAATTTGAAGACATGACCATCTTCCTCCAGAACTGAACGTTATAAATATCCTGGCCTGTGGCTTTGGCAGGTCAGAATCGAACAGAACGGACGTCATTGGCCGTCTAAATTTTCAGGTATAAGTCGCCTTTGACTCAATACTCTTATCTTGTTAAATACTTAGCAGGATCTGTGCCAATTTTATAAAAAAGGCTTTTTTACTTATTTTTTAAGGATAAAGCGCTAGTCCAACTTATTTATAAGCATTGCAATCCCCTACGACATTGATGGAATTGCACTGTTTCAAAGCTTTTGCACAAAAAGGAATCATAAAAATACAGAAAACCCTGCTTAACATTGCATAAAAATGGCGCAAAAATTGCATATAAATGCGTTCAAGATGTACCGATCATTGGATCAAAAATAAAGCTGTAATATGCCAAAACTTAAAATTGCACTCATTGATGACAATGCCGAACGTGCTGAATTTATTCAGGATTCATTAACTGCGCATGATTTTATCGTCGTTGCCTGCCTGATCGTCCATGATCTGAGTATGGCGCATGTCAAGAATCTGCAGGCAGATGTCATTCTATTGAATATGGATCACCCGCATCGAGACATTATCGAAAGCTGCGTGAGCCAGTATGAATTACCTACGGTTCTGTTTACCCAGAACTCCAACAAGGACACCATCAAAAGCGCGATTGATGCCGGTGTGACGGCGTATATTGTTGATGGTATTGATCCGAGCAAGCTGAATAGCATCATGGAGATTTCCATTGAGCAATTCCATAAGCATAAAAAACTGCTGAATGATCTCAAGGAAACCCAAGATAAGCTGGCAGACCGCCGTGACATCGACAAAGCTAAATCCTTGCTGATTCAACTGCATTCCATGAGCGAAGAACAAGCTTTTGCTCTGCTGCGCAAAAATGCCATGAGTCACCGCATAACTTTGGGCGAAATGGCAAGACGTCTGCTGGATGCACAAAAACTGTTATCGGGCGAATAAGGAGAAGAAAATGTCTGAACTGGAACAGCATGAAATTAATATCGGCTTTATTCCTTTGCTCGATTGTGTCGCGATCTTATGGGCGGAAAAACAGGGTTATTTTCAGGAACAAGGTTTAAAGGTGAACTTGATCCGGGAAGCTTCATGGGCCAGTCTGCGTGACCGTCTGGCTTATGGCTTCCTTGATGTCGCGCACTGCCTGTCTGCAATGTTGCCAGCTGCAGCACTTGGTCAGGATCAACTGAAAGCCAATCTGCAAACGCCTTTGGTACTCAGTATTAATCAGGCCTTTATCAGTCTGCGCCAGGATATTTGCTATGCGCTGAATTTACATCCGGATTTCGATGAAAAAACCAGTTCGGAAAAAGTCGTGCAAGCACTGAAAGAAAATAAACGCGTGAATCTGGCGCATGTATATAAATATTCAATCCATCATTTCTGTTTACGTGAATGGCTGGCACTGACCGATCCAGATTTGGCTAAAAACTTTCATATGCTAACCTCGCCACCGCCCTCGATGGTGAAAGGTATTGCCCAACATGTCTTTGATGGCTTTTGTGTGGGTGAGCCGTGGAATATTCAGGCGCAGATTGAAGGTCATAGTTTTATTGTGGCCTCCGGCCCAAATATTATTCCTGCAGTGGCAGACAAAGTACTAGCAGTCTGTCAGGAGTGGGCAGAACAACATCCACTGACCTTAAAAGCTTTAGTGACTGCGATTCAGAAAGCCCAAGCCGATTTGCAACAGAGAACTGACCTGTCTGAAGTCTGGGAGATGCTGGTCGATTATAAGATTATCCAGTTTGAATGTTCTGATCATCAGCATGTTTATGACTTCCATAAGATTCAGACAATTATCCGTAATATGCATGGTGAAAGTGCCCAACCCAAATTGGAAGATTTTAGCTGGCTCTTGCAGCAAATGGAAAAATGGGAAGATATTGAAATGACCGCAGCCGAGAAAAAACAGATTGCGCAATCCTGTATTTATCAGCAAGAATCGACTGCTGTTTAAAACATTATCTATTCTCATAAAAAAGACCCAGAAAATTCTGGGTCTTTTTAATTTAATACTTTATTTAGCTGAATGCCTGTTGTAAATCCAGTTGCATGAATTTCTGCAAGGACAGTTTTCCAGCAATGATCTGATTGATGAATTGTGCCATTTCGTCATACAACATCTCATAGAGCTGCGGTTCTAATGACATATGTCTTAATTGGATCTGCAAATGCATCAAAAGTTCCTGCTGCTCGCATTCGCCCTGCTCCAGCGCATAGACATAACCAAGTACTGCTCCTTTTAAAACCACATCAAAAGGCAAGCTATATTTGAGCAAGGTGGACAATGAGCCCATCACCCGCTCATTATGCTCAAGTTTTCTTAAAGGCTCACGACCTACACGTGCGCATGGGTCCTGATAAGCATGGGCACAGGATTCACTAAAACTTTGAGCCAGACGTTCCAGATCTGAGGCATGTTTTGGAATCTGGTAACATAGACTATGCTTCACCTGAGCTAAGGACTGGTGCATAAATTTTCTGACTGCATGATCTGACATGGCAATACCAATAGTCGGATGTCCACGCAGGCTGGCATACCAGGCCATCATCGCATGTACGCCATTCCATAAGCGGTTTTTAATCAGCTGGATATTGGCAATATCATCCACCAGAATCATTTGTCGCATTTTGGCCAGTAAGGGACTGTTATTTTCCACATAAATTGGCATATCCGTTTCAGCATTAAACAGGATCAGATCCATTGACTGCAGGATATGGCTCGGCTGGAAATTACGGCGTAGGTCTTCAATATATAAACCTGCCTGATGTTCCTGCTCGGCATTCAATGCGGTTGAATCATCCAGATCAACGGTGGATAAATCCTCATCCAGTTGATACTGCTTGAACATGTTGTATTTGATGCGTAACTGACGATATAGCTTCTGGTCGGATAACTTGGAAACCATGCGGTTGACCACAGTGTCACAGAAATAATGCTGATCCATAATCTTCTGTACGGTCTGATCATCGGTAATCATTCGCAGACTGTTCAGAATCTGCTGCATCACCTGCTGTTTAGCACCGATTTTATTCAGGATAATCAGTACTGTCAGTGGCTGATCCTGCTGTTCATAGGCCAGATAACGCGCATATAAGCCCTGTGCAATCACTTCTGCTTCAGAAACCAGTGCTTCCTCTGGTACGCAAATGGCGACCAGACTGGATTCAATATACATATTCTGCATTTGTTGCAGATCATGTGCATCAATCACGCTCATATTTTCAATACGCTGGTCAAACGAATTTTGCCCATAGCGAATACAATACGTGCCAAACGCATTGACGCTGGATTGATACAGCGGGTTACGTGTCGACGCAATTATTTTGCGTGGACGTGTGTATCCATCCCAATGCGATAACACCTGAGCCAGATAACCACCACCAATTGCACCAAAACCGTGTATTCCGACTGTCAACTGATTCAGCGTTTGCGGAAAAGCAGTCTGTAATTCTGGCATATCCAGGACTGGCACAAACTGGTTCAGTTCCGTCAAGAAATCTTCGACCGTTTCATAATAATACTGGGCTTGTGCCAGCATCGACTCGTTCGGTGTTTTGATGTCTTTGAAAAGCACCGTCATCCCGCCTGCATCATAGGCAGAGCGCAGACCATTTTCAGAATCTTCAAACATCAGGCACTGGGCCGGACTTAAATTGATTTTTTCGGCTGCACTGATAAAAATTTCCGGATGAGGTTTCCCCTGTTTAATCTCATCGCCACAGACCAGTACATCAAAAAACTTATAGACATTGGCATTGATCAGATATTCTTCTGCGATCGCACGTCGGCTGGATGTCGCTACCGCCATTTTCAGACCAGCTTTGCGCAGGCGCTCCAGCACTTGTAATAAACCTTTTTTAATCGGAACGCCGTACTGACGCACATGCTCCAGTTCCAGCACATCGGCACGTTGACGAATCTCAGCATAAGGTACATCTTCTCCATAACGCTCTTTAGCCAATTGCTCTGCACTACGAGCACTAAGGCCCAAACACTGCATTAAATAACTTTCAGAAAATTCAATACCAATCAGCTCACGTGAAGCTTGTTGCAAGGTTTGAAAGCGCAAGCGTTCGGTATCAAACATGGTTCCATCCATATCGAAAATTGCGCCGTGTACGATTTGATTTTTAAATTCTAGCATTGCTCCCCTTTTATAATTCAATGAGTTAAGAAGTGAGCAATACCTTAAAGAAAAACAAAACCGAATTAAACCAATGTAAAGATATGAAATAGTTTGGGTTAAAAAATAACCAATAAAGACTGAAATGCCATGTTTTATGTTTTTATACGTAACCAGAAGGTTAATTTAAGTAAGTCAAAAACTTTATTTTTTAATGATTTTTGAATATCAGATTCTTTTATCAAATTGAAGATTTTAGTTAATCATGGCATCCATTTTGCTTAGTCAGTATTACGTTTTATAAAATTTGTAATATTGAGGGGCAACACTATGAGTTACGTTGCACGTGAACTCAGTCAAAGAAATAAGTTACTGTTTGGCTTGGGGTCGTTTTTAATACCAATTCTCATCTGGTGTGCAGTCAGCTATTTGCCATTTATCTGGCATCCACAAGTCCAGATTACGGATTCAGGTAGTGTTGCCTATTTACAGGTGGATAGTCGTATTGATAAAAACCTGTTTTTTTCTGCTGCCCAGTCTGCGGTAGATCAGGGTCTGGCTCCGCCGCAAGGTATTCTGGTGAATCCGATTTATCTGCCTGCACCCCATGAAGTTGCCATTGCACTGGTCACGGCTTTTACCACAGAGCCTGCTCAGGCCAATGCGCCCTGGTTTCATGAAAGTCTGTGGCACAGTATCAAACTGGTGTTTACTGCCTTCTTTATTTCTTCCCTGGTCGGTATTCCACTGGGTATTTTATGTGGGTTTTCAAATAAAATTTCCCAGCTGACCGAGCCCTTTGTCGAATTTTTTCGTTATTTGCCTGCTCCGGCCTTTGGTGCACTGGCAGTCGCAATTCTCGGAATCAATGATGCACCCAAAATTGCCATTATTGTGATTGGAACCCTGTTCCAGCAAATCCTGATTATTGCCAATACCACACGTCTGGTGGATCGCAGCCTGATTGAAGCCGGTTTTACTCTGGGCACCAATAAACTCAAAAGTCTGTTACATGTGGTGATTCCTGCCGCCCTGCCTGAAATTTACCGTAATCTGCGTGTGTTGCTGGGCTGGGCATGGACGTACCTGATCGTAGCAGAATTGATCGGCAGTACCTCAGGAATTACCTGGTTCATTACCCAGCAAGCACGCTATCAAAACTTCGACAATGTCTTTGCCGCGATCCTGATTATCGGGGTGATTGGTCTGCTGTGTGATGTGATTTTAATGAAACTGGGACAACGCTTATTTAAATGGAAACCGGGAGCTAACTGATGCAAAACACTGAATTTAATACCCGCGAATACTTTAACAAGATTTATAGCCGTCCGGTGATTCTGGAAGCGAAGCAATTGACACAAAAATTCAGTCATGGCAAAACTGAACGTACGGTTTTAAATGCACTCAATTTGAAAATTCATAAGCGTGAATTTATCTGTGTGATTGGGCCTTCCGGTTGCGGCAAGTCAACCTTCAGCCGTGTAGTCGCCGGTCTGGATCCTTATAGCAGCGGTGAGATTCTGGTGGATGGCCAGCCGATTACCGGCCCAAGTCCGGAGCGTGGCATGGTGTTCCAGGGCTATACCCTGTTTCCATGGAAAACCGTCAAGGAAAATGTCATGTTTGGTCCGCGCATGAAAGGCCAAAGTAGTGCGGCGGCAGAAGCACAGGCACGTGAATGGATCAATATTATTGGTCTGGAAAAGTATGAAAACCAGTATCCAAATGAGCTGTCTGGTGGGATGAAACAGCGTGTTGCGATTGCCCGGGCCTTAGTCAATGAACCGAAAATCCTGTTGATGGATGAACCCTTTGGAGCACTTGATCCGCATACCCGGCAAAAAATGCAGCGTCACCTGATGGACCTGTGGCAAAACATCGACATTACCATCATCTTTGTAACGCATGATATGGATGAAGCCATCCTTTTGGCCGATCGTATTGTGGCATTAAAAGCCAATCCGGGTGAAATCAAGGAAATTATCGAAGTTGATCTACCTCGACCACGCCATCCAGACGTCATGCTTAGCCCTGAATTTAAACAGTTAAGACAACGTGTCGATTATCTGGTGCATGCTGAAGAAGATGAACTGGATCCGGCACTCGCAGAACTGCCAGTTATTCCGCGTATGACCAAGGTTAGCAGCAATAAATAATCTTATCCAAAATACCTTTGGGACGACCCGAAGATTTTAATCGCTGTGTTGGACGACCAACATTAGAGGTGATTGCCATGCAAGCGCAATATGTACTCCCCCTTGTTGATATTTCTAAACTGCAAAGTCCGGATTTAGCCGATCGTATTGAAGTAGCAAATGCTCTGGATCAGGCCTGCAAAGAGGTCGGCTTTCTCTATCTGCAAGGTAGCCAGTTTAATTTTGACTACGCCAAAGCCCTGACTGAAATGGCCCAGTCCTATTTTGCACAGGATCTGGACACCAAAATGCGGCACTATATTGGCAAATCAAAAAACCATAGTGGCTATGTGCCGATTGGCGAAGAACAGTTTGCCGGTAACAGTTATGACTTAAAAGAAGCCTATGACGTCAATTATGATTATCAGGGGGTAAGAAAAGACTGCCCTTTACTCGGCCCCACCTTATGGCCAGACCATCCGGATTTCAAGTCTATTGTCAGCCAATACTACAGCCATCTGCGTGAGATCAGCCAGCAGATTTTTTCTGCCTTTGCACTGGCTTTGGGCGTTCGCGAGGACTTTTTTGAAAGCAAAATTACTGATGCACCAAGTCAGCTACGCTTGATTCATTATCCTTATAATCCGGAAATACAAGATACTGAAGGTATTGGCGCGCATACCGACTATGAATGCTTTACCCTGCTGTTACCCACCGCGCCCGGCTTACAGGTTTTGAATAAAGCCGGCGAATGGATCGACATTCCACTGATTGAGAATACCCTGGTGATGAATATCGGTGACATGATGGAAATTCTATCGAATGGTAAATATCTCGCTACCAAGCACCGCGTGAAAAAGGTCTCGGAAGAACGTTATTCATTTCCGCTGTTTTGCGCCTGCAATTATGACACCGTGATTGAACCGATGATTCACACTGAAAATTCCAAATATTCTGCCCTGATCGGGGGCGAACATCTTTTTAATCAGACCGCCCAGACCTTTCAATACTTAAAACAGCGTATTGCTAGCGGTGAACTGGTCTTAAAAAATGCTGTACCACTTTCCTCTTTTGGACTTGAAGAACAGACGGAGACAGCATTATGAATCTGTTTGAAGTGATTAAGACTTTAAAGCCCACTATCCCGCAGCCAGAAATTATTCCGGGCTTTTTATACGGTGCTTTCCGGCGTAAAAGCATCAGTTTTTATAATGGTCTGACCGATGAAAACACCATTGTGTACTGGTTCCAGTCACGCAGCTTTACTATAGACCTGCGTTTAAAAAGCCAGACGGGAACTGCTGTTCAAGATCGTCAGGGCTGGATTGGCAATACGCTTTGGGATGAATCCAGCCAATTATTGTCCTGGGAAGTGCAAGACTACGCCAATTATCAGAATCATGTGCAATGGCCGGAACCAGCCAAGTTGCATGCAATTGGCAACTGCATTCTGGAATTTTCACCGAGCAATGTCTATGTGGAAGATTGGCGCCAGCAGGTACAGCACGGTTTATTTTTAGGCCTGCGACTGCACTCTGCGATTGATGTTCAATCTGGTCAGAAACTGGAAATGGATGGTGGCCTGATTATTTGTGATGATCATATTGGCTATGCCCTGACGCGTTTGCCAGAAGTGCAAAATGCAGTCGCTCAAATGGATTTGAAAGCAGCCGATCCGACTGTGTTTGCCTTGGTGGAAAGTTTTGAGGTTTCTATTGGCACGGATGGTCAAAGCAAAACTTACAGCACTCGCAGCAGTGAAACAGGCAAAACCTTTAATCTGGAAAATTTTGAAGTTCTCGATGAAACCCGCCTGGTTCAGCACGTAGTTCTCGATGACCGTGAAATCGATCTGATTTTTGAGCTGGATATATACCAGCCGGATTACCAATTTCAATATGCGACCCCCACGACTACACAAGCTGAAAGCTGGCTGAAGTCAGAACAGGATCACCTGATGCAGTATGCAGAACGGGTGTTATAGGAAGAAATATGTCTTTTTTATATCTTTCGATTGCCATTATTGCAGAAGTCATTGCCACTTCTGCATTGAAAGCTTCCAATGGTTTTAGCGTGCTCTGGCCTTCACTTGCCACCATTGCCGGTTATGCCGTTGCCCTGTTTTTCCTGTCACTGACCATGAAAACCATTCCGATGGGCATTGCTTATGCAATCTGGTCCGGTGCCGGGATTATCTTGATCTCAACGGTGGGCCTGTTGGTGTTTAAACAGCAGCTGGATCTTCCTGCGCTGATCGGGCTGGCGTTTATGATTATTGGCATTATTTTTATCAATGTCTTTTCTAAAAGTACGCAGCTTTAATTTATTAGTATTTATTTGATAATAAAAAATCCCCAATCTGGGGATTTTTTATTATCAAATCAGGCTTTATTGCAGCTCTTGTACCAGAGTTGGAACAATCACACCATCTACATTCATTTCTGTCGTATAAATGCCGTTGGCTACATTGAACTTGTTCACATGATAGCTGGAACCATAGATCGAATCGAAGCCATCACCCTTGGTAAAGACTTTCTTGTTGGCGGCCAGATCAAGTAAATGCGTACCATCAATGAACTGCATATAGGTTTTCGCATCGACACCAACCCGCTTGGACATGATCTGTGCAGCATCTTCACGAGTCGCCGGGTCATTGATGTATTTGACAGTTTTATCCCAAACCTGAATCACCTTTTTCCATTGCTCTTTATTGGCTTCCAGATGGGCAGGATTCACGGTCAAGGTATCGTAGATTAATCCTGGCTTGTCTTTAGAGGTGAAAATGATTTTTGAACCGGCCACCGCGGATAAAGCCTGATTCGCCACTGGCTGCCATACCGCAATTGCATCAATATCGGCAGTTGCAAATACCTGTGGCAATTCATTGGTCATGGTATTGACCAGTTTGACTTCATTCAGGCCAACTTTGGCATCATCCAGTGCCGTAGATAACAGTAAATGATCGACCAGACCTTTTTCAGTTGCTACGGTTTTACCGCGCAGATCCTGAATCGAATTAATACCATTCTTGGCAATAATCACGTCATTCCCGGCTGAATAATCGGTTGCCATGATCATCACGCCCTTGGTCCCACCAGAGCCTGTAACCAGATTATCACCATTCGTGACCATGACCGCATCCAGCTGGTTGGCGGCAAAGGCTGAAAGTGAAGCTGAATAGTCAAACCATTTAAAATCAGCATTGACTCCAGCTTCCTCTAACCAGCCTTTTTCAATCGCTACCTGCCAAGCCACAAAGCCCGGCCAGTCGCTATAACCAATACGGATAGGTTGAGTATTTACAGTACCTTCAGCCTTGGCATTCGGTTCAGGAACTTTGGCAGTATTGTCACAGCCCGCCAATAAAATTGCAGACAGCACAGAGACTGACATCAGTGCTTTTTTGATCATTTTGCGACTTCCCCTATGCATTCACATTTAAATTTGGTATTTGAAAGTTGTTTAGATTTCATAAATTCGCGCCAGCCACCGAAAAGACTGATATCTGTTGCATCTTCAAGTGCATAGCCTTCACAGATAAAGCCTTTGACCCAAGTACCATCAATCAGCTGGACATTACCGATCCCCAAAGGTGCCGGCACTTCTGCAACAATGTCCCCGAACAGTGCACGCGGAATATCCCAGACCTCGACTTCAATTGAACAACCTTTCGCGCTGTATTGCAGGCCGGGTTTTGGCGGTGTCGTATTTTTTAATGCATACAGTTTGTAATGCGAAGCAGTCCGGGTCTGCTTGATCAGGGTACCACCACGTGTGGTCAGCTGAAAATTCAGCGGCATTCCGCTTAGATGTGCACCGACGACAGCCAGTTTGACGCTGTGACCCGATGAGATTTCAGTTGTTTTTTCATAGCTAAATTCAGATGTGCCTAACTTTAACTGGCTCGCCTGCTGCCATTTTTGCCCGAATTTGGCCAGTGCTTCATCCATCCAGGCTGGTGCAATAAAGGTCACGCCCGTTGGCAAACCATCGACACGAATGCTATTGGGTAGCGCCAAAGCCGACAGATCGGCAAAATTGACAAAATTGGTATAAGCACCCATGTGGCTGTTTTTTACCAGAGGATCGGCTTCTACTTCTGAAATGCGATAAATGGTGGGTGCAGTAGGCACCATCAAGGCATCATAATCTACCAGTGTATTTTGAATAACGCGGCTCAGGCGGGCACGTTCATATTCATCTTGCATGGCATCGACCGCATTGAACCGGTCTGCCTGCGCAATAATCTGGCCAATTACCGGATGGGTCTGCTCGCGTTGCACCATTTTTTCTACGGCGCTGGTACGTTCAGCCACCCAAGAGCGGTTATACAGGGCTGCTGCCAGTTGCTGAAATGGCGCAAAATCAATTGGCTCTACCGTATAGCCCAAGCTTTGTACGCGCGCGATAGCCAGTTGAAATGCCTTTTCAGTTTCGGCATCGCCATAAAATTCCAGCGTATCGGGAACGGCGATTTTGCCTTTTGAAAATTGGTTCGGTACATTTTGAGGATGCATTCTGGAATAATCATCACTGGCATCATAGCCCTGCATGACTTGCGCCACCTGCCAGGCATCATCCACCGTTAAGGCAAAAATCGAAATCACATCGATGGTGCGACAAGCCGGAATCAGGCCTGTAGTCGAGAACCAGCCTTTGGTCGGCTTAAGTCCGACAATATTATTGTGCCCTGCCGGTACACGTCCTGAACCTGCAGTATCTGTGCCCAGACTGAATGGCACTTGTCCATTTGCTACAGCAACACTTGAACCGGAACTCGAACCACCACTGATATATTCAGGATTAAAGCTGTTCTTCACCGCGCCGTATGGGGAGCGCACACCGACCAGACCCGTCGCAAACTGGTCCAGATTAGTTTTACCCACGACAATCGCGCCGGCAGCTTTTAATTTGGCTACTGCTGTTGCATCGGAAGTCGCCAGATAAGCTGCTTCTTTACATGCTGCTGTGGTATAAAACCCTGCAACATCAATATTGTCCTTGACTGCAAACGGCACCCCATAAAGTGGCAAGCTTGCACTATCTGCACCAGTCAATGCATCAATTTGTGCCTGTAATTGTTCTGTTGTCGCAATTGAAATCCAGGCATGATCATCATTCTTAAACTCGGCAACATACTGAATCAGATCACTGAGCTGGATATTTTTATTCTGGTAAGCGTGTTGCCAGTCCTGTACAGTCCATAAGTTGTGCACAGCTGTTCTCCTTAAGTGTGTTCGGTATTTTGTGGAATAGGCGGCATGACAGCATCCATCAGTTCGAGATGCCCTTTAATCACGCCTTTCAGTGCAATAAATTGTTCGCTTATTTCTTTCAGATCACTGCTCGCGCCCTGCATCAGCATGACTTGCAGGATTTTTTCATCATCCAGCTGGATATGAAGTGAATTGATCACTTGTGCCAGATACTGCTGCTGCAGATCGACCAGCTGACTGCGCAGCGGCTTCAAACTGACGTCATAGAGCAAGGTAAGTGTACCGACCATGACTTCATCGCGGATCACCAGATCATCAATCAGGTGGCGGTTAATCATGTCGACAATGGCCTGCGAGCGGCTTTCATAGTGCTGCTCGACAATTTTTTGATCCATCGCATGTAGCGTGGTTTCTGGCACGGTGATACTGATCCGTGCCAATTTTTGTTTAGGCACGATGTTGATCCTTGGGTTGTTGGTATTGTGAAGACTGTTTAATGTGAAAGCCTGCGCGTACACTGAGCAGCTCAACCAGAAAGTGAAGCCATGGATGCATTTTTTTATTTGATGTCGGATTGTTCATGTGCATCTCCTTTGGATATTACAAAACTAGAATTTCGTATTACTTAGGAAAATGCAGAAAGCGTGCCAGTTTTTAGTTATTTGGATGAGGTGAATAAACTTTTATAAAGGGGCGAAAAAAAGCCCCATAACAGTGAGATAGGGGCTTGTTCTAAAGCAAAAGTAAGTTGTGTATTTCACCGGTTTATTCCATTTTGATTGCTCATGTCCTTGCTATTCTTTTTATACATGAATGGTTAACCGATATTTGTAATTGATTGATCAAGTGTATTGCTCTCCTCTATTTATGTTGTATATAAATAAATGCATTAAGCGTGCCACAATATAAAATTGAATAGATTTAAGCACAATGCTTTTAAAATCGGTCACATACATATATAAGCCAGAATAAGGATGATTTAATTTTATTAAGTGCGGCTAAAAAATAGCCCATTTTGCACCATTGGGGTTCGAGAGTGCATCAAAGTGTGGCTGAAAGATTCAGGCCGTTATCTATCTAGGGATTATACTTCTAAAACAAACACAACCAGATTTGAATTAATCACTATTTCGCAACTCATTTGAAAAGTAATGAATTAATGCTAAATTAGCTCCCATATTTGGGGGCTTTTTATGACTGAAAAATTATATTATTGGGCTGAAAGTTTAGAGAATTACATTTCTGATAATGAAGTACAAAATGATCAACTATTGGAAATAAAAAGGCTTAATTTTTTCATAGGAAAAAATAATGCAGGAAAAAGTAGGTTTTTAAGAACTCTTTTTATGAGTAATTACCCAAGTGGATTTTATAATTTCCCTGAATTAGTAAAAAATTTAAATATCCTTAAGATACGTTTACCAGAGTTAGAAGCAGAATTTGGCTACACCTCTAGCTTTTCAAATATAAAAAATAATTACCAAGATTTGATCAAAGATTTAGAACAAAGTAAGACAAGTCAGTTAATATTCCTAAACTCTTCAATCAAAAGTACTTTAGAACGAGATAGTAAAATAGCAAACTTGTTTATGAACTATAATTTTTTCGAAATAACCGATGAGCAAGTTTCTAAAATTTCAGAAGTATTTTTAAATCAATTTTACATCCCTATTCTACGTGGTATGCGACCTGTAACTGACCTTCAAAATAAGCAACCTTACATAGATCGTGCTCAAAAAGATTATTTTATTGATACCAATAAATTCAATGCCAAAAATATTATTACTGGTGAGTGTTTATATCATGAGCTAAAAATTCATCTTCTAGGTGAACCTGAACAACGTGAAATTATTAAAAGTTATGAAGAAAAATTAAGTCAATATTTTTTTGATAATGAACCTGTTTCACTCATACCTAAACATGATCAAGATGTTGTAAATATCAAGATTGGGAATGATGCTCAACGTCCTATATTTGAACTCGGTGATGGTCTGCAACAAGCAATCATTTTGACTTATGAAGCATATATAAAAAGCAAAGACAAAGAAGGTAACTTAGAAACTCATGCTTTCTTTATTGAAGAGCCTGAGCTTCACATGCATGCAGGTATGGTTCGTCAGTTAATGAACTTTTATTTGAATGAAACTAAACACTATTATTTCTTCACAACGCATTCCAATCATCTACTCGATATGGCAGATGAATCTGACCAAGTCATGATTCAGAAGTTTGTAAAGCAACCGAAAGAAGATAATCCAAACGAATTCGAATTTAAAATTTATCGTTGCGACCGTGATCGTGACTTACTTGCATCATTAGGCGTACGTCCTTCTTCTGTGTATTTGGCTAACTGTACGATTTGGGTCGAAGGTATTACAGATAGGCTATATATCACTAAATATATGGAAAAGTATTTAGCAGAATTAGAAAAAATTGATGAAGAGCTTTATAAAAATTATCGACGTTTTATGCCAAATTACCACTATACATTTGTGGAATACGCAGGAAGTAATTTAACACATTGGTCTTTTGATGATGATTATCCTAAAACTAGAGAAGAAAGGATCAGTTTTCTACAACAAGACCGAGGTCAAAGTGCGACTGCCGTTGCCAGTGATATGCTATTAATCGCTGATGGTGATATACAAAAAAATTCTGAGAAAATAAAATTCTTAAGAAAGGAATTAAACAAAGATAATTTAATTATTTTAGATTGCAAAGAAACCGAGAATACTTTGCCAAAAGACTCAATTATCCGAGTTGTTAAAGCAAAATTTCCTCGTCTTAAACAAGTCAAACCGAGCTATGATATTTCTTTAATTGATCATATTACTCAAGATGATTATTTCGATAATGCTCAATATGGTATTGGTCGATTAATTGATGAAAAAATTAAAAAACCAACATCAACTACAACCAAAACAGCTTTTGCTGATGGTATTGGCGTAGGAACTATTAAAGATAAATTAAAATTTTGTCGTGAAATTATTAAAGATTTTGATGAGTATTCTGATTGGAAACTTACACCTAAAGCTAAACAATTATGTGAAAGAATTTTTAATCATATTGAAAAGTGTAATTCATGATTTTTGAACACTTAGGCAAACGCCCCAAATTGGGAGCTGATCACACCAACGATACTCATTTGTACATTTTCAAACATGCTTGCCTGTTTGAATAATTTGTTGTTGCGATTTAAATTGATTGCTTCCTTCATAGATACCTCCAGTGACTGAGTTGATTGATTTAATAAGTTAAACTTTTTGTAGCCTAATTCATTACTGAGCATAATGCCCAACCATACAAACAGTGTGATCAGCCATATTAATGGAACGTCGCCCAAGCTCAACGCTTGCCTAAATATTCTCAAATAAAGATATACCAAAATTATTCTTGAAATTCAATAAGAAAACCGCCCTTACGGACGGTTTTTTATTTCTATTTCATCAAGCCACTGGCGCCAAGGTAAACAACACCTGCCCCGTTTTCACCGTTTGCCCTTTTTCAATAGTAATCGCTTCAACCTTCATACGCTCAGGCGCAATAATTGGAATCTCAATCTTCATTGCTTCAATCACGGCGAGCGTTGCACCTTCTTCCACAATATCCCCCGACTGACATTCAATTTTCCAAATTGAACCCGGCATGTGTGACTCAACCGCACAGCCCCCTTCAGGTACTTCAACGCCTTCACCATCATCCACAGCATCAAGGCTTTCAGACACATATTCTGCAAGCCCTGCTTCATGCCAGCGACGGCGCTCTGCATCAAAGTTAGCTTGTTGCACCGCTTTAAAGGCAGCAATCGATTTCTGGTTTTCTGTTAAGAAGTCGTTGTATTCTTTCAGGTTAAGTACACCCTCTTCAATACGCAGTTTTAAACGACCTGCTTTAAAGTCCTCACGCATGTGCATCAGTTCAGCTTCGGAGACTTCATAAAACTTAATTTGATCAAAGAAGCGTAATAACCACGGCATACCCTGTTCAAAATCAGGGTTTTTACGGTAGCGTGACCACATTTGCGAGGTACGACCGACAAACTGATAACCGCCCGGGCCTTCCATGCCGTAGACACACATATACGCACCGCCAATACCCACAGCATTTTCAGGGGTCCATGTCCGTGCAGGGTTATATTTGGTGGTGACTAAACGTTGACGCGGATCAAGTGGCGTTGCCACAGGCGCACCCAAGTACACATCACCCAAACCCATCACCAAATAACTCGCGTTATAAACCACATCTTTCACGGCTTGTTTGTCTTTTAAACCATTAATACGACGGATAAATTCGATATTGTCCGGACACCATGGCGCGTCAGGACGTACGGTTTGCATATAGCGTTCTGTTGCCAATTGGGTTTGTGAATCTTCCCACGCTAGCGGTAAATACACGGTACGTGATGGCACTTGCATCTCGGTCACATCAGGGAGTTGTGCTTCACCGACTTGGAGCATACGCAATAAATCAATCTGATCGAGCAGAGTCGAGTCAAAATGAATTTGCAGTGAACGAATGCCCGGTGTCAGATCAATAATGCCTTGGATGTTTTGATCTTTGACCCATTGCATCAGCGCATGAATACGGAAACGTAGGTTTAAATCTAAAACTAACTCGCCATATTCCACCAACATATAGTTGTTACCGGCAGGACGATACACCACATCAGGCGTGCCATTTTGACCTTTTAGGGTATCTAAAATGGCAGATTTCAGTGTGCTGATTTCAGGATAGAACGATTCATCAAAGGTGACTGCTTGTGTATCTTGAGCAGTTAATTGCGCATGATATTTTTCATTCAGCAATTTGGCTTGATGGTAGCTCACAGGCACAAACTTCACTTTATCGCCTGCTTTCAGTTGACCGAGTTTCCACAGTTCAGAATTGATCACCACCGCAGGACACACGAAACCACCAAGGCTTGGACCATCTGGCCCCAAGATAATTGGCATATCACCGGTGAAGTCAATTGCACCAATTGCGTATGCATTGTCATGAATATTCGATGGATGTAGACCTGCTTCACCACCGTCCTGACGTGCCCATTCAGGTTTAGGTCCAATCAAACGAATCCCTGTACGGCTTGAGTTAAAGTGAATTTCAAACTCGTTGGCAAAGAAGTTATCAATATCGTTTTTGGTAAAGAAATCCGGTGCGCCATGTGGACCATACATTACCGCAATTTCCCAAGAATTGGAAAATGTCGGGATTTGATCTTGGTTTAATGCTTTTACTTCATCCGATGTAAATGCCGTGATTGGAAGCATATCGCCAATCAATAAATTACGCCCTGCATGACCGCCAAACTGACCTAAGGTAAAGGTTGCTTGTGAACCCAAATAGTCAGGCACATTGAGACCGCCTTTAATACCGATATAAGTACGGCAACCTGTGGCGATCTTGCCACATTTTAATACCTGACCTTTACGCACATTCACGGTCTGCCACATTGGTACAGCCACGCCATCCAAAGTCGATGGCATATCACCACCTGCAAGCACGATTTGGCTATCGCAATGGAATTTTAAACTAGGCCCTTGTAGCGTACATTCCAAACCTGCGGTATTCGGTGCATTGCCTAATAATTGGTTCGCAACATTTAAAGACAGTGGATCAATCGCACCTGATGGCGGAACACCAACATTCCAATAGCCCAAACGACCTGTGACATCTTGCACAGCAGTTTGAATGCCTGCTTGCAGGACTTCAATCTTTTGGGTTTTCCACTCAAAGGTATTTAAGAAGCGTGTGGTTTGCGTACCCGCTTTAAATACATCACAGTCGATAATGTTTTGTAGATATTCAAGGTTGGTTTCAATGCCTGCCACAGAAGTTTTGGCAAGTGTATCGGTCATGGCTTGAATGGCAGAATCACGATCATCCGCAGTCACAATAATTTTGGCAATCATTGGATCATAGAATGACGATACGTTGGAGCCTGTTTCTACCCACGTTTCATTACGGGCATTGGCATCAAACTCGACATGAGTCAGTAAACCTGCGCTTGGTTGGAAGTTTTTAATTGGGTCTTCAGCATATAACCGCACTTGAATAGAATGACCTTTAGAATCAAGCTGTGCTGTTGGTGGCGTCCAATCACCACTGCCTAAAGTCACCATCCATTCAACCAAGTCCACACCAAACACTTGTTCGGTGACACCATGTTCGACTTGTAGACGAGTATTCACTTCCAAGAAATAGAATTCTTGCGTGTCGGTATCCATCACAAATTCAACCGTACCTGCCGAGCGGTAGTTCACCGATTGCATCAGTTGGATCGCAACATTTTGAATATAGGCACGTTGTTCATCGTTTAAATGTGGTGCAGGTGTTTCCTCAATCACTTTTTGGTTACGACGTTGTACCGAACAATCACGCTCGCCTAAAGCCAAGACTAAACCGTGACCATCACCAAAAATTTGCACTTCAATATGACGGGCATTTTGCACGAACTTCTCTAAGTACAAACCTGCATCTTTAAAGTTGGCTTGCGCTAAATATGACACCGTTGCATAAGCATCTTTCAGCTCTTCAGCATTCCAGACCAAACGCATGCCGATGCCACCACCGCCTGCGGTACTTTTCAGCATCACAGGATAGCCAATACGTTCCGCTTCTAGCAGTGCTTCGGCTTCATCAGCCAACAATTGACTGCCCGGAAGTAATGGCACATTGGCTTGAATTGCCAATTCACGTGCGGTGTGTTTCAGACCAAAAGCTTTCATTTGTTCGGCATTTGGCCCTAAGAATACGATGCCTTGTGCTTCACACAGATTACAGAATTCGGCATTTTCAGAGAGGAAGCCATAGCCCGGGTGAATCGCTTCTGCACCGGTTTGTTTTGCGACTTCTAAGATTTTATCGACATTTAAATAGCTTTGGCTCGCAGGTGCATCACCAATGAAAACAGCTTCATCTGCTAAAGTCACATGTAATGAATCACGGTCGGCTTCTGAATAGACGGCAACCGATTGGATGCCTAATTTTTTAAGGGTACGAATAACACGACACGCAATTGCACCACGGTTGGCGATGAGAACTTTATTAAACATGGCTTATTCCTCGCCTTCACGGACAATCAGTTGAATTTTTGTTGGGTTATAGGCATTACACGGATTATTCAGTTGTGGGCAGTTTGAAATGAGGACAATCAAATCCATCTCCGCTTTAATCTCCACATATTTCCCCGGAGCAGAAATACCATCATCAAATTTCAAATGACCATCTGAAGTTACAGGTACATTCATAAAGAAATTAATATTTGGACCGATATGGCGCACATTCAAATCATGCTTTTTCGCAATCGGATGTTGTGACAATGCAATCATGAAATTGTTACGGCAACTGTGCATTGGGTATTTGTCATGGGCATAGCGCACTGTGTTACTTTCACATGAACATGCACCGCCTAAGGTGTCATGGCGACCGCAGTTATCATCGTTGATGGTGGCGATTTTATTGCCAAAATTGGTGTATAACGCTGTGCCTTTTTCTAAATATATTTGACGATTCATCGCCAAAGTATCGGTTGCGCTATAACGCTCTTCAGGGTTATGTGCGGAGATAAATAAGGTATCTACCGCCTGGTTGCCTTCTAGATCTACAATACGGAAATACTGTCCTTTTTTGACTTCGCACATCCACGCTTCACCGGCAGGACAAACTTCGCTGAGTACTGGTTTTTCATGATTTTGTGTTGGGTTTACGAGTGCAGTCATGATCATTCCCCTTAAGCAGTTAAAGCGTAGTAGCGGTTATTATTTTGGAATGCACGCTGATTTTGCGGGCATGAATCACGGCAGACATCTGTCTTGCCTAAAGGAAGTGCTTTAAAGAGTGATAGTTGAATATCAGCTGGTGCATATTCAGATGAGTTATCTAAGGCATGCGGTGCACTCGATAAAAACACCAGACAATCCATTTCAAAACGTAGTTCAATCACTTGATGAGTATTGTCAGATGCCACATAGCTGAGGTTGCCGTTATCATCAGGTTGAACTTTAGAAAACAGATTTAAAGTACTGCTGAGGTCAGTTGCCGATAATCCAAATTTGGTCATTTCCAGTAATAAACTGTCTTTGCCGTTGCGGTACATCTCATTACGGGCATCTTGAAACGTTTTTGAACCAAATTGTTTTTCGATTTGTTGTACGGTGCTCGGTGCACAAAAAGCATCATTCCAACCGTGATCATCTTTCACAATCGAGATCATGGCACGACCCAAATCAGAGGCTAAAATGTGCCCTATACTTAGAAATGCGGTATGTTGCCCTTTTAAGCTGTCTGGCATGTTATAGCGTTCAAGTTTATCTTCACTGTTGACGCAGTACAGTGCGACATTGGCATTTTTGCCTAAAGATTTCAGTTGTAAGACTGCGCCGCGCTGAATGCGTGCAGACCAGTGATGTCCACCCGGTAAACGTTCAGTCCATAGGACCTGATCTTCGTGATAAGTTATTGTGCTCATATGCATCTACCCTAATCTTTGACGGTTTACCTCCCGGGCTTTTATCCCTCCGTGTAGCGATCAGTGTTTCCTTTCGCCGTGAACTCTCGGTCTCAGACATACATGAAACTTCATGTATCGGAACCCTAGATCACTTTATGATGTGTTTGATAGATGCAAAGGCTGTGCCAATTTAGTAATACTGTTTTTCCATTTAGTAATACTTTTTGGGGTTTTAACTGATCAATTCAGGTGCAAGAATCTGTTATAGGCATCAAGATGCACCAAAACACAAAAATCCCAGCATAGGCCGGGATTTTAAAATTTATAGATGAGGGCTAAGTCCGGGTCTATAGCTGCAGGATTATTTACTTAAAATCTCATGCAATATATTGCGTAACCATTGATGACTGGTTTTATGATGACAGGACATGTGCCAATACTGCTTCACAGAATAGGTCGGGAATGCAATCGGCGCATTAAAAATCTTGAGATTGCCACGCGATAGTAATACTTCACTCAAATAATAAGGCACAGTCGCAATTGCATCGGTTTCCTGCACCACCAGTCCTACGCCTAAATAGCTTGGCAAGCGCATCAGAATGTCTCGCTTGAGTTCCAGATTCAGCAATTCGTTTTCAATATGGTAATGTCCCATCCCGGCATCAATATCAATATGCGTTTCACGCAAATACTCTTCAATAGTCAGGCTGTCGCCAACCAGCCGTGGATGGTCTTTGGCTGCAATCACTACATAATACTGTTCAAACAATTTCTGCTGATAGAAACCATTTTCCAGATTCGGCAAAAAACCTAAAGCCAGATCAATTTCTCCATTGGCCATTTGATAGCTGGTTTCTGAAGTAATTGGACGCACATTCAGACGAATATGCGAAGCGTGCTGTTTTAGATATTGTGAAATTTTTGGCAACAGGACCAGATGCGATACATCGGTCATTGCCAGAGTAAAACGCTGCTGGGACGTGGCCTGATCAAAATCAATAGTAAAATTATTGATGGTTTCGACTTTACTTAGCGCCTCACTGACCAAAGGAAATAGCTGCTTTGACAGATCCGTTGGCAGCATTTCATTGCCAATACGCAAAAATAAAGGATCATTATAATGCTGACGGATTTTATTGAGCAGGTTACTCACCGTCGGTTGGCTCATATCCAGATAATCGGCTGCATGGGAGACGTTCTTAAATTTGTAGACATAATAAAAGATGCTGAGCAATTTACAGTCAAGTTCAAACACAGAAACACATTTCCTTCAATTTTTTAATCATTTTGGCGGATCTATCATCCGCGCAATTTGATCTAGTGCCAATGTCCAAATATAACACTTTGTAACTATCTATATGATCATTCAGGATGTGTTTTGCAATAAAAATACTGTTTACCCGATCTGTAACTCTGTCAAATACCACTTCATGTAAAATGGATAACCCTTATCTTTTATTTCAGCTGAAACACTTAAGTCGCATGTTATATACTCAGCCGCACAGAATAGACTGTGGAAATTAAGGGAAAAGTGTCATGTTTCAGAACAAAAAATTGGTATGTTTTGACCTAGATGGCACCCTGATTGATTCAGTCGGTATCTGGAACCAAGTTGATGCAGCCCTGATTCATGAACTTTCCGGTATAAAAGCCAATTTAAAATTGATCCAGCAGCAGCGGGATCTACAGTTGACAGCCTTTCGACATTTGCCTGATCCTTATCTGGAATATTGTGGTTATTTAAAAGAACTATACGGTTTTGAACTAAACAAAGAAGACGTCAAAAACCGCCGTTACAGTATTTCACGACATTTTCTGGATCATGTGGTCGAATTAAAACCTCAGGCGGAACTTATAATCCAGGCCCTGAAAAAACAAGAGATTCCACTGGCCTTAACCACAACCACTAGTTTATTCAATGTGCAACGTTATCAGGACAATAATCAAAATATTAACGCTAAAATCAGCTTTGATGATGATTTTGCCTTAATCCTCACCCGCGAAAATGTCCAGAACATCAAGCCACATCCAGAAATTTATCTGAATGTTCTTGAGCATTTCAAAATTGAAGCCAAAGATTGCCTGATTATTGAAGATTCTTTAATTGGTGTAGAAGCTGCGAATAATGCAGGAATAGAGGTAGTGGCAATTTATGATCAGTATTCTGCTCATGAAATCGAGCTGATTAAAGCCAGAGCAAATTATTTTGTGCAGGATTTTACCGAATTATTAGGGCATATTGCTTAAATATCTATATAAATAAATGTCATGAATAATTCCATTTCATGACATTTATGTTGTTATTTCTAAACGGATTAGATTAGAGTATTATTTGGCTTTTTTATAGACTGAACCTGACCCTACAAGGTTGCCAGTTTTCTCATCAATTACAAAATCAACCATTCCTGCCCCTGCATTCAACTGAAGCATGCCATTTTCATTCACAGCCGCGGGCATCGGGTTCTTTTTCTCTGTTTTACCAGTTTCTTTATCTTTGATGGTATTAGTAATCAGATAATTTTCACCATTTTTAGCAATTACCAGGATATTTTCAAGTTTTGGATTTTCCAGAGTGTTCTTCCAGTTGCCCTGATAATCTGGAGCTGGCGCTTCAGTGGTGTTACAAGCGGTTAATAGCAATAATAAGGAGATTCCTGAAAAATATTTAAGATATTTCAAAACTAAGACCCTGAATGTTAAGACGCCGCCATTATAAAAAGAACCTTCCTAAAGTTTAGCGAGTTGTTGTAGACAAAGCGTTTCAGCCGTACCAAGTCTGTTTTGCATGAGTGTTTTTTTGAAAAGAATTCTTCACATTTTATCCATAAAATATGATGTATTACTTAATTATTCTAATGAATCAAATATTTTACAATACTTGAATTTGATAAGGTATTGGCATTTTTTAAGCTTATTGGAACTAATATTACTAGATCCAAGACAATCTACAACCAAGTTGATATGTATAAGAAGCTCAGATAAAAAAATCCTCAATAACCCATCCAAAGTTATTGAGGAGTACCAAACTGGTTAAGAAACATCAATATAATGCTGTTAAAGAAAAGTGATTAAAAGAACTTGGCTTTTACAGCATTCAATATAGATTTTGCGCTTTGCACTTTTTCTGCAATTTGTGCATGCCATTCGTTTGGTACAGAGCATTTTGCAACGCGAACCCAAACGGTCGAAAACTGCTTCATAAAACTGGCTTCGTTATAGTGGATACCATATTCAGCACATAATGCTTTGATTTTTGGTGCCACTTCTGAATAACGGTTCGCTGGCATGTCCGGGAATAAATGGTGCTCAATCTGATGGCTCAAGTTACCACTTAGAATATGTAGCCATTCGGTACCACTGAAATTACTCGAACCGCGGATCTGACGCAGATACCATTCCGCACGGGATTCATTTTCTGTATTGTCCATTTCAAAAGTTTCAGCATCTTCCGTGAAATGACCGTTAAAGATCACAGCTGAAGCCCACAGACTACGAATCACATTGGCCACTGCATTGCCAGTAAATACTGGAATGGCATTTGGGCCGGCAATAATCGGGAAGAATACATAATCTTTTAGTACCTGACGGCGCATCTTTTTACGTAGTGGCGCTGCTTCATCCCAAACCTGTTTCCAGGTTTTAGTTTTGTAGGCAATGAGATCTTCCAGATGCAGGCGCTGTAGACCCACGTACCATTCGAAGAACACCATTAACTGAATTGTTAGTGGAATATTAAACAGAAAACGGGGTTCCCATTTTTGCGATTCACTCACACGAATCAGGCCATAACCAACATCATGGTCCATACCGACAATATTGGTATAAGTATGATGAATATAGTTATGAGTATATTTCCAGTCATCACCGGTGGCGATGGTATCCCAGTCATAAGACGAACCATTCAGACTTGGATCATTCATCCAGTCAAACTGGCCATGCATCACGTTATGACCAAGTTCCATATTTTCTACGATTTTGGAAATACCCAATAAGCCTGTACCGAGTAGCCAGACTGGTGGCAACCAACCGGCTACCATCAGCATGCCCCGGGAAGCAATTTCGCTATAGCGGACAAAATTACGGATTTTATAGATGTATTCAGCATCTTTTTCACCTAAATCATCCATCACCTCACGGCGGATCGCATCCACCTTGGCACCAAATTCCTGAATCTGTTCAGGGCTTAAAAATTGGGTCTTACTGTGCCGCTTAAAATCAATTTGCATATTCATGGGAGTACCTTCTTATTTTTCTAGGGATTAAAGATTAATCACCACAGGACTAACGGCCTGGGAGATACACAATTTGATCGGGGTATTACTCTCGTGATCGATTTCACCAGTCAAGATATTTTTTACTGAGCCACTGACTTTGGTGCAAGAACAGGTATTACAAATTCCCATTCGGCAACCATGTGCAGGACGCAAACCTGCCTGTTCAGCACTTTCCAGAATGGTAGAGCTGGCCTGAAACTCCTGATGCGATCGCTGGAATTGCACAGGTTGTGCTTTAACTTTTTCATCCACCACGATCTGGAAGTATTCAGAATGGAAACTGGATTTCACGGAAAGCTTTTCAGCAATACGGTGTGCTGTTTTCATCATGGCCGCTGAACCACAGGCATAAATTTCACGTTGCTCAAAATCAGGCACCAGCTTGTTGAGTAACTGTAGGCTTAGATGCTGCTTATGCTCCACAGTATTAAAATGATGATATTTCAGATGTGGATGCATCAGTGCCAAGGTTTTAATTTCAGCATGAAACGCATCATCACGGGTGAAGTAGATCAGATCAATCGGATGCTGAAACTGCACTACGGCTTTTTGCAGTAAGGAGTAAATTGCAGTGATGCCGCTGCCTGAGGCCAGCATTAAAATGGGTTTAGGGGAATTCAGCAGGGTGAATTCGCCCTGTGTCTGTGAAAGCTCTACCACAGCACCCAGTTGTGAGGAGCTCAAGGCACGGGATACTTTACCCTGCTGTTTAACAGCGATAATTACATCACCATTTTTTAGCATTGTAACGACAGAATAATGACGCTGATGCAAAATACCATCCAGCCTTAAAGTCACAGCCACATTCTGTCCTGGTTGAAATTTTTTAGCCTGAAAGTTGAAATTTGGACGTAGCTGGATCTTATAAAAATCATTGCCAATAACCTGGATGCTGATCACTTCTGCCTTCACTTTTTTCAATGCCAAAGTTGGATGAACTTTTTCAGCAATGAAATCAATGAAGTCTTCTCGGATCCAGTGAGGCTTGTAGCTTTGCATACTTGTCATTTTTATTACCTCATACAGAAACAGAATTAATGTACATCTGTCTATTTATTATGTATTCAGAATATAGGCTTTTATGATTCGTTCCATGTCAATTCGGGTCAAATCATGTTTCTGTCGGTAGAATTCCTGTTTTTTGTCGGACAAAATGATGTGCTTTTGATTAAAGTTCGGTTTCGGCATGTAAATCGGAAAGGCATTTCATGCCAGTTCGACTATTTGGATCGAATATTTTTCTATGAGCTTTATGGCTATAAATATGCAAAAGGCTGACCACATTTCTGTAATCAGCCTTGTTATTTTGGAAGAGTTTATAGGTATTATTCTACAGCTGGGCTGAGCTCTGTCTGCTGATCCAGCAATACTGTTCCAAACTTTTCACGCAAGTCTTTTTTCAGCATCTTGCCAGTACCACTCAGTGGAATTGCATCGACAAAAATTACTTTGTCTGGCACCTGCCATTTCGCCACTTTGTCAGCAAAATAATCCAGCAATTCTGGCTCGGTGAGCTGACTGTCAGGTTTTTTAATCGCAATCAGGATTGGACGCTCATCCCATTTCGGATGCTGTGCAGCAATGACAGCTGCCATGGCTATTTGTGGATGACCCATGGCCAGATTTTCCAGTTCCACCGAGGAGATCCATTCTCCGCCCGATTTGATCAGATCCTTGGCACGATCACTGATTTTCATAAAGCCATCTTCATTTAAGGTGGCAATATCCCCCGTATCAAACCAGCCATCAGCAGTTAAAGAAGATTCTTCCTTGCCAAAATAGTTATTGATGATCCAGTGACCACGAATCTGCAGATTGCCTGTGGTTTCACCATCGCGAGTAATTTCATTCGATCCATTTTCTTCATCAGTCAAACGCAAGTCGACACCAAATGGTGGACGACCTTGAGAAAGACGAATTTCTAAACGCTCTTCTTCACTCAAATCCAGATGTTTGGCTTTAATCTGATTGGCTGCGCCAAGTGGACTGGTTTCTGTCATACCCCAGGCATGAATGGTTTCACAATCAAACTGTTCTTTAAATACTTTTAGCATTGAAGGCGGACATGCCGAACCGCCGACGACATTGCGTTTTAAGCTTTCTAACTTGGAACCCGACTGTTGCGCTGCTGCAATCAAACCTTGCCAGATCGTTGGTACACCTAGTGCAACTGATACTTTATAGCTGTCAATTAAATTGACTAAACTTGCGCCATCTAGCCCTGGGCCTGGCAATATCAAAGTACAGCCGACCATCGCTGCTGCATATGGTGTCCCCCAGGCATTGACATGGAACATCGGTACTACAGGCAGCATGATATCTCGTGCAGATACATTCAGTGAATCCGGCAAACTGATCGCAAAACTATGTAATGTCGTTGAACGGTGACTATATAAAACCCCTTTTGGATGACCTGTAGTTCCAGAGGTATAACACAGTGAGCTTGCTGCATTTTCATTGAGTACAGGCCAATCAAAATCATCAGATTGATCGGCAATCAGCTCATCATAGAATTTCACATCTGGAAGAGCTTCAAGGATGGCCTCATCTTTTGCATCCAGACAGATAAAGTGCTCCACCTTGCTTAACATCGGTTTGACGGCTTTAATTAATGGTACAAAGGTTTTATCAAACAGGATTACGCGGTCTGATGCATCATTAATAATAAATACCAACTGTTCCGGGAATAAACGTGGATTAATCGTGTGGCAAACAAATCCACTTCCAGAAATGGCATACCAGGATTCCAGATGACGATGGTTATTCCATGCAATGGTCGCGACACGGTCGCCATGTTGCAGTCCCAGCTGATTCAGCACATTGGCGAAACGTTTGGCATTGTTACGAATTTCGCCCCAGGTCGTATGGGTCATGCTGAGATCAGTATTTTTTGAAATTACCGCAGTATCGGCATGATAGCGTCCTGCATGTTCAATCATGCTGCTGATCAGTAAGGGCTGAAACATCATATTTCCAAGCATGTTGTGCTCCTTTATCCTTGTTATACGTCCATATTGTTGTCGAGATTTTTAAATATTTTTATTTAAGCATGATGCGCAGATTAGCAGACACTGCAAAATAAACGCATCACTTGCTTGAATCTAGCAAGGAAAAATATGAAAGCAAGTAGCAAAATGTGACAAAAACTACGGCGTCTATGAAAGTATCAAAAACTATCATTTTTTATAATGGAATAATTATATGAATAAACATCCCGGTCATTAAACCGGGATTCTTTATTATTTGAGTCCTGAGAAGAACAGGTTATCAGCGTTGACCACTAAAACCACCCCCAGACAAAACAACCCTGCATAAATAGCGAACCAAATAATCATCTTTTTGAAAGCTTCATCAGAAATACTGCTGTCTGCATATTTCGGTGCTTTTTTCTGTTCGTCTGGAGTCATATGCTCACCTGTCGCTGGATTTAGGGACTATCCTTATTTTCAGCCCGATTGCAAAAAATGAGTAGATACAAATACTGCCTAAAAAAATATAACAGATAAATCATAACTGCTCCAACTGTTATATTTAACCTGACTAAATATGCTATATATGCAGATAAACTTCCATTTTTTATTTTTCTTGATGTATGTATAAATTTGAGAAACTCGCACTCAGTATTCGCCATATGATTGAAGATGGCATCTGGAAAGCCCATAACAAACTCCCTTCATTGCGTGAGCAGTCCGAACTTTCCGGTTATAGCCTGATGACAGTGTTAAATGCCTATCAGGAACTTGAGGCACAAGGCTGGCTGTATGCCAAAGATAAATCCGGTTATTACATTGCTGAACGTGCTGATCTTGCAATAACTTCCATTAAAGAAACATTAGCAGCTCACGAGAAAATACAGATCAATTCGGTGGTATTTAACTATCTTAAAGATACTCAGGCAACAGATATGATCCCGTTGGGATCGGCATTCCCCAATCCTGAACTGCTATTTAATAGCAAATTTATGCAGTTATTATCCCAGCATTCCAAACGTAAAAACAGCTATCTGAATCATCCAAATATGCCACCGGGTAATCTGGAGCTGCGCCAGATCATTGCCGGACGTTATCAATTACAAGGTATATCATGCCATTCAGATGACATTGTCATTACGTCCGGTGCGCTAGATGCTCTAAATTTGTCTTTACAGGCACTCACCCAACCGGGTGATTATATTCTTTTACAGGAAACCGTATTTTATGGAGCCTGGCAAGCTGCTGAAAGACTGGGACTAAATGTCATTACTCTTCCTGATGATCTTGAACGTGGTTTTGATCTGAAAGCTTTTGAAAAAGTCCTGAAACAATATCCGATCAAAGTCTGCTGGCTGATGTTGAACGCACAGAACCCGATTGGCTATACAGTTTCTACAGAAATCAAAGAAAATATTGCACAGTGCTTAGCTCAGTATCAGGTGCATCTGATTGAAGATGACGTTTATCAGGAACTGAACTTTGGCAAGGAAAAACCAGTTCCAGTGAAATATTTCGACCAGCACAATCTGGTACTGCACTGTGGTTCATTTTCTAAAACGCTGGGCATGGGTGCACGGGTCGGCTGGGTCTTTGCAGGCCCATATTCCAATGCCATTCAACATCTACAGTTGATGAGTACTCTGAGTGTGAGTCCGCTTTTACAGAATACATTGGTAGATTTTGTTGCGCATCATCATTATGAAAAGCATTTGCGTAGTTTGCGCCGTCATTTAAATCAGAACAAAAAACGTTTTTATCAGGAACTCAAAGCCAGATTACCTGAAGACTGTAAGATTCACTATTATCCAACGGGCTATTTTTTGTGGGTAGAGCTGCCTGAAGATATGGATTCGCAGCAGCTCTATACAGATTTGCTTGAACAGAAGATTTCCATTGCACCGAGTCTGCTGTTCAGGCCTAAACATGCAGCACAGAACTTTATTCGATTAAATTGTTCTTTTGAATGGACAGATGAACTTGCTCAAGCTGTAGAACAGATCATCGATCAAATTGAACACAATAAAAAAGCGTAAACTGGGTTCACGCTTTTCAAAATATAATCTGAGAAGTATTAAAAGCTATAGATCGCAACGGCGTTAATCCGGTTATCTTCACCCTTAGTGCTACCATTCGTGGCTGCACCTAATGCTTCACGTTCACCATATACATATTCAAAACCAAAGCTGAGTGGCTTGGAAGGGTTATAAAATACATTGGCCCATGCCTGCCAAAGGTCCTTGTTAATTGCTGTTGGATTCGCGGTAGCAGTAACATATCCATTATCTTGCTCGAAATTCATATAACCATAGCCCAAGGTACCACGTAACTTGTCATTAAACTGCTGGGTTAAACCGACAGTAATCGAGTCGAACTCACTCTGTAAAAGATCCCCGTTCGTCGCTCTGACTACACCAGGATTAGCATAAGACACAAAGCTGCTATCCCCTTTGACATGATAATAGTCGGCTTTTAAAGTAATACTGGGTACGACTTCATATTTTGCACCAAGTCCTACACCCCATGCCATTTTTTCATCTCCATTGACACGCTTTTCATTCCCCATGGCACGGGCACTGACGGAAAGATTATCAGCAAACTTATGATTTAGACGTACTGTCAAAGCCGGTAAACGCTGTTTAATACCAATAATGGTTCCATCTTTTGGATCTTCTACTGCAAGGACCAGATTGGTAGCAGGACTAAAGGTACTGGTATGACGAACCTGAGGCGTACGCTTTACTGCACCACCTGCATAAGCTAAAGCATCTACAGTTTCTGGCATATAATCCGGTATAGCAAAGTTTGACCAGGTCTGACCAATCAGCCAGTTGGCATAACTCATATAAGCATGACGGATACGTAAATTATCCAGACTTGCGCCACCCAGGAAATCTACTTCAACTTTAGCACTCAGGGCTTTGTCCCCAGCACCTACAGGGGCTTTAAAGTCCATCCCTAGACGGGTTGCAGAAAGTGTTGATTTGAACTCATCACTGCGCTCGCCTACACCCTCAAGTGGAACAGCATTAATCTGGTTGTACATACGTGTAGCTGCACCGCCTTCAGCCTGATAAGAGGCATCGGCACGGACATTCCCGTAAAGATTGAATTCAGCACCACTAGCAAGTTTCATCACAGGTTTGGCTGCTGGTGCTATAGCTGCCGGTGTTGTTGCCTGTGCTGTATATGTAACTTGTCGAGACTGTTGCTGTTCAAGCATGGCACGCAAGGCTTTGACTTCCTGACGTAACTGCTCGATTTCATCCTGACTGGATTGAGCTGTGCTTTGCGCTATAGCTGACAGGCTGATACCGCCTATACTTATTGCCATCATGCTCATCAAAACTTTATGTTTGAAGGTTGAATTGTTGATTGATTGTTGATTAGTGAATTGCGACATGTTCATCCTAAACTCGCTTTTTTATTATGCAATTTAATTCCAGTAACCGGTCACCACCATTTATGATGGTGACCTATTCCATTGAAATATTTAACTTATTAACTGATATTTTCTTTATTAATTCGCTTCTTTGGCAAGTATGGCTTCGCCCGATTCAGAGGTTTCAAGGACTTCACCATCTACAGAAGCTTTCAGGTTCACCAGAAAAATGGCCAGCGCTGCAATCACGCCCGGAATCGCGATGGCAAAGAAGTTCATTTGGTGTGGTAGTTCCATTGTCAGCAATGCACCTGTCAAAACGGGCCCAACGATGGCACCAATACGACCAATTCCCGATGCCCAACCCATTCCGGTAGAACGCACAGTAGATGGGTAATATTGTGCAACAAAGGTATATAACAAGATCTGTGAACCGATCGTTGCAGCACCAGCGATTGCAATCAGGGTATAAAGTACAAACTGCGGGCTGTTAAAACCAAGCAGAATTAAGGCAGATGCGCCACACAGGAACATAATGGTCAGCACTTTTTTGATATGGAATTTATCAGCCAGATAACCCCCGCCAATTGCGCCAATCATGCCGCCAATATTCAAGGCGAACAGGAAGATCATACTAGCACCCAATGAGTAACCCGCCTGAATCATCAGCTTTGGTAACCAGCTTCCCAATGCATACACCATCAATAGACACATAAAGAAAGCAATCCAGAACATGAAGGTACTGAATGTACGACCTTTCTGAAATAATGCTTTTAATGGTGCTTCATCACCCTTTTTCACTTCATTCAGGACAAATTGAGAATTTTCTGTAATATCTTGAGCAGGTGAAATCTTTTTAATGATGTTTCGTGCTTCTACAGTCTGATTTTTGACGGTTAGATACATCAACGATTCAGGCAGGAATTTCCAGATTAACGGTAAAGCCAATAAAGGAACACCGGCAATATAGAACATGATCTGCCAGCCAAACTGTGGTACCAGCCATGCACCTAAAAGTGCAGACGTCATACCGCCAATCGCATAACCACTAAACATCAGGGCAACCAAAGTGCTACGGATACGTTTTGGCGCATATTCGGTCATTAGCGCTACAACGTTTGGCATAACTCCGCCAATGCCAAGACCAGCCAGAAAACGTAAAATTCCAAACTCTACCGGTGAGCTGGCGAATGGCCCCAGGAAGGTAAATCCGCTAAAAATTGCCACACAGAGCATAATCGTTTTCTTACGCCCGATTTTGTCGGACAGCGTGCCGAAACTCATGGCACCAAACATCATGCCGAACAAGGCAGTACTAGCTAACATCCCTGCCTGTACCGCTGTTAAAGACCATTCCTGCATTAATAATGGTAAGGCTACTCCATAAATCACCAGGTCATAGCCATCAAAAATAATAATGATCAAACACCAGATCAGAACACCCCAGTGAAATGGTGTAAATTTCGCTTCATCAATTAATGTATTGATATTGACTTTGGTTGCTTCCATCTTTGCCTCCTGCAAATGCAACGTTCCAATTAATGGAGCAACAATGCAGCATGGCTGGATAAATGTCCAAAACCGAATATATCTATATCTATACCTTCAAAGTTGTTTACAGGCAGAATCGACCTTCCAGGACCGATGTTTTCATCATAAATCGGGTTTGCTGGCTGAAATACCTGGTTTTTATATAGGTTTAGGGTATGAAAGAACCTAAAAGGTTGAATGTCAGAGCACTTTGATCAGCAATCAAACAAAATAGGTATAAAAGGAGGATTTAAAATTTTCTTCTATATCAAAATTTCCCGATTGCACTAAAGTCGTAGATCACTGCATACTTTTTTTAGAGGGTAAGGAGAAAATTCCGCCCAAGCCTTAAACTTAAGTCTAAGGCGCGGTATATTCAGGGATAAATTCATGTCTAAAAACTGTTTCTATCATATTTAATTGCTTCCAAATCATACACTTGGTAAATACAATCAAATAAGGACATGATATCTTCACTCTCGTCCATATTGCGCATAGTCAGAAAAACCGGGCTGACTGCGCTCTCGTCCAGAATCGGGATATAGTTAAGGTGAGCTAACTGAATCGAATGAGCACTTTCCGGTACAATACATACACCCTCACCCGCTGCGACCAGTCCCAGCGCCAGCTGGATTTCCCTTACAATTCGGACATGTTGTGGTTCCAGATTATATTCTGAAAATAATCCCTGTACCTGGGTGGCGAAACTTGGAGAGGTATGGTTAGGATAGAGAAATAATTTTTCATCAACAATATCAGCAAGATATATCCCTTTATTATGGGAAGATAAAGGATGGCTGGAATGTACACCGAGTACCAGACGTTCTTCACGCAACAGTACCCGCTTTAATGCCGGATCAGAAATACGTAAACGCCCAAAGCCAACATCTATACGCCCTTCTTTCAGTGCCTTAACCTGTTCCATGGTGGTCATTTCCACCAGTTCAATTTTCAGGTGTGGCTGTTGCTGCCTATATAAGTAGACAATGCGCGACAGCAATCCATAAAGCAGAGATCCAACAAAACCCATGGTAACCGTGCGTTCCACCATACCAATACGCCTGGTCATGGACTTCACTTCTTCAGCATTGGCCAGAATTTTTACCGCATGCTGGTAGAAAAAATAACCAGCCTGAGTGGTTTTAAGTGGTCGACTGCCACGCTCAAATAACGCAATACCAAGTTCTGCCTCAAGATTTTGAATCTGACGGCTTAATGGGGGCTGGGCAATAAAAAGTTTCTCTGCAGCTTTAGTAAAACTTTGCTCTTCAACTACTGCTACAAAATACCTTAAATGTCTGAGCTCCATAACGTGCATACCTTTTAAATATAATAAAATGCAAAAATGGTCTTCGACAGCCATTTATGATTCTTTTAAGGTATATCAAGTCAAAGCATTAAAGCAAGAATGTGAACCCGTATTATGTATAAGTCAGTTGAAACCTTGCTGGTAGAAATTCCAACCATTCGTCCTCACAAGATGGCAGTGGCGACGATGCAAACCCAGACCCTGGTATTGGTCAAAATCACCACTGAAGATGGTTACATCGGTTGGGGTGAAGCAACAACTATCGGTGGCTTAGGTTATGGTGATGAAAGCCCTGAAAGTGTCAAAGTAAATATTGATACTTATTTTGTACCGCTTTTAAAAACATTATCAGGCTTAAATGTTGCACAGACATTACAAGCAATCAAAAAAAATATTAATGGCAACCGTTTTGCGAAATGTGCCATTCAAACTGCCCTGCTGGATATTCAGGCGCAGCGTTTAGGTTTACCACTTTCTGAACTTCTAGGCGGTCGTTTACGTGATGGCGTACCGGTCCTCTGGGTACTGGCTTCTGGGGATACTGAAAAAGACATTGCTGAAGCACAAAAGATGCTGGCTGCAAAACGCCATAACTTCTTCAAGCTAAAAATCGGTTCACGTCCAGTAGAAGCAGATGTTGAACATGTTCTGGCAATTAAAAAAGCCTTAGGCAATGACGTTTCTATTCGTGTCGATGTGAACCGTGCCTGGTCAGAGCTAGATGCGATTAAGGGCATTACTCTACTACAGGAAGGTGGCGTTGACCTGATTGAACAGCCTTGTGCTATTGACAATATTGATGCCATGCAACGTCTGACCCGTCGCTTTGATATTGCCATTATGGCCGATGAATCACTGATGGGGCCAAGCACTGCCTATAAGCTGGCTCGTACTAATGCAGCTTCTGTATTTGCAGTTAAAGTGGCGCAATCAGGTGGTTTGCTGGAAGGCCGTGATGTCGCAACAGTAGCTAACCTTGCAGGGATTGACCTGTATGGTGGCACCATGCTGGAAGGTTCAGTAGGAACAATTGCATCCGCTCACCTGTTCTCGACCTTTGAGAATCTGGCCTATGGTACTGAACTATTCGGCCCGCTACTGCTGACAGAAGAAATTCTGAAAACACCACTGCAATATCAGAATTTTGAGCTGCATCTACCGCAAGGTGCCGGTCTGGGCATTCAGCTGGATGAAGACAAGATCGACAATTTACGCCGTAAATAAGCAATTAGATTGAGGAGTGAGACATGCTGTTTCATGTACGTATGGATGTAAATATCCCGCTGGATATGCCTGCCGAGAAAGCCAACGAAATCAAGGCTGTTGAAAAAGCCTATTCACAGGATTTACAGCGCCAAGGTAAATGGCGCCATATCTGGCGCATCACAGGCCAGTATTCAAACATCAGTATTTTTGATGTGGAAAGTAACGAAGAGCTGCACAACATTTTGCAGGGCTTACCACTGTATCCATATATGGATATCGAAATCATGGCACTAAACCGCCACCCTTCTTCAATCCGGGAAGATGACACCTGATCACAATGACCGAGACCTGGAACATGCCAGGTCGGTCAAATCTGAACACATCCGATGAGGGTATTCAGAGGGTAATTAACAAAGGACTGTGGCAGCCAAGTTTCAGCCATAAGGATTGAAACAACAGCCACCAATAAACAGACATACTTAAGGAGCAATAGTATGAACCGTCAACAAATTGATGCATTAGTTAAACAAATGAACGTGGATACAGCCACAGGTCCTGTAGACGAGCGTGTCCAGCAAATCGTTGTGCGCCTGCTAGGTGACCTTTTCCAGGCGATCGAAGATCTTGATATTTCTCAGTCAGAACTGTGGAAAGGTCTGGAATACTTTACCGATGCCGGTCAAGCTAATGAATTGGGCCTACTGGCTGCAGGCTTGGGTCTGGAACACTACTTAGACTTACGTGCTGATGAAGCAGATGCCAAAGCAGGTATTACTGGCGGTACGCCACGTACGATTGAAGGTCCGTTATATGTGGCGGGTGCTCCTGAATCTGTCGGCTTTGCCCGTATGGATGATGGCTCTGAAGAAGGCAAAATTCCGACACTGATCATTGAAGGTACAGTTAAAGATACTGACGGCAATATCATTGAAGGTGCCAAAGTTGAAGTTTGGCATGCCAACAGTCTGGGTAACTACTCATTCTTTGACAAGTCACAGTCTGACTTTAACCTACGCCGTTCTATTTTCAGCGACCAGGATGGTAAATATGTGGCTTTAACCACTATGCCAGTAGGTTATGGCTGTCCTCCAGAAGGCACGACTCAATTCGTACTGGACAAATTAGGCCGTCACGGTAACCGTCCATCACACGTGCATTACTTCGTTTCTGCACCGGGTTACCGCAAGCTGACAACTCAGTTCAACATCGAAGGCGACCAGTACCTGTGGGATGACTTTGCATTCGCTACTCGTGAAGGCCTGGTTGCAACTGCGGTTGATGTAACTGATGAAGCTGAAATTGCAAAACGTGGTTTGAAAGGTCCTTTCAAACATATTCAATTTGATATTGAACTTGTGAAAGAAAAAGCAGACGCACCTTCTACTGAAGTTGATCGTCGCCGCGCAAGCGCTTAATGCAAAATGGATTCGGGGTGTAATCATTAGATTCATCCCGATGACTTCCCCTCCTTGGAAAGTCGGAGAACGGACATGCCTCGTATTCCTGTAATTAACACCAGTCATCTTGATCGTATTGATGAGCTTCTAGTTGACGATTTTGAATCTGGTGAATTTAAACTTCACCGGTCTGTATTCACAGACCAAGCTCTGTTTGACCTGGAGATGAAATACATCTTTGAAGGCAACTGGGTTTATCTTGCACATGAAAGCCAGATTCCAAACAATAACGACTTCTATACTACCTATATTGGTCGTCAGCCGATCATCATTGCACGTAACCGTCAAGGTGAACTGAATGCCATGATCAATGCCTGTTCGCATCGCGGTGCACAATTGTGCCGTAACAAGAAAGGCAATAAAGCAACTTATACTTGCCCATTCCATGGCTGGACATTTAATAACTCAGGTAAGTTATTAAAAGTCAAAGATCCGGCTGAAGCGGGTTATTCAGACTGCTTTAACAAAGACGGTTCACATGACCTGAAAAAGGTTGCCCGTTTTGAAAACTATAAAGGTTTCCTGTTCGGCAGCTTGAATCCGGATGTTCCTTCTCTGGAAGAATACCTGGGCGAAGCGACCAAAATCATTGACATGATCGTGGGTCAGTCTGAGCAAGGCCTGGAAGTTTTACGTGGTTCTTCGACTTATACCTATGAAGGTAACTGGAAGTTGACTGCTGAAAACGGTGCCGATGGTTATCACGTGTCTGCAGTACACTGGAACTATGCTGCAACGACTCAGCAACGTAAAGAAAAAGAAGCTGGCGATAACATCCGTGCTATGAGCGCAGGTTCATGGGGCAAGCAAGGCGGTGGTTCTTACGGCTTTGAACACGGTCATATGCTGCTTTGGACGCAATGGGCTAACCCGGAAGACCGTCCTAACTTTGCCAAGAAAGATGAATACACTGCGCAATATGGCGAAGCTATGGCGAAGTGGATGATCGAACGTTCACGTAACTTGTGTATCTATCCAAACGTTTACTTCATGGATCAGTTCGGTTCACAAATCCGTGTCTTACGCCCGATTTCTGTCGATAAGACTGAAGTGACGATTTACTGTATCGCGCCTGTAGGCGAAGAGCCTGAAGCACGTACTCGTCGTATCCGTCAGTATGAAGATTTCTTTAATGCTTCAGGTATGGCGACACCAGACGATCTTGAAGAATTCCGTGCCTGTCAGGCCGGTTATGCTGGGATCGCGCTGGAATGGAATGATATGTGCCGTGGTTCTAAGCACTGGATTCAAGGGCCAGATGATGCAGCCAATGAAATTGGCCTGAAACCAAAACTGTCTGGCATTAAAACTGAAGATGAAGGCCTGTACCTGGCTCAGCACCAGTACTGGCTAGAACTGATCAAAAAAGGCATTGCGACTGAAAAAGAAATTGCTGCAAGCACTGAAGGAGAAACCGCATGAGCGACATCACTTTAGAAAATATTGCACAGTTCCTGTATCAGGAAGCCCGCTTTTTAGATGATGAGCAATGGGATGACTGGTTACAGTGCTACGCCCCTACTGCTTCTTTCTGGATGCCAGCCTGGGATGATGATGACCGTCTGACTGAAGATCCACAGTCTGAAATCTCACTGATCTACTATCCAGATCGTCAAGGTTTAGAAGACCGTGTATTCCGGATCAAGACGGAACGTTCATCTGCCACCATGCCGGATACCCGTACCAGCCACAACATCTGCAATATTGAAATTGTGGAACGTGATGGCGACAAGGTCACTGTACGTTTTAACTGGAATACCCTGAGTTTCCGCTACAAAACCAGTTACAGCTACTTCGGTATGTCTCGTTATGTAATCAATTTTTCAGGCGAAAAACCACAGATTTTAAGCAAATACGTGGTGCTGAAAAACGATTACATCAACCAGGTTATCGACATCTATCACCTTTAAGACTGTTTTTATTACAGCCAGGTAAAACCTTTCAGCCAGATGGAAAATTGGCTGAAAGGTCCAGTTACAAAGATTTATATAGGATATTCAGCCATGTCAAACCACAATGTTGCACTTCAATTTGAAGATGGCGTTACACGTTTTATTTCTGTTGCCCAAGGCGAGACCCTGTCTGATGCAGCTTACCGTCAAAAGATCAATATTCCTTTGGACTGCCGTGATGGTGCTTGTGGAACGTGTCGTGCGTTTTGTGAATCAGGTTCATTTGACATGCCTGAAGAAACTTATATTGAAGATGCATTAACCCCAGAAGAAGCAGCTGAAGGCTACATTCTTGCTTGCCAATGTAAACCGACCTCAGACGCCGTATTTCAGATCCAAGCTTCTTCGGAAGTATGTAAAACTGAAATTCACGCATTCCAGGGTACTTTGGCGCGTGTCGAAAACCTGTCTGACTCGACCATTACCTTTGATATTCAGTTAGATGAAGGTCAACCAGACATTCACTTCCTTGCTGGTCAATATGTGAACGTGGGTATTCCAGGTACAACTGAAACCCGTTCTTATTCATTCAGCTCTAAACCAGGCAACCGTTTAACCGGCTTTGTGGTACGTAACGTACCGAACGGTAAAATGAGTGAGTTCTTGAGTGCCAATGCCCAAGCTGGCGACAAGATGACCTTTACTGGTCCATTTGGTAGCTTCTACCTGCGCCCTGTGACCCGTCCAGTATTGATGCTGGCGGGTGGTACAGGTATTGCACCATTCATGTCGATGCTGCAAGTGCTGGAAGAAAAAGGTTCAGAACATCCAGTGCGTTTAGTATTTGGTGTGACCAATGATTTCGACTTGGTAGCGATTGAAAAACTGAATGAACTACAAGAAAAATTCTTATGGTTCGAATACCGTACAGTGGTTGCTAACCCGGAATCGGCACATGAGCGTAAAGGCTATGTGACCGGTCATATCGAAAACGAATGGCTGAATAGCGGCGACGTAGACATCTACCTATGTGGTCCAGTACCAATGGTAGAAGCGGTTCGCGGCTGGTTAGATGCTGAAGGCGTTAAACCTGCAAGCTTCCTGTTTGAAAAATTCTCTGCCAACTAATAGAGGGAATTTGTTCAATGTCTAACCGTCAAAGATTTGAAAATAAAGTTGTAATCGTGACCGGTGCCGCGCAAGGCATCGGTCGCGGTGTCGCGCTGCAAGTGGCGAGCGAAGACGCCCAAGTCGTCATGGCTGACCTTTCCCCTTATGTAGAAGAAGTTCTGGCTGAAATTGAAGCGACTGGCGGTGATGCGATTACGGTCAAAGCCAATCTGGAAACGTTTGCCGGTGCTCAATCAGTCGTTGAAAAAGCGCTAGAAACCTATGGCCGTGTCGATGTCCTGATCAACAACGTCGGTGGCGCGATCTGGATGAAACCTTTCGAAGAATTTTCTGAAGAGGAAATTATCAAGGAAGTGAACCGTTCATTGTTCCCGACACTGTGGTGCTGCCGCGCAGTTCTTCCGGAAATGATTAAAAATCAGAAAGGTACCATTGTAAACGTATCTTCTATTGCGACACGCGGCATTAACCGTGTGCCATATTCAGCATCCAAAGGTGGTGTGAACGGCCTGACCGCTTCCCTTGCATTTGAACATGCCAAAGACGGCATCCGTGTCAATGCAATCGCGACGGGTGGTACAGAAGCACCGCCACGTAAAGTACCGCGCAATGCCAATCCACTGACTGATTCTGAAAAAGAATGGATGCAGCAAGTGGTTGTTCAGACCATTGACCGTACTTTCATGGGACGCTACGGTACGATTCAGGAGCAAGTGAATGCGATTGTATTCTTGGCTTCGGATGAATCATCTTATATGACAGGTACAGTGGTACCGGTCGGTGGTGGTGATCAGGGCTAATCCTGATCATCACGATTTTTAACAGGCTCATGGTTCGACGCAAGGAGGCACATCACCAATGAACACCCTGTTTCAGACATTAAAAAATGATTGGTCAATTTCAGCAACTGTTGCAGGATTTTTAGCAGTGCTGATCTCCTATTCGGGGCCACTGATCATTTTTTTCCAGGCGGCACAGCAAGCTCAAGTTTCCCCGGACATGATGATTTCATGGATTTGGGGAATTTCTATTGGTGCTGCGCTAGCAGGTATCTTTTTATCCATTAAATACAAAATACCTGTCGTCACCGCCTGGTCTGCGCCCGGAACGGCTTTATTAGTCACGCTGTTTCCCGATATTTCGCTCAATGAAGCGGTTGCTGCCTATATCACCTCTGCTGTGGTGATTTTTTTCATTGGGATCACCGGTTATTTCGACAAATTGCTGTCCTGGATTCCTCAGGAAGTGGCTGCCGGGATGATGGCGGGGATTTTACTGCAGTTTGGTTTAGGGTTGTTTACCGCGACCGATACCATGCCCTATATCGTCTTTGGCATGCTGGCGGTATTTTTACTGGCCAAGCGTTTCAGTCCACGCTATGCCATGGTCTGGGTGCTGGTTGCTGGTGTGGTTTTAAGCATGCTCCTGGGCAAGATTAACCCGGTCACGGCAGATTTCAGTCTGGCGATTCCGCAATTTATTGCACCGGAATGGACCTGGAGTTCCACCCTGAATCTGGCCCTTCCCCTTATTCTGGTCAGTCTCTCTGGCCAGTTTTTACCGGGAATGGCGATTATCAAACTCAGTGGTTATGACATGCCAGCCAAGCCGATTATTAGTGCAACCAGTATTGCCTCGCTTGCAGTCGCCTGTGTGGGGGGTATTACCATCGTACTGGCCTCGATCACAGCTGCATTGTGTTTAGGCAAAGACGCACATGAGCTAAAAGAAAAGCGTTATATCGCCGGTGTGGCGAATGGGCTTTTTTATATTTTGGGCGGCTTATTTGCCGGCAGCATTGTCATGCTGTTTAGCCTGATGCCCAAAGAACTCATTGCAGCTTTGGCAGGACTGGCATTGCTCGGTGCGATTGCTACCAACATTTCCGTGGCCATGGGCAAAGAATCACAACGTGATGCAGCATTGATCACCTTTTTAGCGACTGCTTCCGGCATGCATTTCTTAGGACTGAGTTCAGTCTTTTGGGGAATTTGCATTGGCTTGGTCGCACATTTTCTGCTGTCACAGAAAAACCGTAACGCAGTTCCAGTTACAGCATCAGATTCAAAACGAGTTTAAAGACATCCATCAGTTTAGGATATGTAAGGACCAGATTATGATAGATAAAAGTTCATTATCATTGAAAGAAGCACTCTCCCAGATCAAGGACGGTTCTACCATTATGATCGGTGGTTTCGGTACAGCGGGTCAGCCTGCTGAACTGATTGATGGTCTGATCGAATTGGGTATTAAAAACCTGATTATTGTCAACAATAATGCCGGTAATGGCGATTACGGCCTGGCGAAACTGCTTAAAGCTGGCGCTGTCCGTAAAATCATTTGCTCTTTCCCGCGTCAGTCTGACTCGTGGGTATTTGACGAGTTATATCGTGCAGGCAAGATTGAACTGGAACTGGTGCCGCAAGGTAATCTGGCTTGCCGTATTCAGGCAGCAGGTATGGGCTTAGGTCCAATCTACACGCCTACCGGTTTTGGTACTTTGCTGGCTGAAGGCAAACCGACCATGAACTACGAAGGTAAAGACTACGTTTTAGAAAATCCAATTAAAGCTGACTTTGCTTTAATTAAAGCTTCTAAAGGCGACCGTTGGGGCAATCTGGTCTACCGTAAATCTGCGCGTAACTTCGGCCCAATCATGGCAATGGCAGCAGATGTGACCATTGCTCAAGTTTCTGAAGTGGTTGAACTGGGTGCACTGGATCCAGAGCACATCATCACCCCGGGAATTTTTGTTCAACACATTGTTCAAGTTAAGCCTGCACAATAATTGGCATCGGAGATAAATAATGAGCTATAGCAAACTGACCCGTGACCAGATCGCTGAACGTGTGGCACAAGATATTCCTGATGGCACTTATGTGAACTTGGGTATTGGTTTACCAACAAAGATTTCAAGCTATCTGCCAAGCGATAAAGACGTCTTCCTGCATTCTGAAAATGGCCTGTTGGCTTTCGGTCCTCCTCCTGCTGAAGAAGACCGCGATCCTGAACTGATTAATGCTGGTAAAGAATTCGTGACCTTACTTGAAGGCGGTTCTTTCTTCCATCATGGTGACTCTTTCGCAATGATGCGTGGCGGTCACTTAGACATCGCCGTACTGGGTGCTTTCCAGGTCGCTGAAAATGGTGACTTGGCGAATTGGCATACTGGTGCTCCAGATGCAATTCCTGCAGTCGGCGGTGCGATGGATCTGGCTGTGGGTGCAAAAAAAGTCTTTATTACCACAGATCACGTGACCAAAAAAGGCGAGCCAAAAATTGTGGCTGAACTGTCTTATCCTGCGACTGGATTGAAATGTGTCGACCGTATCTATACCGACCTGTGTGTGATTGATGTGACCAACGAAGGTATGAAAGTGATTGAGAAAGTCGAAGGTCTGTCATTTGAAGAATTGCAGTCATTGACTGGCGCCAAGTTGATTGATGCGACTCAAGGTTAAGACGCTTTAAAGAAATTTAAAATCCTCCTCATCCTCCTGAGCAAAACTTAAGCATTACTTTAAGTTGATGCGCAAGAAAGGGAGACTTTATATCGAAACTCAAAGCTTTTTGAGTCCGGGTAAGTCTCCCTCCTTTCAGGAGGGATTAAGGGAGGTAAAAGGATTAAATAAATGAAAAACGCATATATTATCGATGCTATCCGTACCCCATTCGGTCGTTATGCCGGTGGCCTCGCCCCTGTCCGTGCAGATGACTTAGGTGCTGTACCAATCAAAGCCTTGATGGAACGTAATCCATCGGTGAACTGGGAACAGGTCGATGACGTGATCTATGGCTGTGCCAACCAGGCTGGTGAAGACAACCGTAATGTCGGTCGTATGTCATCCCTGCTTGCAGGTGTGCCTTATCAAGTGCCGGCAACGACCGTGAACCGCCTGTGTGGTTCATCGATGGATGCAGTTGCGATGGCAGCACGGGCGATTAAAGCCGGTGAAGCCAATCTGATTATTGCCGGTGGTGTAGAAAGCATGTCGCGTGCTCCATTCGTGATGGGCAAGTCAGAAACGGCGTATGGCCGTAGCCAGAAGATTGAAGACACCACCATGGGCTGGCGTTTTATCAATCCGAAACTGAAAGAAATGTACGGTGTAGAAACCATGCCGCAAACGGCTGAAAATCTGGCGGAACAGTTCAACATCAACCGTGAAGATCAGGACAAGTTTGCCCTGACCAGCCAGCAACGTACCGCAGCAGCGCAGGCCAATGGTTTCTTTAAGAATGAAATCGTGCCTGTGGTGATTCCGCAGCGTAAAGGCGATGCGGTGGTTGTCGATACTGATGAACATCCACGTGCCTCTACCACAGCAGAAGCATTGGCAAAACTGAAACCAGTGGTGAAAGCAGACGGTACGGTAACGGCGGGTAATGCTTCTGGTATTAACGATGGTGCGGCTGCTCTTTTAATCGCATCTGATGAAGCGGTTGCTCAACACGGCTTAAAACCACGTGCCAAAATTATTGGCTCAACAGTTGTGGGTGTTGAACCACGTATTATGGGCTTTGGTCCAGCACCTGCCATCAAAAAGCTACTTGCTCAAACCGGCTTAACGCTAGAGCAAATGGATGTAATCGAACTGAATGAAGCTTTTGCTGCTCAAGCACTGGCATGTACCCGTGACTTGGGTATCGAAGAAGGTTCAGAGAAAGTTAATCCAAACGGTGGTGCAATTGCTTTGGGTCATCCACTCGGTGCATCTGGCGCACGTCTGGTGACGACTGCGCTCAACCAGCTGGAACAAACCGGTGGTCAATACGCTCTATGTTCAATGTGTATTGGTGTCGGTCAAGGCATTGCTTTGATTATTGAACGTGTTTAATTATTAAATGCTCTCTCGATCCTCCTTTCGTAAAGGAGGGATTGAGGGAAGATGAAGGATTTAAAAAATGCCAACATTTACATCGAATGATGCACAGATCAACTACCAGACCTTTGGTGATGCATCTAAGCCAGCCTTGATTTTTTCTAATTCACTGGGCACCAAATTCAGCATGTGGCAACCACAAATTGAATTTTTCCAGCAAGATTATTTTGTAGTGTGTTATGACACTCGCGGTCATGGGGCTTCATCTGCACCGCAAGGTCCGTATAGCCTTGATCAACTGGGTCAAGATGTTGTAAACCTACTTGATCATTTAAAAATTGAGAAAGCTGCGTTCTGTGGTATTTCAATGGGTGGTTTAACCGGTCAATGGTTAGCAATCAACAAGCCCGAACGTTTTAGCCACGTGATTATCTGCAATACTGCTGCCAAGATTGGTCAGGAACAGGCCTGGAATGACCGTGCCGCGCTGGTGCGTGAACAAGGTTTACAACCGATCGCATCGACAGCAGCATCACGCTGGTTTACCGATCCCTTTATCCAGAGCAACGCAGCGATAGTTGCAGAGCTTTCAAACGACCTTGGAGCTGGCAGCCCGGAAGGTTATGCGAGTTGCTGCGAAGCTTTGGCTAAGGCGGATTTACGCGAACAGATCAAAACCATTTCTGTGCCGGTACTGATTGTGGCTGGTCAGCAAGACCCTGTGACAACAGTTGCAGATGGTCAAGCCATGCAAGCTGAAATTGCACAAAGCCAGTTGTTTGAAATCAATGCCTCGCACATTTCCAGTGTGGAGCAACCGGAGGCCTTTAATCAGGCCGTTCAGAAATTTATTGCAGCTTGAACACTAGATGCAAAGAAAAAGCCACTGTTGATCAGTGGCTTTTTTTCTGGATCAAATTAAGTAAGAATTAAGCCCAAATCACTAAGATTGCTGCAATCACCACCAGCACCAGTCCCCAATGTTCAGCCTTGGCCAATTTATCTTTAAAGAAATACGCCGAGATCAGCATACTAAATAAAATCTCGATCTGCCCTAAGGTTTTCACCACCGGTACACTCATCATGCTCATGGCAGTAAACCAACCAAGGGATGCTGTGAAACTACAAAAGCCTACTTTCATAGTCAGTCCCATACGTTCACGCATAGCAACGAGTGTTTTACGGCTAAATAGGCTTAAATAAATGAGCATGCTGATGCATTGGAAGCCAATGACTAAAATTAATACCCAAGATGCACGGTGTAATACAGGCAAATTAGTTAGTTCTAGACTGGCTTCTCGAACTAAAAGGGACGTAATGGCAAAACAAAGCCCACTACCTACCCCGATCATCAACGTTTTAGCAGAAAGTCCACTCAGTTGGTTGTCTTTACTTAGTAAAAATACTGCATAACCGCCAATGAGTACGCCAATCCAGGCTAAGAACGATAAATGATCTGATAGAAAAGCCACGCCAATAATCGCGGCTAAGATAGCTTCACTTTTGGCTAAACCAACACCAATAGCATAATTTTTTTGTTTAAACAGTTGCACCATCAGTACAGTGGCAAGAATTTGGCTCACTCCTGCAATGAAAATATATATCCAATACTTTGCAGTAAAATGCACAGCTTCAATGACTGGGTAAAAATGGTACAGTAGTTGGATATATATAAATGCAAGTGGAAAACCAAACAAGAAACGCGCAAGCGTTACGCCCCAGACGTCAACAGTCGAACTCAGTTGTTTTTGAAATGCATTACGCCATGCCTGCATGAATGCAGCCATTAAGGTAAAGAAGATCCAACTGATTGCCATGTCTAATCTGCTGTTAGGTTAAAAGTGAAATAATTTTATGCCTTTGCAGATGAGATGACTAATTATAAATATGATCGGAATTGATAGCAGAAAGTTTGGATTACCTTCTAAATTCACTCACTAATTTGGCAAGTTGCTCCATTCCATCAAAAGTGGTGGGAATTTTATCGTCTGATGAAACTAATGGTGAGAAGATAATATTTTCAAATTTCTCAAAACCTGCTTTATTTTTAGTATGCAATTTTTCAGAGTCTTCTGCATAGTTATGAATAAACTGACAGAGTGCCATTCGAAGTTCGAGTTGCATCATTTGAGATTGAACTGAACGCACATGCTGCAATCCTACTCGAGTAAAATAAAACAGAAACAACATTAATGTCGTAATTGGTATTGCTAAAAACCACATTGATGCTAATTTAGCTTCGTAGCCTGTCAAAATTAAAATAATGATTGCAATAATTACAGCTAATGGCACACATACTAGGGTAGCTCCAAATTGCGAATAACCTTCTCTTCTTTCTTTTAACTCTAATTTTTTCTGTTCATAAAGCTCCTTAAAACCTTTATTTAATAAGACAAAATCATAAGTTTGCTTACTATGCTCAAGTTTATTTTCCAATTCTGAAACAATTTTTTGTTTATATTCAAAAGTTTCTTCCCATTTTTTTATCATTTCAAAAGTTGTTGTGTTGGTTTCGACAAAGCTTTTGAACTCTGAAAAATCTTTTTCCTCTAAAAAAATTCTGATTTCATTTAATCTCGTATCACTATATATCTCTTTGCAAATTCTGTATGGTAATTCATCTAAATAATCAAAGTATATTTTATATTTTTGATATTCTTCTTTTTTTAAATCATAAACTTTATCCTTAAACTTATTAAAAACTATATTTTCACTATATTCACCTAATCTAAAATATGCTTCTTGAAAATAAATAAAAACAATGATCGTAGTTACTTTCAATAGTTCTAAATCATTATTTTTATTATCAGCATATGCGTCGACTAAATTAAATAAATTCCATTTCTTAGTTTCATGTAAGTTATTTTCTAGTTGCTCTATGGATTCATTATTAAATACAAAATCAACTCTCAAAAGGTTTTGAGCCCAATCTTTAAGAATCGGATCAGATGATTCCATAGCTTTGCTAATTACTGCTTGGATACGATTGATTGCACTAGTAAAATCATTACTTTGTAAAGAAAATCCCACAATTGCCTCTTATTTTTATTTAAGTAAATAATTTAACTATAAATTAAAAGCCCCAATTTTTGGGGCTTTTTATATCAAAACAAGAAATACCTTTGCGCCATCGGCAATACTTCCGCGGGTTCACAAGTCAACAATTTCCCATCTGCCCGAACTTCATAAATCTCCGGGTCAACTTCCATCACAGGACAGTAAGTATTCAACTTCATATCTTTTTTCTGAATATCCCGTGTGCCTTTACACGGACTAATCAACTTTTTCAGACCGAGCTTTTCATGCACACATGCCTCTATCGCCACTTGCGATAAGAAGGTAATACAGGTGTTATGCACACCACGCGCATTGGCACCGAACATCGGACGATAATGCACAGGCTGAGGTGTTGGAATGGACGCGTTAATATCGCCCATTGGCGCAGCTGCAATCATCCCACCTTTAATAATCATCGACGGTTTAACGCCAAAAAATGCAGGTTTCCATAAGACTAAATCGGCAAGTTTACCTACTTCCACCGAACCAATTTCATGACTTAAACCGTGCGTGATGGCAGGGTTAATCGTATATTTGGCGATATAACGCTTTACACGATTATTATCATGTGTGGCATTGTCACCCTCCAAAGGTCCACGCTGCACTTTCATTTTATGTGCGGTTTGCCATGTGCGAATCACGACTTCACCGACACGCCCCATTGCTTGCGAGTCTGATGACATCATGGCAATTGCGCCCAAATCCTGCAAAATGTCTTCCGCTGCAATAGTTTCACGGCGAATACGACTTTCCGCAAATGCCACATCTTCAGAAATTGCAGGGTCTAAATGATGGCACACCATCAACATATCCAAATGCTCATCAATGGTGTTGATGGTATATGGACGGGTTGGGTTGGTCGAAGATGGCAATACGTTCGGCTGACCAATAGCTTTTAAAATATCAGGCGCATGTCCGCCACCAGCGCCTTCAGTATGGTAGGTATGAATGGTCCGGTTTTTAAATGCTGCCAAAGTTTCTTCTAGAAAGCCGCTTTCATTTAGTGTGTCTGTATGAATCGCCACCTGTACATCATACTGATCTGCGACGGTTAAGCAGTTATCAATAGCTGCAGGTGTTGAACCCCAATCTTCATGCAGTTTTAAACCGACCACACCCGCTTTAATTTGCTCGGCTATCGGTTCAGGTTGACTTAAATTACCTTTGCCCAATAAACCAATATTCATCGGTAAATCATCAATGGCTTGTAACATAGTCGAGATATGCCACGGCCCCGGTGTCACTGTGGTTGCTGATGTGCCTGCCGCAGGTCCTGTACCACCGCCAATCATGGTGGTCACACCTGACATCAATGCCGTTTCCACTTGTTGCGGGCAAATCCAGTGAATATGGGTATCCACACCGCCAGCAGTGAGAATCTGCCCCTCACCTGCAATGACTTCGGTTGCAGCACCCAATGGAATAGTAATATCAGGCTGAATATCAGGGTTGCCTGCTTTACCAATTTTCCAGATGCGGCCATTTTTCAAACCAACATCTGCTTTGACAATACCCCACCAATCGACAATTAGTGCATTGGTAATCACAGTATCAGCAACGTCATCGGCTAAAAGCTGAGATTGCCCCATTCCATCACGAATGACTTTACCACCACCAAATTTGACCTCTTCCCCATAGGTGGTGAGGTCTTGTTCCACTTCAATAAACAGTTCGGTGTCGGCTAAACGGACACGATCGCCAACCGTTGGACCAAACATTTCCGCATAAGCACGGCGTGACATTTTCATTTTATAAGTATTCCTTTAGTCCAACTTGCCCATGACCCGACCTGCAAAGCCATACACTTCGCGCTTACCGGCTAAAGCCACCAATTCAATATCACGGCTTTGTCCAGGCTCAAATCGAACGGCTGTTCCTGCTGCAATATTTAAGCGATAGCCATGGGCTTTTTCGCGGTCAAATTGCAAAGCATCATTAGCCTCGGCAAAGTGAAAATGTGAACCCACCTGAATCGGACGATCACCCGCATTAGCCACGGTCATCTTTAAAGTTTGTCTACCCACATTCATTTCAATATCAGTATCTGGCGTAAAAATTTCACCCGGAATCATATGACGCTCCTAGACAATCGGTTGATGCACAGTGACGAGCTTAGAGCCATCAGGAAAGGTCGCTTCAACCTGAACTTCGGCAATCATTTCAGGTATACCTTCCATGACATCATCACGGGTCAGTAAAGTCGTGCCGTAGTGCATCAACTCGCTCACACTCATGCCATCACGTGCACCTTCCAGTAAAGCAGCAGAAATAAAGGCAATGGCTTCCGGGTAATTTAATTTCAGCCCGCGTGCCTTACGGCGCTCTGCCACCAGTCCTGCAATAAAAATCAGCATTTTGTCCTTTTCAGTCGGATTTAGTTCCATGTCTATTTCCTATTTCTTCAATATTTTTAATGCAAAATGTGTGCACGTTATAGAAACCTCTCCCTAACCCTCTCCTTATAGGAGAGGGAAATTCACCTGTATGTAAAAACTCCTTCTCCCTTTGGGAGATGAGAAGCACTGCTTCACAAGGAGGGATTAATAAAATTGTCCTAAATCCATTTCTATAAATCTCCCCAATCTCTCTTTATGAAAGAGGGGCTTTTCTCCTCCCTTTTTAAAGGGTGAGTAGCACGGCTACGCAAGGAGGGATTACGTCCGCCAAATCCTCGGAAACTCTTCATCTAGTCCAAACCAGTAACGACGCAGTCGTGCACGAATCGCAGCAAATGCATCATGACACTGGCGCACGTCATCCCCGAGATAACGCGCCGTCAGCACATCATCCAGTAGTGTTAATGTCACCGGTACATCCATACGCATGAGGAGTTCACGAATCAGATCGATGTGCTCATCCAGATAAAAACTTGCACGATATTTTTCAGGCGGTACAGCCCATAGATTGCCCATCACAGCATGTCCATTCATACCCAGACAGGATTTTAGCCAGCGATCCTGTCCTGAGAATTTCAGCTGATCTGCGACCAATAGCTTTGCACCGCGATACAGTAAAAAACGGCTGCGATACCCGCCCTGCTCGAACTGCTCGTATCTTGCCTGACGGCCAATCACCAGCATGTCCCAACCAATAAAACTGGCAGTTTGATCTAAGTGAATGGTGGTGGACGCATGTGCATTGGCACCATCAAATAGCATGGTTTCCTGCGGCAGCCATTCAAAAATCCCTTTTTCTTCCACACGAATATCAATATGCTGATAGGCCTGTTTCAGATTAGTCTTGTACCATTTACCGGCACCTGGTGTGGTCACCAGTCCGTGCGCATTTGCTCCGACGCGCATATCGAAACTCAGATGATCTCCTCCGGCAATTCCGGCAGGTGGATGTACAATAATTGCATGACAGACTCCGGTTTTTTCAGGCCACAGCATTTTTTGCACACGAACCGGGCCCTCATGCTTGCGATGCTGCAGAATGGTTCGCCCATTACTGCAATCTGCCTCAAAACCCAGTTGCAAACGTGCAAACCAGAGTTTTGCTGCTGAGCCGTGTTCTGCTTCTACCACGCTATTCATTTCGTTGTGCACTTATCCTGACTAACTAACCTATGCCTTAAACAGACCTTGTTTTTCGATAAATTCAATAATTTGCTCAAGACCATCTTTGGTTTTCATATTGGAAAATAAAAATGGTTTCTCGCCACGCATACGTTTTGCGTCTTGATCCATAACATCCAAATTTGCCCCCACCATCGGTGCTAAGTCGGTTTTATTAATGATCAGTAAGTCCGATTTGGTAATACCCGGGCCACCTTTACGTGGAATCTTTTCACCACCAGCAACATCAATCACATATAAAGTCAGATCAGACAGCTCAGGACTAAAGGTTGCAGCCAGGTTATCTCCACCACTTTCAATAATGATCAGCTCCAGTCCATCAAACTTTTCACACAGGTCATCAATAGCTGCCAAGTTAATCGAGGCATCTTCGCGAATCGCAGTATGTGGACAGCCACCAGTTTCAACACCGACAATACGGTCAGGCGACATGGCTTCATTACGGGTCAGGAAGTTCGAATCTTCCTTGGTATAAATGTCATTGGTGACCACGGCCATGTTGTATTTATTTCGCAATACCTGACACAAATTCAGGGTTAAAGCAGTTTTACCTGAACCCACTGGGCCACCGATTCCAACGCGTAATGGACTACGTTCTGACATAATTTTTCCTTTAATTTTTAAGATCTAAATAAACGGGAATACTGATTTTCATGGCGCATGCTCAGCATGGCGTAATTCGGCAAAGCGCTACTCATCTCATCATCACTCAGGTTAATGGCACGCTCGATAAGTGCCGGAATTTCTCCATGCAGATGCCAAAGAATCCGCTGACCACTCATTTGCCCCAAAGGCACTGTTTTCACAGCGGCTAATACCTGATTTTCCAGAACAGCAAATGCATAAGCAGTCAGGACATCATCGACTTCTAAATGCAATTCGCCACACAACTGGGCATAGACTGGAACGTAGCCATACTGTTTTTTAACTTTTACTGGTCGCTTGAGTACATCGCGAATCCAGGCATTCAGCGAAAATGCCAGCTGCTGGGATTCTGCCAGTAATTCCTTACTTTCACGGCTTGCCCTGTAAATTTCAGCCCAATGCTGAAATATGATTTCATCGTCATAACTTTGCATTAAGCATTTTAAAATTGGCAGTTCGAACCGCAGCAATAGCATTTCCAACACTTCATTAAAGTAGGCAATGCTGGAAGCTTCGTCATGAATCAAGCCGGTATCAATCGCGCTTTCAACCCCTTGTGAATAGCAGTAAGCACCGACCGGTAGTGCCGTCGAAGACAGGGTTAGCAGGCTGAGTAGTTGCGAAGCCTTAATGTGCGACATGATGCAGTGACTTGATTGGGCTTAAACGGTGATCATGCTGGTGCTGTGCATAAGCGCCGCTCTCTGGTTCAAACGGATGTTGTACTGTATCTACATGTAAACCCAAACCTTCGACCATTTCAGCCAGCACATGATCCGGTTCAAAGTAGAGTGCCGTTGGTGTCAGCATCAGCGGCACATGACGGTTACCCAGGTGATAGGCTGCCTTCAAAAGATCAAATTCATGATCTGCGGTGACCTGCATCAAGGTTTCTGGCTTGGCATTAACACGCAGCAATTCACCACGATCGGTGGCGATGACTGAACCACTACGTAAAATCCCGGTACGTGGCAGGTCTGCACCAATATCGGTGCCATTTTTTAGCGTAGCGCGGAAACGGCTTTTTTGACGCGTATCAAAGCTAAGTTCAATGCTTTCAATATCAGTAGAGTGACTGGCATCTTCCAAACGTTGGGTAAAAATCTTCATCTTGGCCCTATATGCATCAATTTGATTCATCACGTTCCAAAGCGGAACAATTGATCAAAAAACAGAAAATATTGCATCAAAATAAAGCATTTATCGTGCCAAGATATTGGATTCAATTTTCTTACATAAAAATTACGAATGACATTTCACCTATCTTCAACTGCGGCTAAAATATAAGAGCAGCCAGCTGAGTTAAGAGTTTAGTTATTTTGATTCAAGTATCTGAATTATTTAGTTTTATTTAAATGAAATGATAGCAACTGGATTTAAGTAAAACTACTCGGGCTTAGCGGTTCCACGCTTTTCACGGAGTGAAAATGAAATATTTTGAATGTCCCAAATGTGAGCATCAGATCTTTTTTTATTCAACTGAATGCCATCACTGCAAATCTCCGATTGGTTATATCGCATCGGAAAAGGACATGTGCACTTTTGAAAAAATCAGTGAAGATGAATGGATTCCGCTGAAATCAGAATATCGTGCCACGCACTATAAGCCTTGCTATAACTATACCCATTATCAGGTCTGTAACTGGATGATTCCGGGCGATTGCGATGAGGATTACTGCGAGTCCTGTCAGCTGACCCATATTATTCCCAATCTGGATGATCCTGACGTTATTACCTACTGGCGGCGACTTGAAGAGGCCAAACGGCGCTTTTTATATCTTACTCAGCGCATGAATATGATGCCGCGTCCAAAACGTACAGATGATGATGTATTTGGTCTGCGTTTTCACTTTTTATTGCCTATGGATGGTAAGCCAGTGTTAACCGGACATGCCAATGGCCTGATCACCATGAATGCCATTGAAGCAGATGTGGTGTATCGGGAAACCACGCGTATTGATATGGGTGAAAATTATCGCACTCTTTTAGGTCACTTCCGCCATGAAAGTGGGCATTTTTATTTCAGTATCATGCAGCATCTTCATCCAGAACTAATTGAAGAATTTAGACTTTATTTTGGTGATGAACGTCAGCATTATGCCACTGCGTTGCAGCGCCATTATGAAGAAGGTGCGCCAGAAAATTGGCAAGAAAAATATATCAGCACCTATGCGACGGCACACCCATGGGAAGATTGGGCCGAAACCTGGGCGCATTATCTGCATATTATGGACACTCTGGAAACCGCTTTTTATGGTGGCCTGCGTGTTGATGGAAATGGTAAAACCTTGGCCAGCATGTCCTTTAATGAATGCCCGATTGGCGGCAAAGACATTGAACACATTCTGGATAACTGGATCACTTTAACGTTTAACCTGAACGCCCTGAATCGTAGCATGGGACTGGAAGATGCCTATCCGTTTACGCTTACCGAAGTTGTGAAAAACAAGCTGCGCTTTATTCATAGTCATGTACTGGACAAAGCATTTAAAGAAGCTGATTCAAAATTACCCAGTTAAATCGCTGCCCCGTCACGTCCTAAAACAATGAGAATTATCTTCTAAATTGCCGTTTAGCCACCAGATCCTGGTCATTTTTATGAATTTAGTCAGTAAATGATCAATTATCCAACAATTTTATTACCATGCACGACCATAGTTTGATATTCATTTAATCTGAAAATAATTAGGCTGTTATTGTTCTTTTTCGACACGTTAGTAAAGATAAGATGAGTAGTGTAAGACAACAGAACTTTCTTCTGCGTAAAGAAAAAATTCTGAGCATGGCCGAGAACCTGCTTCTAGATAATAACGAAGACATTACCCTGAATGAGCTTGCCAGTGAAATGGATATTGCCAAGGGGACCATTTACAAGCATTTTAAAAGCAAAAACCAGTTATATCTGGAACTGATTATTTTAAATGAACAGCGTCTTCTAGAGATTTCCAAACGTTTTAATACTGACTTCCGGACTTATGTATTGGAATATATGCTTTATCATTTGCACAATTCCAATCGAACCATTTTACTGCATATGATTGAGGAGCGCCTGACCAATACTGAAAAAGGTCTGAAAGAACTGTTTCAGGAACTGTATCAGGTTCGTGAAGAACGGATTCTGAGTATCCGTGACCTTACTCGTGAATATCTGGATGCCAATAACAGTAACATGTCGATCCGGGATTATCTGTCTTTTATCTGGACAGTGACCTATGGCGCTTCCTTGTTACTGAATTCAACCAGCTATCAAAAAGCTATCGGTTCTCGTGAACGATTGATTGAACTCTATGTCAATCAAGCTTTAATGATTGCACCCAACAATACCTCTGTATAAAAAAGCCTGACACACAGGTCAGGCTTGCTTTCGTAGCGCTACTTATACTGCTACAGGTGGAAAACCGTCTTCAGTCAGTGCAGCAACGATTTCATCCTGATGTACGCCAGTTTCTACTTCAACCAGCTTTTTCTCTACGTCGATTTCAACACGTGCATGTTCATCCAGATCCTTGATGGTTGCAGTAACACTACGTGCACAACCGCCACAGGTCATATTTTCAATACGAAATTTCATGCGCTTATCTCCTTAGGAATGATTTATTCTAACTTGAAGTTGAGTGATGGCTGGAGGGTGGATTTGTATCCAGTCCCTGCTCGATATCTTTTAAAATTGCACAATCGGCACGCTCATCACCAGCACAACGCGCGACAGATTGCTTCAAAATTTTGACCATGGCCTGCATATCCTGAATTTTCTGTTCCAGTATAGTGATATGTTTTTGTGCCAGCTGTTTAACTTCACTGCTCTGCCGCACTTCATTCTGCCATAGGCCTAACAACTCTTTCATCTGTTCCGAGGAAAATCCCAGCTCGCGTGCATGCTGGATAAAACCGAGCATACGGATATCAGCATCACTATAGTCACGATAGCCACTTTCACTACGTTTCGGCGCAGGTAACAGACCAATCTCTTCATAATAGCGAATCATTTTGGCCGAGATACCGGATCGTTTGGCGGCTTGTCCAATATTCACTGATTTACTCCTGTGCTGATAGTGGCTGATACAGCTTTAAACGCAAGGCATTGCTGACAACAAATACCGATGATAAAGCCATTGCACCTGCGGCAAACATTGGCGAAAGCAGGATGCCAAAGAATGGATACAGGATACCCGCAGCAATTGGGATCAATGCAATATTATAGACAAAGGCCCAGAACAGGTTCTGTCGAATATTCTTGATGGTGGCCTGACTGATGCCAATGCCGGTGGCGACATGCTGCATATTGCCAGACATGAGCACTACATCTGCCGCTTCAATTGCAACATCAGTCCCCGTACCAATCGCCATGCCGACATCTGCTTGCGCGAGTGCCGGTGCATCGTTAATACCATCACCCACAAAGGTTACAATGCCATGCTCTTTTTGCAGCATTTTTACGGCATCGACTTTTTCATGAGGTAAGACTTCAGCAATCACATGATCAATCTTGAGTTGTTGTGCTACCGCATTCGCCGTATGTGGGTTATCACCCGTAATCATTGCGACTTTCAGACCTTGACGATGCAATTCTTCAATGGCTTTAAAGCTGGTATCTTTAATCGGATCAGCTACGGCAATAATAGCTGCCAGTTTTCCATTGAGCGCTGCATACAGCGGTGTCTTGCCTTCTTGTCCCAATTTAGAGGCTATTCCAGCAAAGTGCTCGGTATTTAAACCCAGCTGTTGCATCAATCGTTCAGCACCAATCTGGATATCCTGATTATTGATCTGTGCTTTAATCCCGGCGCCAGTAATCGAATCAAATTTACTTACTTCGATTAATTCGATCTGCTGCTCTTTTGCAGCCTGCACAATCGCATAGGCAATCGGATGTTCAGACTTGGCTTCTACCGAGGCGATCAGTTGTAAAACCTGCTGTTTATTAAAACCTTCTAGCACGTGAAAATCAGTCATGACAGGTTTTCCTTCTGTCAGTGTTCCGGTTTTATCGACTGCCACAACTTTAGTTTGCTGCAATAACTGTAGAGCTTCGCCTTTACGGAACAGTATCCCCATTTCTGCCGCACGACCGGTACCGACCATAATCGAGGTCGGTGTTGCCAGGCCCATGGCACATGGACAGGCAATAATCAGAACTGCCACGGCATTAACCAGTGCATAACTCAATTGTGGCTCAGGACCAAGCAGGAACCAGACTATAAAGGTCAATAAAGCCAGACCCATTACCGCAGGCACAAACCATAAGGTAACTTTATCTACAGCTGCCTGAATCGGCAGTTTGGCACCTTGCGCCTGCTCGACCATTTTAATGATCTGCGCCAGTACTGAATCTTCACCCACGGCGGTCGCACGGATTTGCAAGGTTCCATTCTGGTTAATAGTGCCGCCAACCACTCTATCATCAGTATTTTTGGCCACAGGCACCGGTTCACCCGTCACCATCGCTTCATCGACATAGCTATGACCGGAAGTCACTACACCATCTACTGCGACTTTTTCACCCGGGCGAATTTCGATGATCATATCCTGCTGGACTTCGGAAATGGGCAGGTCCAGCCATTGTCCATCCTGTAAGACACGTGCGGTTTTAGGCTGCAGGCCAATCAGGTATTGAATCGCCTGTGAGGTTTTGCCTTTGGCACGTGCTTCCAGGTAGCGACCTAACAGGATCAAGGCAATAATGACCGCTGCCGCTTCAAAATAGACATGTACGGTGGCTTGCGGCAATAAAAATGGGAAGAATGTTGCGATAACGGAAAACAGATATGCTGCCAATGTACCCACCGTTACCAGCGAGTTCATATCAGGTGCCAGTCGCAGTAAAGCTGGAATCCCATGCTGGTAGAAACGCCGCCCCGGAAACAATAATACCAAAGTGGTCAGTACAAACTGGATATACCAGCTGTTCTGCGTACCAATATTATGCACAACAAAATGATGGAAGGACGGAAGCAGATGTGATCCCATTTCCAGAATAAATACCGGTAATGCCAGCGCCAGGGCAATCCAAAGATCACGATACAATGAAGCTGTTTCTTCAGCTTTTTTATGCTGGAAATTCTGCTGCTCGGTGAAATTCACTTTTGCAGTTTTTAGCTGTGCCTCATAACCGGCTTTTTTAACCGCTTGGATCAGATTAGCAATATTCAGGTTTGAACCAGAAACCTGTGCCGTTTCAGTGGCCAGATTGACACTGGCCGCAGTGACGCCTTCCACTTTATTGAGTGCTTTTTCCACCCGAGCGACGCAGGATGCACAAGTCATCCCTTCAATATTTAGTTCAAGCTGATCTGCTTTGACATCAAAACCGGCTTTCTGAATGGCTTTGACCAAGACCTGTTGCTGTAAAGAACTGACTGCAGTGACATAAGCCTTTTCGGTAGACAGATTCACATTGGCTTCCAGCACTTCTGGAATTTTTTTGAGGGCTTTTTCAATTCGGGCAGTACAAGAGGCACAGCTCATGCCTTCAATATCCAGTTCGAATTTCTGTTGTACCACCTTAAAGCCAGCACGCTCTATTTTCTGGATAATCTCGGCACAGGGAATCACATGATCGGCACTAATCGATGCCTTTTCCGTAGATAGATTGACATGAGCCGAAACTACGCCTTCAATTTTCTTTAAAGCCTTTTCTACCCGTGCCACGCAAGAAGCACAGGTCATACCTTCAATCTGTACAGTCGTTTGATACAGTTGAGTATTCGACAGTTCCTGCATGGCACATATCCTTTATATTATTGATAGTTTGAATTTAGTTTATAGCTTAAACCTTCCCATAGTTGGAAGGTCAAGTCTTTATGTGAAAATAAAAAAGCCCGGATCATAAACCCGGGCTTTTAACGTATTGTCAAATACTTGCTAAAAATTATTCCGCAGAAATATCTTCAAATAATATCGATGACAGGTAACGTTCACCACCATCTGGCAAAATTACCACAATGTTTTTACTTGCATTTTCAGGACGCGCTGCAAGTTGTGCAGCCGCAGCCATCGCAGCACCACTTGATATACCCACCAAAATACCTTCTTGCGATGCCGTTTTACGTGCCCATTCCACTGCCGTAGTACTGTCAATCGCAATGACTTCATCTACCAGATCAAGATCAAGGTTACCAGGAATAAAGTTCGCACCGATCCCCTGGATTTTATGTGGTCCAGGCGTCAATGATTCACCACGTTTCGCCTGAGTAATAATTGGTGACTCAGCTGGCTCAACGGCAACCGAATAGATCGGCTTGTTACGGACTTTTTCGAAGTAACGTGAAATACCTGAAATGGTACCGCCAGTTCCTACACCAGCAACCAGAATATCAACATTACCGCCAGTCGCTTCCCAGATTTCTGGGCCAGTCGTTTCTTCATGAATTTTCGGGTTAGCGGGGTTTTCAAACTGTTGTGGCAAGAAATATGTTTCAGGCTGTTCAGTCACTAGACGAACCGCTTCATCTACTGCACCTTTCATGCCTTTCGCAGGTTCAGTCAAAATCAGGTTAGCGCCAAAGGCTTTGACCACTTTACGGCGTTCGATACTCATGCTGGCTGGCATAGTCAGTGTAAGTGGATAGCCTTTTGCTGCAGCAACGAAAGCCAGTGCAATACCGGTATTGCCACTGGTTGGTTCAACAATGTGCATGCCTGGTTTTAACTTACCAGATTTTTCAGCATCTGCAATCAGCGCTGCACCAATACGGCATTTCACCGAAAATGCCGGATTACGGCTCTCAACTTTCGCGAGTACAGTTGCTCCACCTGTGATGGCACGGTTAATGCGCACAAGAGGTGTATTGCCAATGGCTTCTGCATTGTTACTGTAAACCGCTATTCCCAGATTGTTGGGCGTAGGAAATGCTGCATCTGTACTCATTAGTATATCCCTGATGTTATTAGCTCGAAGTGCACTATCATCATACAAGTATTTTCAGATTTTGTAGAAGAAAGTGGAATCTGTACTCTATTATGGCAAATCAACTGTTATATAAGTTATTAATATACAATAAAAATAACTGATTACTTAATGTCAAATATATAATTTTTATTGATATTTAAATTCACAAAAAGCCATAAAAATAAGTGATTTTTACCAAATGTTTAAGGATTCAGACCTTTATAATCATTCGCGCTGTATTTTATCTCTATGGACATTCTGAATGAATACCGATCTTGAAATCACCACCATGCGTGATTCAGCTGATCAGGTGGTTGGCATCCTGAAATCTCTTGCAAACACTGACCGTCTCATCATCCTATGTCATCTTTCCCAAGCGGAACTCAACGTTTCCCAAATTGAAAATCTCACCCACATCCAGCAACCTACACTTTCCCAGCAATTGATGATGTTACGTAAAAGTGATGTGGTCAGTACCCGCCGCGATGGTAAGCAAATTTTCTATTCTATTAAAGATCAGAATCTGGTGGTCATCCTGAATACGCTGTATCAATTGTACTGTGCAAAAGCTTAAGCATTTTATCTAGAGTCTAAACATTCCTCTTAGCACTGGAGATGATCTTCAATATGTAGATCATCTCTTTGAGACAGAATTATTGCTAAGAACTGGTCAGGTCATTTTTTATATGAGGGTTGATCAAGCTCCACTTTTATCCATGATTTCTTAGCAGAAAATGTGCATAATATATCTATATTTGTGATTTAGACTTTTATATGTCCAATTCGAAGTCAAAACTGCTGCAATTATTACCGGCCTGGTCATGGTTAAGCCACTATAGTCCGGTTAAATTCAAGTCCGACGTGCTGGCTTCGTTAATTGTGGTTGCCATGCTGGTGCCGCAAGGTATGGCGTATGCCATGCTGGCTGGATTGCCGCCGATCATGGGGCTATATGCCAGTATCCTGCCTATGATTCTGTACGCTATGCTAGGTAGTAGCAGTACCTTGTCGATTGGTCCTGTGGCCATCATTTCCATGATGACCTTCGCCACGCTGAATCCTTTATTTGAAGTCGGTTCACCCGTCTATATCGCAGCAGCAACTTTATTGGCGCTGATGGTCGGAATCATTTCCCTATTATTAGGCTTAATGCGTTTTGGTTTTTTGATTCAGCTGATTAGCCATCCGGTAATTCAGAGTTTTATTATTGCTTCTGCGCTGCTGATTGCGGTTGGACAGTTTAAGTTTCTGGTCGATGTGCCATTACAAGCCAATAATCTTCAGCAATTTGTGTTTAGCCTGTTGGAATATCTCCATCTGATTCACTGGCCAAGTCTGGTTTTTGGGCTGCTGTCCATTGGCCTGCTGATCTATCTTCCAAAAATTCTGAAATCCCAGTCTGTACAAAGCCGGATTGGATCGACTGATTTTCTGGTGCGTGCTGTACCATTAATGCTAGTCGCTTTAGGTATTTTGGCTGTGGTGTATCTAAATCTGCAAATACAAGGGATCAAAACGGTAGGTGCAATTCCTTCCGGATTTCCACCTTTAAGTTTTCCACACTGGAACTGGGATTTAGTGCTCACCTTGCTGCCAGGCGCGACCATGATTGCGATGATCAGTTTTGTGGAATCGCTGTCTATCGCGCAAGCAACAGCATTACAGCAACGTAGCCAGCTAAACAGTAACCAGGAACTGATTGCACTGGGTATTGCCAATATTAGTGCCGGAGTCAGTTCTGCCTTTCCAGTTACTGGTAGCTTGTCACGTACTGTAGTCAACGCAGATGCTGGTGCCAGAACGCCAATGGCGGGTGTACTGTCTTCTCTGCTGATTATTTTGGTCAGCCTGTTTTTTACTGGTTTCTTTGAAGAGCTGCCACTGGCGATTCTTGCAGCCACGATCATTGTATCGATCTGGAAACTGGTTGATTTCCAGCCCTTTATGAACGCTTGGCGCTATTCCAAAGCAGACGGGATTGCCATGTGGGTAACTTTCTTTGGTGTGGTGCTGATTGATATCTCGACAGGTCTGATTATTGGCATTATTTCCACCTTCGTGCTGATGCTGTTGCGTATTTCCCGTCCGCATATTGCAGTAGTCGGCCTGATTGAAGGCACCCAGCATTTCCGCAATGTGCAGCGCCATCAGGTGCTGACCTCAGATCAGGTGCTTTCCTTGCGTATTGATGAAAATCTAAGCTTCCTGAATGCTAATGCCTTTAAAGGCTTTTTGATTAATGCAGTCAGTGGTAAAGACCAGCTCGAGCATGTCATTTTGAACTGTTCCAGTATCAGTGCCATTGACCTTAGTGCTCTGGAAATGCTGGAAGATCTGAATACAGAACTGTCCAAACTCAATATTCGTCTACACTTTGCGGAAGTGAAAGGACCAGTCATGGATCGCTTACAGGAATCCAAATTGCTTAAACATCTCAGTGGACAGATTTATCTGACGCACTATCAGGCAATTCGGGATCTCTCTCCCGATCTGTTTAATGATCACAGTAAAGATTATTCCATTTAACTCATTTGACTGTTCCAGGAACAACGTGATTAATTTTGAAGGCATCTCGTAGTATCAGCAAAATTGATCACTTTTTTAAGAGCATTTCTATAATAAATATATGGTATACATTTTCATCTTAAAATTTTGTCCAAAACTTGATTTTGATTAAATTATAGACAAAAAATATAGGTGGTTTTCTATAATTATTATTTATTTTCATAAACTTATATTTAAACTAAAAATATATTTTAAGCACATAGAATTTTAAGTATAAAATAACGCAAATTTTTTCCGCATTTAGCCCTCGTAATTTACACAAGGCAACCTTATGTTCTCTGCCCTTTCGCGTATGAGTTTAGTCTCCCGAATCATCATTGCCATTATACTTGGTATTGGTGTCGCGCTGGTTTTTCCAGAATATGCGCCCTACCTCAGTCTGCTAGGCGACCTTTTTATTAAAGCTCTTAAATCTGTCGCTCCTGTCCTCGTTTTCATTTTAGTTCTGGCTTCCATTGCTAACTTTAAAGTGGGTCAAGGAAACTCCCGTATGCGCCCGATCATGTACATGTATGCGATCGGCATGTTCCTGGCCGCAGTGAGTGCTGTAATTGCCAGCATCATGTTTCCAAGTACGCTGTTCCTGGACGTCGCTGCACAAGGTGACTTACAGCCACCAGGCAGTTTAAGTGAAATCCTGAAAAATCTGCTGCTCAGCTTTGTTGCGAACCCGGTGGTTGCAATTGCTGAAGCAAATTTCATTGGTATTCTGGCTTGGGCTGTGGCACTGGGCATTGCATTCCGTCATGCATCTGAAACCACTAAAACCGTATTAAATGATGCAGCAAATGCCATTAACCATGTGATCCGTCTGGTAATTAGCTTTGCACCTGTCGGTATTTTTGGTCTGGTAGCAGTTACTTTTGCCGAAGCGGGTCTGGAAACTTTAGAAAGCTACGGTCATTTGCTGGCAGTATTGCTTGGTACGATGGCCTTCGTAGCACTGGTGGTGAATCCATTACTGGTTGCATTGGTGACACGTGCCAATCCTTATCCACTAGTCTTTACCTGCTTGCGCGAAAGTGGCATCACTGCATTCTTTACCCGTAGCTCAGCTGCAAATATTCCGGTAAATCTGGATCTGGCGAAACGCTTAGGTGTGTCTGAATCCACTTCAAGTGTAGCCATTCCACTGGGTGCAGCCATTAACATGGCGGGTGCATCTGTAACCATTACCGTGTTATCGCTTGCAGCGGTAAATACGTTAGGCATTCATGTTGATTTAACCACCATGATTATTCTTTCTGTGGTTGCAACTGTTTCTGCCTGTGGTGCCTCTGGTGTTGCCGGCGGTTCATTGCTGCTGATTCCAGTTGCATGTGGTCTGTTTGGTATTTCTTCTGATATCGCAATGCAGGTCGTTGCAATCGGTATGGTGATTAGCGTATTGCAGGATTCAACTGAAACTGCACTCAACTCATCAACTGACGTTTTATTTACTACAGCTGTAGACCGCGCATCTAATTGATCTTATATTGATAATTCAATATTTTGCCAATAGATGTTGAGTTCTTATGCCATTACAGCGTTTACCCATCTGGGTTCAACTGGGTGCATTTTTTCTTGCCGTGAATGCCGGCATGATTAATGTACTCGGTCTGGTTACTCTCCTGCACCAATCCGTTTCCCATATGACCGGCAATATCAGTATGCTGGCCATGGCACTGGTGCAATGGCAGCCTGAACAGATTCTCTATCTGTGCCTGGTTACTGCGTGTTATGTCATTGGCTCAATGTATAGCGGTCTTATCTTGGGAAATAGCCACTTTCAGCTAGGCCGCCGTTATGGATATCCGCTTAGTCTGGTGGCTCTTTTTATTATCCTGTGCTGGATCTTGTTACCATATTTTCCTCATTATGGCTTGCTGTGGGCCTGTGTGGCGATGGGTGTGCAAAATGCCATGGTCAGTCACTATAAAGGCACGATTATCCGCACTACGCATTTATCTGGTGTATTAACCGATCTTGGGCTGTCATTAGGCTATAAGTTGCGTGGACTGGAAGTCGAATTTCGACGGACTATCCTTCATTTACTGATCCTGATCGGATTTTTAATTGGCGGTGTTCTTGCCAGCTGTATTTATCCTTATTTAAAATTAAACGCATTCCTGATCCCGGCAGCACTCAGCCTTAGTCTAAGCCTGATTTACTGGATCATTTATTTACGTTATCGACGCTTAAAGCATTAATTCTCTGGAAATACTCATGGTTAAAAACGCACTACAGGCACAATTGTTAAAGGCAGGTCTGGTCGATAATAAGAAAGCAAAAAAATTGTCAAAGCAGGCCGTTCATGAAAAGCGCACTGGTGATAGCAGTGAAGCTGAAATCAAGGCGAAAATTGAACAGGCCAAACAGGAAAAGCTGGCAAAAGATCAGGCCATTGAACAAGAGAAAAAGGCAGCGCTGCAGGAAAAAGAACTCAAAGCTGCCATCATGCAAATGATCAATCAGCATAAAATTCGGGATACTGATGGGGAGATTTCCTATCAGTTTATTGATGATTCTAAAATCAAGAAAGTCTATCTGAATCAGCAAATTTATAATGCCCTGGTTGCAGGCAGTTTGGTGATCGCCCGCGAAAATGACAGCTATGCTTTCCTGCCTAAAGCGCTGGCGGATCGTATCAATGCCAAAATGGAAGGCTTCATCATTGTGAATAATTCTGAGAAGAATGAACAGACCACCGATGAAGAAGATCCATATGCAGCATATGTGATTCCGGATGACCTGATGTGGTAATCCATGAAAGCCAAAAGCTCCCTATTTCGGGAGCTTTTTTTAAGCACTATTAACATAATGATTCGAGGTAGACAATCAAACTGGCTGTGCTGTATCAGCCATTAGCTCCTGAATAAATTGATCAAAACGTTGCCCTTGTGCTGGTGAATGTTCCCAGATGCTACAGCCCAAGTTTTTTGCATCATCAAAGGCTTCATCCTCATAAATAATAGTATTCAAAGAATGTGCACCAGGAATGCCTTTGAGTAAATTCTGATTTGCTTCAATTTGCGAGATTTCGATCTGCTGAGGTACACGCATCAGTATTCCATAGACTTTTAACTGGGTATTGAACTGTGCAACACTGATGGCCAGTTGCAGCATCTCAGTATACATCTCCTGCTCTTCAGCCTCTGCTGACATAGGAATAATCAGTTTATCTGCTCGCATTAACACCGAGCGCAATGCATAACTATCATGCCCGGCGATATCAATCACGATATCATCATATTGAGTTTTGACCTGTTCTACACGCCGCATTAACTCATCTGGATGGTCTTTTAAAGAAATATGTTCAAAGCCAAAACCTGTACGATGCAAAGCCACCCATTCAAAATTCTGCTTGTCGTCATCAGTATCAATATAGAGTGTTCTGGCTTGAAGACGCAGATATTCTGTCAGATTCATCGCCAAGGTACTTTTACCTGACCCTCGTTTCGGGCTGGTCACCACAAAGATCGTCATGTTATTCCCGCATTTTTAATCAAAAATATTATTAAATACTTAAAATAATTATGGTTTTAAAATGAATGATTTAATTTAAAAAGTCAAAACTCATTTTCATTAGACTGTAAAAAAGCACCCTCAGATGCTTTGTTTAAAAAGCTTTCTAACTGAGATCAATTTTGAGTTTTCTGTCCAATAAACAGAATTGCATCCTGCTGATTGCTGTTCTCGGCCATCATATAAATTGACTGGCTATCAATCTGATTCAGCAATATCCCATCTACTTGCTGTGCCCCATTCAAACAGTCGGAACTTGCAGAACCTGTTAAGACCAGATGAATATTAAAATATGGTGCATTGTTTTCCGAACTCACTCTTCCTGCAAATGCACATTTGTCCTGATCGCCGACAATTCCTGTCACCACTCCGCTACGGTCGATATTGACTGTAGTAATTACATTATTGGTTAAAGTTGTAGTTCGACCGCTATAGCGCCCTTGCAGGCTGGATATACTGGTATTGTCACGACTGTAATCTCTATTATAAATAAGGTTAAAAGGCCGATTATTGGTATTATTGACATTTCCCTGCAGGTTCTTTTCCGGCGTATAATGACCATTCAGGGTTACACTAGCAGTTTGATTGAAGGCAAAATTATAGTCGCGAATGTTGGTCGCACTAAAGCGATTGCCCGATAAAGAAAACTGCCCACGCATGATACCGGTATAACCATTATCTGCTGGCAGTGAATACAATAACCAGAAATTACTATTTTTCTCGATCACACCCAGAATAGAGCGCGGACTCAGATTTTCATCTGTAAAACTGCCGAGATAGACACCTGTCAAGCGGCTTGAGGATGAACCATCTACACCTCTAAAAATATCATCATTCCCATCACCGCAGGCATTCAGCGCTAAGGCTAGACCGACAATTGCTAACTGTTTTTGCATAATTCTACCCTTTGTATTTTTGTAGGAGGGTGATCTTTGATGTGCATCTTTGTCATAGCTGGGCTACTTAGAAGCTGATATGAAATGCCGATAAAGTCTCCTGTTCATCTGATGTAATTAACAGTTTTAAAACTTTCCTGATCATTTCAACAAGTCATAAGGATGACCGCTGGTTAATCAAATTTTAAATAAGCAGGATCTGCTTCTCTATCCGTTTTTGTATCTTTTTATAAGCATAATATTGAAGGATCAAAATGCTGTAACGGGACAGATATGTTTTAAAACGTTATTCAAGGTTAATAAATAATTTCTAAGCCTATAAACTGTATGGCATTTTTACATTGAAGAGAAAGATCAGTTGGAACAGTTTAGATTTATTCAGAACATTCAAGATTGGGCAGATCAATACCCTTGGCTGGAAATGCTGTCTTCTTTAAGCATTGTGATTGCGGTGGCTTTTATCGCCAATCTGTTTGCCAAACAGGTTGTTGTTCGTGGAATTCGTAAACTGATTTCCAAATTACCTTTTGCCAACAACACGATCTTTGCGGAACACAGTGTAATTCGCCGTATTGCCAATATTGTACCCGCCATTGTGATTATGAATGGGATCAGCACGGTTCCACACTTGTCAGATAAAGTGCAGACCTTTGTACAGATGGGCGCTCAGGCTTTTATTTTTCTAACCATTGCCCTAGCACTGGGTGAATTGCTGAATATTTTTAACCTGATTTATCAGCGCAACCCCAAATCACGCAATAAACCGATTAAAGGCTATTTGCAGCTAGTGAAACTGCTGATTTTTATTGTCTGTGGATTGATGATTCTGGGTACCTTCCTGAAAAAGGATGTGTTTACTTTGCTGGCGGGTTTCGGTGCGATGGCTGCCGTGCTGATGCTGGTGTTTCAGAACACGATTCTTTCATTGGTGGCTTCAGTACAGATTTCTTCTTATGACATGGTGCGTATCGGTGACTGGATTGAAATGCCTTCACTGAATGCGGATGGTGATGTAATTGATATGTCATTACATACTGTGACCGTGCAAAACTTTGACAAAACTGTTACGACCATTCCAACCAATAAGTTAGTGACGGATACGTTTAAAAACTGGCGAGGAATGCAGGAAGCTGGTGCGCGTCGTATCAAACGTTCGATTCATATTGATCAAAGCAGCGTGCATTTTATGAGTGAGGAAGAACAGACCAAACTCAAAAACTTTATCCTGCTGGATCATTATCTGAATACCAAGACTGAAGAACTGGTCAAATTCAACCAGCAGTTACAGCATAATTCCCAATATAATCAGCGCCGTTTAACCAATTTAGGAACGTTCCGTGCCTATCTGGAATTTTATCTGCAACAGCATCCGGGTATTACTAAAGACTTTTCTCTAATGGTGCGTCAATTACAGCCGACCAGTGAAGGCTTACCGCTAGAAATCTATGCCTTTACCAATACCACGGTGTGGACTGAATATGAGAATATTCAGTCTGATATTATGGATCATGTATTGGCAATTATTCCGGAATTTGGCCTGAAAGTGTATCAGGCACCTTCAGGCAGCGATTTTAAGGAAGTATTTACAGCGCCTGCTTCGCCAATTATTACTTAATTTAAACGCAGTTACTCCAAGCCTGAAATGATACGTCATCTCAGGCTTTTTTTATTGACGTAGCTATGCAATTTCATCGATGTTTTTTTAAATTTTTTATTTACCTGAAATCAACTTTTCTAGGTTTTAAACTTTGCAACCTAAAGTTTGATTTAGTTAATCATTTTGTGGCAATTTCACCTTAATTCAGCCTTATAAAAACAGAATCCTTTATAATCCGTGAAAAGCAAAATGCATGAGAAAAGAGCACACTAATGTTTCGATGGCTTGAACGGCTGGTAGATCCCTATCCCACCAAAAATCTGAACCAACCCTTGCCCACCAGTTTTTTCCCTTTTGTCTGGCAAGCGGCTTATGGCGTACGCCGTTATCTGTTGATTCTTGTCCTTTGTACTGCCGGTGCAGCCAGTTTCGAGGCCTTGCTATATGCTAAAATTGGCGATCTGGTCAATTGGCTCAGCCAAAGTCAGCCAGACACCTTTTTGGAGCAACATGCGGCCAACCTGACTTTACTCACTGTAGTCCTGCTGGCCAATATTTTCTTTGCCAGTGCGCAGTCCTTGATCAAGCACCAGATTTTATACAGTAATTTCCCAATGCGTTTGCGCTGGCGTTTCCATAATCTGCTGCTCAAGCAAAGCCTAGATTTCTTCCACAATGACTTTGCCGGTCGTTTATCTGCCAAGGTCATGCAGACCTCACTAGCGATCCGTGAATTCTGGGTCATTCTCGGCGATATGCTGGCCTATGTAGTGATTTATTTCATTACCATTAACATCGTACTCGGTTCAATTTCTGCTTATCTGATTATTCCACTGATGGTGTGGCTGCTGCTGTTTATCTGTGCTGCCAGCTATTTTATTCCCCGTCTCAGCAAAATCTCACATGAACAGGCCGATGCCCGTGCGGTAATGACTGGCCGTGTGACCGATGCCTATACCAATATTCAGACCGTTAAACTTTTTGCTCATGCAGGCCGTGAAAGCCAGTATGCCAAAGCATCCATGCAAGAGTTTATGGTGACGGTTTATAAACAGATGCGACTGGGTGCCCAGTATGAAATCAGTATTTTGCTACTGAGCCTCGTACTCTATGGCGGTGTATTAGGGACAGCGATCTGGTTATGGATGGAAGGTCAGGCTCAGCTCGGCATTATTGCTGCAACTACGGCGATGGTACTGAAACTGAACAGTATTGCCGAATTCCTGATGTGGCAAACCTCGCAATTGTTTGAAAATGTCGGAACCATTCAGGACGGCATGGGAACTCTGGGTAAATCAATTTCGATTCAGGACAAGCCGGATGCCAAAGAACTGGAACTGAAACAGGGTGAAATCAAATTTGATAATGTTTGCTTTGCCTATAATGACAAAAATGTGATTGATGGTTTGAACCTGACCATACGACCAGGTGAAAAAATCGGTGTGGTGGGTCGTTCTGGTGCCGGTAAATCTACCCTGATTCAGCTATTGCTGAATTTCTATCGTATTGACCAAGGTCGTATTTTAATCGATGGACAAAATATTGAAGATGTGACTCAAGATAGCCTGCGCAAGAATATTGCCATGGTGACACAGGACACTTCACTGTTACATCGTAGTGTGGCTGAAAATATAAAATATGGCCGTCCGAATGCGACAGATGAAGAAATGTTTGAGGCGGTGCGTAAAGCTGAGGCAGAGGAATTCATTCCGCAACTAAGCGATATGCGCGGTAAGCGTGGTTATGAGGCCTATGTTGGCGAGCGTGGCGTCAAGCTGTCTGGTGGTCAGCGTCAGCGTATTGCGATTGCCCGTGTCTTTCTGAAAGATGCACCTATTCTGATTCTGGATGAAGCAACCAGTGCACTGGATTCAGAAGTTGAAGCAGCAATTCAGAGCAGTCTGGATGAGCTGATGAAAGGTAAAACTGTGATTGCGATTGCTCACCGTCTTTCTACTATTGCGCAAATGGACCGGTTGATTGTGCTGGATCAGGGTAAGATTGTTGAACAAGGCACACATGATGAACTGGTGGCATTGAATGGAATTTATGCGCATCTGTGGCAACGTCAGACTGGCGGATTTTTAATGGAACACGACACAAAAAAACAAGGATAGAACATGTTATATCTGGAAGACCTGCAGATTGGTGATGAGTTTAAAAGTCGTTCTTACCGCATGAGTAAGGACGAAATTCTAAAGTTTGCTCATGCCTATGACCCGCAGCCGTTTCATGTCGATGCGGAACAGGCCGAACAGCATCCGATCTTCCGGGGTCTGGCCGCCAGTGGCTGGCATACTGCTGCAGTGGTCATGCGTTTATGGACCGAATGTTTCCCGGTTGCTTATGGTCTGATTGGGGCGGATTCGCATGTGCGTTGGCCCTGCCCGACCCGCCCTGATGATGAAATCCGGGTGATTGTGACCATCACTGATATTCAACCTTCCAAACGTAAACCTGATCGTGGCATCGTTCGCTATGAAACCCAAGCCTTGAACCAGCAAGATCAGGTTCTGTTTAATTCAACCACAAATATTCTGGTATTTAAGCGAGAATTTACAGCAGTTTAGTTTGATTTTTACCCACATTTCAGGCTAATCTGCTTGAAGTGTTTGGGTAAGGCTCGGCATTTTGTCCAACAATTTTAAAGATAAAACTGGCTAGTTCATGCCAATATGGGCACATAAATAGAAAAAATTTGACTGAGTGCAACGGATCGCGCATGAAGATGATTGTTCCACGCCAAGACCAAGGCATCCCGGGTGTTTATGGTCTTTTGCTTCTCGACGTTATCTCCCGCTGGGGCTATAACGATGAGTCGCTATTCAAACCTTTTGGGCTAACCAGCGAACAGCTGGCAGACCCTGAGTTCCGAATTCCAACTGCCATTGCCAATGATATGGTTAAACACGCACTCAAGCTGACGGGTGAACCGACCTTGGGCTATCACCTCGGCACACAGATGCGTATTTCTATTCATGGCTTTATTGGCTATGCCATCATGACGGCAAACAATATTACCGAAGCTTTGGTGCTGGCCAACCGTTTTATTCAGTTGCGTTTGCCCTTCCTGCAACTGTTCTTCTCGACCTTTGGGGTCAAGGCCACAGTACAGCTACAAACTGATATTCAGATGGAACCGCTGCGTACTGAAATTTCAATCGCCCTGATGATCGGTCTGATCAGTATGGCTAAAGCCATTACCGGGATCAGCGATGCAACCGGAGAAATCGATTTCGATTTTAAAAAGCCGGAAGGTTTTGAACGCTTTATGGTGAAATTCCCCACGCATCAGTTCCGTTTTGAACAGCCACATCTGTTACTTAGCTTTGATAAAAGCTATCTGATGAACAAACTGGTGCATGCCGATCCAATCGCCAGCCAGATTGCGATTAACCAGTGTGAAACAGAACTTTCTGCCCTGGGTGAACGACATCGTATTGCCATGCGGGTACGGGATATTTTGACCAATTCAGAACAGCATTATCTTAGTATTGAAGCAGTCGCCGACCGTCTGCATATGTCGGATCGTACCTTGAAACGTCAGCTGGCCGCAGAAGGCACTTCTTTCTCGACACTGGTCGATGAAGTACGTTATCGTCATGCAACTTCCCTGCTTTCACGAACAGACTTCACTCTGGAACAGATTGCCGATGAACTCGGCTATAGTGATGTCGCCAACTTCAGTCGTGCCTTTAAACGCTGGAGTGGTCGCAGTCCAAGCAACTGGCGTAAAGATCCGTATCTATAAGCCTTTTGTTTTGCAGCAAAAGAATGTATAAATCATGTCAAAAATGAACCTAAGCGATTTAAGGAGTTATCAATGAATCATCCTTCAGAATTAAAGTACGCAAGTACACATGAATGGGTACGCATTGAGGGTGATCTTGTGGTGACCGGTATTTCTGACCATGCACAGGATGCTTTAGGTGACCTGGTCTATGTTGAAGCGCCAGATCTTGATTCACACGTGACCGCAGGTCAGCAAGCAGGTGTTGTCGAATCTGTAAAAACTGCGTCAGATATCCATGCGCCTGTTTCTGGTATCGTTGTTGAAATTAACCCGGCACTGGAAGATGATCCGGATTTCATTAATGATGACCCGTATGGCAAAGGCTGGATTTACAAAATCAAGCCAGATAATATCGCGGATGTCGAAAAACTGCTCAGCAATACTGAATATGAAGCAGGCCTTTAATTTAACCTGTTTTAAGAATCAGCCTGCGGGCTGATTTTTTTATACCTAAATTTTTAAGACCTTTTACATATTAAAATGACCCCACATTTGTCGGTTTTTATTGTATTATTCACATAATCTCCCATATAGTCTTCGTGACGCGCTTTGTTGCTGAATATCGCATTCAGCATGTTCCATAAAAAAAATACTAATTTTGGCCTAGCGTTTCACATTAAAATTTCTGGATCATGATGAACGCAACTGTAACGCCGTTGTGGACAAAGTCCTTTTTGCTTTGTCTGGCAAATAATCTGTTTTTGTTTATTTTTTATTTTGCCCAGACTACGATTTTACCGATCTATATTCTTAAAGAACTTGGGGGCAGTGTAACCCAAGCCGGATTAACCCTGACGCTATTCATGGTTTCTGCGATCTTGATTCGCCCATTTAGTGGTTTGATTATTGATAAATTGGGACAGCGTCGTACTTTAATTATCTCCGCGACGATGTTCTGTTTCATTGCTTTTGGCTATTTATTTATTAGCAATATGACCAGTTTATATATCCTGCGTTTAATCCACGGGGTCTGGTTTAGTATCCTTACTACCGTCTGTGTTCCTGTGGTAAACCAGTTTATTCCCGATAGTCGCCGAGGCGAAGGCATGGGTTATTATGCCATGTCGGTGAATCTCGGAATTGTACTCGGCCCCCTCATTGGCCTAAGTCTTATTCCTTATTTAAGCTATACCATGGTGACTGCTGTACTGGTGGCCATGATCTTTATCGGTTATATCTTCTGCTTTCTAATTCCGGTGCAAGAAGTCAAACAACCAGACAGTGAAGCTGAAAAAACCAAGTTGGGTTTAAGTAATTTTATTGAGAGAAAATCCCTGACTGTTGCCTTAATGGCCATGATGATTTCCTTCTCATATGCCAGCATCATGTCTTTTATTGCCCCCTTTGCCAGTTCAATTCATCTGATGCAGTACGCAGGCTTATTCTTTGTGGTTTTTGCCATTTCCATGATGAGCCTACGCCCGATTACTGGCAAAATTTATGACCGTAAAGGTCCACAATATGTAATTTATCCTGCGGTTCTTACCTTTAGTCTGGGGCTATTGGTTTTAAGTCAGATTCATACCCTGACTGGATTTATGCTGGCAGCCGTACTGATCGGATTAGGTTTTGGTAGTGCTCAACCTTGCTTGCAAACTCTCGCCATTCAACGTGCTCCCAAGCACCGGATTGGCTATGCCACTTCGACTTTCTACACCTGCTACGACATCGGCATTGCCATTGGCTCATTAGTCGTTGGGATGATGATTGCCAAGCAAAGCTTTAGCTTCGCCTTTATTATTTGTGCCGCTCTAACAGCCTTGAGCCTGCTGTATTTTAAATTCGTGGTTCAACGTACAACTGTTATAGCTTAATCCAGTAATAAAAACCGACCTTATTTCATGTCGGTTTTTAATTTAAGCCTCTCAGATTTATGAGCTTTGTTCTGTACTACTGGCATCTTCATCCGTTTCATTATCCGGCTTTTTCTCTTCCATCATGCTAAATGCGGTGGCCGTATTATTCATGGCTGGATTAGCACGCGTACTTTTCAGTTTGATTTGCAGACGAAGTTCATTGGTCGAATCAGCATTACGCAATGCTTCTTCATAAGAAATCGCACCTTCATTATAAAGATCAAATAATGCCTGATCAAAAGTCTGCATACCAAGTTCACGTGATTTGCCCATAATTGCTTTTAATTCATGGAAATCACCTTTCAGAATAAGATCTGATACCAATGGTGTATTCAGCATAATTTCGACTGCGGCACGACGTCCCTTGCCATCTTCAGTACGGACCAAACGCTGAGAGACAATCGCTTTCATATTGGAAGATAGATCCATCAATAACTGATTACGGCGTTCCTCCGGGAAGAAGTTAATAATCCGGTCCAGTGTCTGGTTGGCATTGTTAGAATGCAGTGTCCCCAGACAGAGATGCCCTGTTTCGGCAAAGGCAATCGCATGTTCCATGGTTTCCGTATCCCGGATTTCACCAATCAGAATCACATCGGGTGCCTGACGCAAGGTATTTTTTAAGGCATTATGCCAGGAATGGCTATCTACCCCGACCTCGCGATGGGTGATCATTGACTTCTTATGTTTATGTACATATTCCACCGGGTCTTCTACGGTAATGATATGGCCAGCTGAGTTTTCATTACGATAATCAATCATCGCAGCAAGCGAAGTCGACTTACCTGAACCTGTACCGCCCACGACGAGTACCAGACCGCGCTTTTCCATAATCACATGCTTGAGTGACTCTGGCAATTTTAACTTCTGGAAATTCGGAATTTCTGCAGTGATGGTCCGGATCACCATACCGACATTGAGTTGCTGCTGGAATACGTTGACACGGAAACGTGAAACGCCTGGTACAGTAATGGCAAAGTTACATTCCAGTTCTGCTTCATATTCTCTACGCTGCTTTTCGTTCATCAGCGCATAGGCAAACAGTTTGGTTTTTTCTGGGGTAAGTTCCTGTTGCCCAAAAGGTTTCATTAATCCTTGATGTTTGATACTCGGAGGAAAGTCTGCGGTAATGAACAGGTCTGAACCACCATATTCAACGACCTTGGTCAGCATATGGTGCATAAACTTACGTGCTTCTTCTAATAACTCTGCCGTGAACATATTTTCCTCTGTAATGCACAATGGTATAAATCTTCAAAAAAGACTCATATCAATATATTTTGATTTTATTGTGCAGCGTTTTTTCAAAAGCCTCAAATACATTTGATTTATAAAGATAATTTTTTCAAATAATTCTGTGACCTGATTCAAGAAAAATAAAAATAAAGGGAAATGATCTCAATGAAATTAAAATCTAATAGTTATAACTATTGATAAACTAGAGTTCAGATTTTAGAAAAGTAAATTGGAAACCCATCGAAATGAATCCGTCCACATATTTTTTTAAATAAGGAAATTAAATTAAAAGCCTTGATGGCTAAAGCGTTGTGATCTTTAAACCACCGTGGACAAACTTATCATCCAACTCAACTGCATTTGAATGCAGCTTGATTTCAGCAAAATGCTGGTCAGATTCTGGAAAGTGTAGTTTCCTTGGATTGTTCCAGTATCGTCATCCTACTCCCTTCTTCCTGAAGAGCGGGATTGATGCGACTGCTTTTTAATTTGATCTGCAAACGCATTTCATTACTTGAATCCGCATTACGCAAAGCTTCGTCATAAGAAATAATTCCCTGGTTATACAAATCAAATAATGCCTGATCAAAGGTCTGCATGCCGAGTTCACGCGAACGCGCCATAATAGTTTTCAGCTCGTAAAAATCTCCTTTACGGATAAAATCAGACACCAGCGACGTATTCAATAAAATTTCAACGGCAGCACGACGACCTTGCCCATCCTCGATACGGATCAAACGTTGCGAAATCACAGCTTTCATATTGGCGGATAAATCCATTAACAGCTGATTGCGGCGTTCTTCCGGGAAGAAATTAATAATGCGGTCTAAAGCCTGATCGGCATTATTAGAATGCAGGGTGGCCAAACACAGATGACCGGATTCAGCAAAGGCAATCGCATGCTCCATACTTTCGGTATCCCGGATTTCACCAATCACGATCACATCCGGTGCCTGACGCATGGTATTGATCAGCGCGTTATGCCAAGAAACACAATCTACGCCAATTTCACGTTGGGTAATCATGGACTTTTTATGTTGATACACGTATTCCACCGGATCTTCCATGGTAATAATATGTCCTTCAGAATAGGTATTGCGGTGATCAATCATGGCTGCCAGTGTGGTGGATTTACCAACACCTGTCGCACCTACAATCAGAACCAGCCCACGTTTTTCCATAATCACTTGTTGCAAAGAGTTTGGTAGTCCTAATTGCTGAAAGCTTGGAATCTCCGTAGTAATGGTTCTGATTACCATCCCAACATTATGCTGTTGCTGAAAGACATTGACCCGGAAGCGTGATACACCCGGTACACTGATACCGAAATTGCATTCCATCACTGATTCAAATTCCTTGATCTGTCGTTCATTCATTAAAGCATAGGCAAACAAACGGGTTTTATCCGCTGCCAGTTTTTGCTGACCAAAAGGTTTCATCAAGCCCTGCTGTTTGATACTTGGTGGAAAATCTGCGGTAATAAAAAGATCGGAACCTCCATATTCAACCACTTTGGTCAGCATATGGTGCATAAATTTACGTGCTTCATCGAGCAATTCGGGTGTATACATATCCAGGTCCCTCAGATCATGTCCATCGCGCGATATAAAACGGTTTGATGCAGATCCTGAAAAATTATTGTTATTGTGAAATCACTTATTTTTTGATGTATTTATAAATATATTTTTTATGATTATTATTCTGTATGTTCTACATAGTAACGGTGCTGATCGAAACTTTATAAGCAGTCTTCCTCTCAGTAGCATTCACTCATGCCTTTCCCCCAACAGTGTGAGGAAAGGCATGACCGTAAATTTAAGCACTACGCTTTAAACCTTCCAGTCGCAGTGAATCTGTCATATTTAACAACAGTTGTTCGGTTTTTGTCCAGCCCAGACATCCATCTGTAACCGACTGTCCGTAAACCATACCATCTGAAATTTTCTGATTGCCATCAACCAGATGACTTTCCAGCATCACACCGCGAACATTGGTCTGTAGGCGTTCTGCCACGATCTGCTCTAAAACTTCCGGTTGTAACATCGGATTTTTGGAACTGTTGCCATGGCTACAGTCAATCACTAATGCTGGCAATTCCGCTGAATGTTTGGCTTTGATTTTCTCGATTTCAGATAACTGGTAGTTCGGACCACTATTTGATCCACGCAGAATCAGATGGGCTTTTGGATTGCCTTTGGAATTTAAAATACATGGTAAACCCGATTGGCTCATGCCCAGGAACTGATGCGGATGTGAAGCTGACTGAATCGCATCTAAAGCAATCTGAATCGAACCATCAGTGCCATTTTTGAAACCGATGCTGTATGGCATTTGGCTAGAAATTTCGCGGTGGATCTGAGATTCACTGGTACGTGCACCAATCGCACCCCACGCCAGTAAATCATCAAAATACGCCGTCGCCATTGGACTGAGGATCTCCGAAGCAATCGGTAAGCCCATGCCAATAATGTTCAGGTAAAGTTCGCGGGATTTTTGCAGACCCAGCTGCATATTGGATGAACCATCCAGTGCAGGGTCGTATAGAAAACCTTTCCAGCCGACTGTGGTACGAGGCTTTTCAATGTAAGCTCGCATGACCAGGAAAATCTGATCAGAAATTTGAGCCTGTAACTGTTTTAATTTTTCTGCATATTCAAGTGCGGAGGCTTCATCATGGATGGAGCATGGTCCGGTAATCACCATCAGACGGTGATCTTTACCCTCTAGAATGTTCTGTATGGTTTGTCGCTGTCCGGCAATCTGTTCAGCCAATTGTGGAGACAATGGCAATTGTGCTTTCAATTCTGCCGGCAGGCTTAATAGAGTTTCAGTTTGCTGTTGTTGTGATGTAATAACGCTATTCATGACTTTCATCCTTTGGACTGATCAATACAGTCCGAACTTTTATTTGAGCTTTATGGGTCTATGTGTCTGTGTGCTAAGGTTCATCAACTGGTTAAAGTAGAACCAATAAAAGTTGCTAAAGTATGAATAGTTAAAGTAAGTCATGGCTGTCTCCAAAATTAGTAAATATAACAAGCATAAAAAAACCTGATCAGGGTTGCCGATCAGGTATAAACTGGGTGGGCAACCTTTTACTTGCCCGAACGCATTCAGGCAATCATCTAAACTGCCAGAAATAATAATAAGCGTTTAAGTTTACAGGTTGCTTGAGCATGTTATGTAATTCATAAAAATGTGAATATGAAATTTAAAATACGCGGTATATCAGTATTTGACAAGTAAAAATTGTAAAAAAAATATTTATTAGTGTGGCTATTTTTATTTATCAATCCACCTATTTGTCATAGCTATACCAAAGTTTGACAAGATCTGAAGCTACCTCAGACCTTGTCAAGATTCAGTGACTCATTATTAAAGCAGAATCAACGTGAAACACGGTTCCAGGCATCGCGGATCGCATATTTAGCCTGCTCCCAGTTCAGACGCGACTCGCCTTTTACCTGTTCCCATTTGATTCTTAAATCGGATTCGGCATCTTCAAAACGGGTGTTAGCATCATAATGGGCACGATTTTCATAACCGACCTGATACGCCGTATGATAATCACGATCATAATCCAGATCGCTATAACTTGTACGTGCTTCAGTATAATAAGGCGTATTTAATGAATTTTCACGCCAATATGCTTCTTCTTCGGTTGGGTTTACCACTTCACCTACACCATGACCCGCTAACCCGCCAACCACTGCACCGACTACGCCACCGACAGCAGTTCCAACCGGACCTGCAGCAGAACCAATTGCTGCACCTGCAGCTGCACCGCCTGCAGCACCGACACCTGTACCTACCGGATGCGCACCCGGTTCACCAGTAATTGGATCGGCATTTAAATCATCACGTACTTCTTTCGGAGAATTCTTGATTAAATCACGATCAAAATTATCATTCGACATAGAGCTTATCCTTATTGTTGAAAATGGTTTTCTTAACGCATATCAATATGCTTTCATCACTATAAAGCTCTGAACCAAAATGACTTTAGAAGGCTTGTGCGGATTCAGTTAAGCTCTGTGAGGGTTTGAGAGGCAAATGTATCCAATTTAAAATAAATAAACATAAAAAAGACCGGTATTTACCGGCCTTTTAAAATTGATCCGCTTAGTCAAAATGAATCACTGTACGGATCGACTTGCCTTCATGCATCAGATCAAATGCTTCGTTAATCTGCTCAAGCGGCATAGTATGGGTTACAAATGGTTCTAGCTGGATATCACCTTTCATGGCCTGCTCAACCATTCCTGGCAATTGTGAACGACCTTTTACGCCACCAAATGCAGTCCCCATCCATTTACGGCCAGTCACGAGCTGGAATGGACGGGTCGAAATTTCTTTACCTGCACCAGCGACACCAATAATGACTGATTGACCCCAGCCACGGTGTGCACATTCTAGTGCAGAACGCATTACGTCGACATTACCGATACATTCAAATGAATGATCTACACCCCAGCCTGTCATTTCCACAATGACTTGCTGGATTGGCTTGTCATAGTCTTTTGGATTTAAAAAGTCGGTTGCACCGAACTGTTTTGCCAGTTCAAATTTGTCAGCATTGGTATCTACTGCAATAATACGGCTGGCTTTGGCTTGACGGGCACCTTGTACCACTGCCAACCCGATACCACCCAGACCGAATACTGCAACCGTATCGCCTTCCTGTACTTTTGCTGTGTTATGTACTGCACCAATACCTGTAGTGACACCACAGCCTAATAAGCAAACGTGTTCATGATTTGCTTCCGGATTGATTTTCGCCAGAGAAACTTCAGCAACCACGGTATATTCAGAGAATGTTGAACAGCCCATGTAATGGTAAATTGGCTCGCCATTATAAGAGAAACGGGTCGTACCATCCGGCATTACCCCTTTACCCTGAGTTGCACGTACAGCAACACACAAGTTAGTTTTGCCAGATTTACAGAACAGACATTCACCACATTCAGCAGTATATAGAGGAATCACGTGATCACCCGGTTTTAAGCTGGTGACACCTTCACCCACTTCAACCACCACACCTGCACCTTCATGGCCCAGAATTGCCGGGAATACACCTTCAGGATCTTCACCAGATAAAGTGAAGGCATCAGTATGACACACGCCCGTATGGCTAATTTTTACCAGAACTTCGCCAGCTTTCGGTGGTGCGACATCAACTTCAACGATCTGTAATGGCTCGCCTGGACCGAACGCTACCGCTGCACGTGATTTCATTTAAAACTATCCTTTGTTTGCTGATTTAACAGATGACTAACAGTAACCTCTTTCTATTCTGAGATTCAACCATTAACATCCTTAATATGGGAAGAATAAAGCCAAATAATTAATGGAAACTCAATGACTCACCGAACTAAAATACTTTGTATCAGTTTTATTAGCTTATCCATTTTTTTGACAGGCTGTGAGTTAGATCCAAACACATCGACTAAAGCAAAAATTACACCGGTACAATCCCAGCACTGGATTCAAAAAACCGAAGCCCGGGAAAATGTTCAGGAAGGTTTAACCGCTTATTTACCGCTATATGACGGTTTCATGAGTATTGCAGCACGGCTACACCTAATCAATCACGCCAAGCATCATCTTGATTTGCAATATTATATCTGGAACGATGATTTTATTGGCAATCTGGTATTGTCCCAGTTGCTGAATGCCGCCGATCGCGGAGTTAAAGTCCGGCTATTAATTGATGACCAGAATGGTACTCAGCTGGATGATAAACTGCTTGCGCTGAGCCAACATCCTAATATCGAAACCAAATTATTTAATCCTTATAAATTTCGTCACTTTCGCGCCCTAGATTATGGGCTGCGTTTAAAGAAAGTGAATCACCGTATGCACAATAAATTGATCATTGCCGATGGCAGTGTGGCTGTCACCGGTGGCCGTAATATCAGCAGTGAATATTTTGAAGCCAGCAATGATTTTCAGTTTACCGATGTCGATATTTTCTTTGCCGGCAATGCGGTCACAGATGCCAACCAGTCTTTTATCGACTTCTGGAATGATACGCTGAGTTATGATATCCAGCAGATCTTAGAGGAAAGGTCTAAACCGGATGATTTGGTTGAATTAAGAAAATTATTTGCTCAAACCCGTTTGGATGCCAAGGAAACCCAGCGTCGCGTCAATATTGCCGAGCAACAAATTGCCAAACAATTACAGTCACAACCTGTGCAATGGGCCAGTGCGCACTTTGTTGCCGATTCCCCCAGAAAAGCACGTCACACGATAAATGATGAAGACTTCATCTATACCCAGATGTTAGATCTGATGGGTGAACCAAAAAATCAGTTAGACCTGGTGTCTTCCTATTTTGTTCCCACCCAATGGGGAACGGATTATCTGAGCAAGCGTGCCCGAAATGGCTTGAAAATTCGGGTAGTCACTAACTCATTTTTGGCGAATGATGTGCCTGTGGTACATGCCTACTATCAGCAATACCGTAATCAATTGCTCAAAAATGGTATAGAAATCTGGGAATTTAAACCTTATATCGAACGTCGGGAACGTACCTGGTATGAAAAAATGACAGGTAATGTGATTCCAGCTAAAAATAAAAACAGCTCCAGCCTGCATGCCAAGTTTTTCCATGCGGATGGCAAAGTCTTTATCGGCTCTTTTAACTTTGATCCCCGTTCAGCACGCCTGAATACTGAAGTCGGACTGGTGATCGAATCAGAGAAACTTCAAAATGAAATTGCAGCATCGTTAGATAAATATCTGCCACGTATTGCTTATCAACTTAAGCTGAATGATAAAGGGGAAATTATCTGGCTGGACCAACAGAAAGACGGAAAAATTTTAAAATTTACCCATGATCCTGAAACAACCCGATTCCAGCGTTTTATGATGCATTTGGTCACGACTTTTCCGGCTGAATGGGCAATGTGATGACAACCAGATGACAAAATTAAATTTCCACCTCATTTTAGAGATTGTTAATTTTAGGATTAATTGAAAATTGTGCAGGTTTTAGACGTTTATTCGATCAATGCGGTCATGATCTGTACCACAGCTCTAGATTGCCTTAAAATTACACTTTTCCAGTTTTATGCGAAGTTTTTTCGCCACACTCCCATGCAATTTTTTGATTTAAGCCGCCAGTTTAAGTTAAGTGATATCCTCACACCAAACAAAACCCTTCAAGAATTATCCGCTCAGGAATGGTTTCTCGCCAAAATCCGTGTAGAGCATGATTGTATTTCTGATACAGAAGTGATTGAAGGTCAGGTTATCATCCAGTCCAATGAAAATATCCAGATTGAAATGGAATGGCTGATTCAGGATTCTGGCTATGATCTGCAGGTGCTCTTTAAAGGTGTAGAAACTGAAGTCAATGAAGAAACTTTGGTCGTCGTCAAAGGTGCGAAACTGGTTGATGAGCAGCAACAATTACTATCTTCACAAGCTTTGAGTTTATGGATCGATGGCACGCTGTTGCCTTTATTACCGAATATTCGTCGTGAAATTAAATCTCGTTTAAATCTTTGGGATTATGTGGAATATGATGGTTAATATTTAAAGCCATCACTAAAACATTTAAGGGCGATTCAATCGCCTTTTTTATTTTAAAATTTCTATAGAGATGAATGGTAAGTCGTAATGTCTCGGCAATTTTATATATGCTCTATGCTATGTTAATGAAAATAATAAAAAATGAAGATAACCTTATGATGGTAAATATTCAGCCTCAAGATTGGCTTAAGATCCGGAATGTCTTTGCTGATGCCCAGCGTGCTGCCATGCACTGCTCGGTATCTACAATCACCTCTGATGGATTTCCTACAAGCAGTCCCATCGGCACTTTATTTTTACATGAATATAAACCCACAGGCTTTTTCTTTGACCGCTACTGTACCAGCCTGAAACAGAACCTTCCACATAGTTCGAAAGCGTGTATTCAAGCAGTAAATAGTAGCCAGTCATTTTGGCTAAAATCTTTAATGAGCGGTAAATTTAGCAGTTATCCAGGAGTACGTTTATATGCGGAAATCAGTGAACTGCGACCTGCAACTGAAACTGAACTGGAGCTGGTCCATCGCAGAATAAAACTATTAAGATGGACCAAAGGCAGCCGCCTGATCTGGTCTGACTTTAGCCATGTTCGGGATTTTCAGGCGCATGGTTTTAAATGGGTGGAATATCCACAAATGATGCCGGATACATAGATTTAATACTTACTATTAGTTGGTAATTAACTATAAATATGCATGCATTTTATTTTCTTAATCCCAAAATGAAATATGTGCTTCAATCAAGATAGATTTAACGTAAACAGTATAAGTATTGCATTCACCTTTATTGCTAAAACCTAAATCAGTCCAGCATCTCTAAACAATTGCCGATAGGCTTCCGCCTTTTTCTCCAAAGCCAATGGATAGGCTCGTGATGATGATGGCATTCGATAGAGTTTTAGTTCACGTCCAGCAAAATGTGCTTTACTCGGCTGCCCGATAGCAGGTTTTTCTGTGCCTTCAGGCATGGATAGCATCAGGGTTTCGGTCGCTTTATCGCCTGTGGTCATAATGCTATGACATAAAGGCATCTGAACAAGCAGTTTGTTGAGGTCAGTTGGCGTAACAATTTCCAGAAATTTATCTGAAGCATTCCCTTTCAATCGCCGGATCTGATACGCCGTATCAAAAATCGCAATACCTTTTTCCAGCAAAAATTCCCGAATCAGCATCTCCTGAAAATTCTTATTGGCAATATCCAGAAAGTAATCTTTATTATGAAAGAAAATTAAACCAAATATCCGCCACATATCATTTTGATAATTTGGATAATAGAAACGCATTTTCCAACGTGTTTCTGGTGGCGGAAAACTGCCCATCATCAGAAGTTTGGAATTTTCCGGTAAAAAAGGTTCTAGAGGATGGGTTTCAATATCCGACATAAAATTCCACTAAATTAGTGTATAGAAATTCTATTCTAAAATTTTTGGCGGATTTTTGTAGCAACTTCCTGTCCCCAAAGCGTATAAACTTCTTTACTCGGGTGAAAACCGTCTTTGGCCATTTCCAGATTGAGTGCCTGATATTGTTTGATATCGTACTCAATCCACTGCATATTGGCTTTCTTGCTGACAAATTTCTCCAGCTCAGAGTTCATGGCTTTGGCATAATGACCAAATAACCAAGCTAATGGATTTGGTAAAGCCGGGAACATGTTCATTGGTGGAACACCGGCCGCGATAATTAACTCAGGACTAAAGCGACTTTCAATCGCCTGATAAAGTTTCTGCTGCTTTTTAATCCACACATCTGCGGGTATCAGCTTGGTAACATCATTTACACCGACTGAAGTCACTACAACATCATAGTGTTCAGCCGGAATTTTTTCTAATACGCGAATGACGTTGGAAGTCGCATCTCCCGTTTTCGCCTGAAGTTTCCAGCGAATCTGATAATCTTGCTGGAGCTGATTTAAGATTGCCCCAGTTAATGCGTCTTCTTGATGATCTACCCCGACACCGGCTGCTGCCGAATCTCCAACAATCAGGATGGATAAAGGTTTCCCTTGCCCAATCAAACCTTCGCGTTCCCCAGCAGGTTCTGGTAATCGTAGCGTTTTTTTCTTGACGCGATTACCCTGGATGACTAGAGCAGGTATTAAGGCAATCGTAGCAGCTTTGAGCAACATAATGGATTAATTTATATAAGGATAGGATTAATTTTACCCCAGTTTATAATCTTCAAGTAACAACTTAATAGTCACTTTTTATGAATATTCACATATTTATATTTCTATCCATTTCTATGCCTTGTCCCCTAATAATGGCTGTAGTATTTTAAAAAAGTATTCGCCATTATTATAAAAAACAATTAATAATCAAAAAATTAAAACACAATATCAATATATACCGCTTAAAATTCTTCTTAATAATTCTGTATTAAAATTAAAGTATAGAAATAAAAAAATCCCGCTTATAGCAGGATTTTACTTCATTATTATTTTACTTAGCTTTGATTTCATTCCAGCGATTTAAACGACGGAATGTTCCAATATCATTAAAGCGCACACCTACTTCTTTCATGACTTTATGTGCGGTCTTGGCAGTCATATGACGGATATAAAATGGCTCTTTTACGACAAAATGATGGATCGCATGTGTTGCACCAAAGTTAAAGCAGAATAGCTGAAATGGCATCATCCACCATGGGTTCAAGACTTGGGTTTGTTTGATTACATCACGCGGGTCAATATCGCCGTAATAATGCATATTTGAACTGACAAACTGTAAACTAAAAGAACGGATAAAGTTGGGAAGCACCCAAATGACTGCCATTAAATTAACCCATGGCATGGCCTCGATTATGCTTTGTGACCACAGCATTTCATAACCAAACATGGGTACGATCGCATTGGAAATATGAAATACTGCAAATACATAACACAAACCGTAGTAAACAATACTTAAAGGCAAAAAGCCAAGCAGCTGTGAAATTTGTGCAATTTTACGTTCTTTTTCAGGCTGCTTTTCCAGAAACAGGTGGATCATTTTGAACATCTGAAATGGCCGCAGATAGACTGACATCAACTGGTCACTGATCACTAAAATACGTCGAGTCCCCCACGGCATACCATTACTGATACCACGTTCTTCCAAGTCACTTTCAGTCCCTGAATATTTATGATGATGTAGATGCAGGCGACGACGTGCCCACGGACTGATCGTATTCGGACGTGCCAACCATACCAAAGCCAGCATTAAATGATGTGCCCATGGCATTTTTTTGAAATACATGTAATGGATCAAATCATGTTCCAATTCATGTGTTAAGGATGCAAATATGGCAATCAGTGGAATGGTGATCCATGCGGTCAGATATCCATAATAAAAGGCCAACGCAGATATAATCATGCCTGACCAGGCAAAAGTCAGAATACTCGCACCAATGAAATTTTGATGTTTCAGGATGGGATATCGTGCTCGCAGGTCCTCGCCAGCCTGCATGACCACAGTTCTGACTTTGGCAATCCGCTGCTGACTGGTCATATCCGAGGATGAAGACATATGTACAACCTTTAATTTATGGACAGGTGTACATTAAAGGAAAATACGGAAAATAAAAGTTGATATCTCTAGTTTTCAAAGCAGGATGTTTAGAAAAACAGCAGTTGTTACAAAATAAATTTCACTCTAATAATATTGTATTTTATTTAAGCGATTTCACTTTTAAATAATTTAGTAGATATATTCCTAGACTAAAGGTGAATTTTCATACATATAAAGTTGAATATTAAAATATAACTTCATTTTTTTCCAATAACTTAACTTATATTTATGAAAATTAAATTAGCTATTTTAGCACTAACTCTAACTGTTAGCTCAACGGTTCTCGCGGAAGGTATTAATTGGGGAAAAGTTAAAGATGGTTTATATACTTATGTTTTAAACCCAATGCTTCAGACTAATAATCCTGAATTAATGAGAGGAAAAGTTATTGGTCAGGAGACTAATACAAAGCCTCAAATTACCGTAAATATGACAGCAGGGCAAATCATACATGCTTTAAATTATTACGAAAAACAGTATGATAAAAAAATCGCTGAGTATGTTCAAGCAAATCGGGATGACCTACATTTTAGTAAAAAGACAAAAATTTTATGTGAAGCAGAAAGTGCAGCTATAGCTGCTATAAATGTTATGCAATTAGACGCTAACAGGAATAGAAAAGACCTACCTGCTTCACTACTAGCCACAATTTCGGAAAAACACAACTACTATGATGAGCAACGTAAAGAAATGGTGTATGAACAACAACGTCTTAATCAGTCTAATGTAAATTGTTTTGACTATTTCCCATATCAATAAACATATCTAAAGGAATATAGAGTCAGAATCTATATTCCCTTTAAATGATCAAAATTTTATTAAATATTTTGATTTAAAATAAAAATCTATTAGGTAAACTTAAATAGTGATGTCACATGAATCGTTGAATTTATTAGAAATGATTGCTTTTAAAGACTAGATCACATTTACCCGGTATCTGTTCACCATTTACATTCATGACAAGAGTCGAACCACGTGCTTTGCTCTTACATGCATTTTGCACAGCGGGAGCGCGTATTGCTTCATAGTGCAAGGCATTTACTTGAGCAGGTTTAAAGCCGATCTGACATGAGCCTTTTATGGTATGACCCTCAATTTTAACCGTAAGCTTTACATGAGGTCCTTTTCCCTCACACAATCGGGTCGTATCCGGATTTTTTCCTTCATCAGATGCTGCTTGAGCATATGGCATTGCTGTCAATACCAGAATAATGATAAAAGCTAATTTTTTCATTTGGTTATAAGCCCATATACATATATTCACCAACCCTTAGCTATGCTAAACCATAATGTATAATCATATTTATAAAAAATAATTTCCAGACATTATTTTCTTAATTTTTAAAGTCAAAATGTTTCAATTCCAAAAATAAAAAAGCCCCGTTAGGAGCTTTTTGATCATCCAAACAAGAATTATCCTAGTTTATTCACCAGTTTTAGTGGCAATACTTTCATAGCCAAGCCCAACGGTAACCAAGGCCATTTTGGTACATACGCTTTAACCGGCGCTTTTTCAATTTCAGCAGCCAATAAACGCGAACCCGTTTTTTCGTCTACCTCAAAAGGCAGTTTTTTCGCACCTTCATTAATTTCAGTACGAATATAACCCGGGAAGATCGTCGTCACTTTAATAGGTGTATCAATCAGCTCTGCACGAATTCCTTCTGCCAGATGCGCGACTCCTGCCTTACTAGCCCCGTAGGCGGTCAGGTGTTTTGGCATACCACGCATTGCGCTCATGGATGAAATCATGACCAAATGACCTGAGTTTTGCGCACGAAAAATCTCCACTGCAGCTTCACACTGGGCTAAGGCAGAAATAAAATTGGTTTCCACCGTAGCTTTGTTAATAGCAAAGTTACCTTTTCCAATACGACGACCTTCACCAACGCCAGCATTCACGATAATTCGGTCAATGCTACCAAACTCTTCCTTAAAGGCACGGAATACTTCAAAGACCTGATCATAGTTGGTCACATCCAGGGTTTTGGCAATCACTTTGATCCCGTACTGGTTTTCCAGTTCCTGCTTTAAAGCTTCCAGACGTTCCATACGACGCGCACAGATTGCCAAATTATAACCTTTTTGTGCAAATTCACGTGCCATACCTGCACCAATTCCGGAACTTGCCCCGGTAATTAGAATTGTTTTAGCCATTTTTTATTCCTTTAAAATCATTTTGTTCCAGATCTTTTAGATCCAGGTGAGTAATTCTGGTTGATTTGCCTTAATAAAATGATGTTCATTCAGACTAAGTAACTGCGGTTCATTACCCACCAAACGCAAAGTCGTCATGCTGGTATTGGCAATGGCCCAGTTTAAGGCAAAAGTTTTGCTCGGACTCAAGCCTAGAATTTTCCCTGCTGCCACAGAGATAACGCCACCCGAAGTAAACACTACAGCATAGCGCGGTCTTTTCTCAGCCAGTTCATTGCATAGATCTTGCAATGCAGATTCAATACGGTTTTTAAAGTCTGGCCAGGATTCTTCATATTCATGGTGATAATCTCCCCCCGTCCAGCGTTCAATTGCCCCTTCAAAGATTTTGCTTAAATACGCTCGAGGATTGGCATGTTGTGCCACATCTTCTTTTAATAATTCCGGCTGATTAAATCGCGGCTCATACCTGGCAAAGACTTGAGTATGATTAAATTCATTCCAGGCAGAATTGGTAATCAATTCACTTTCAGGAAAACATTCATCCAGACACAATTGCGCTGTTTGCTGATGACGTTGCATTGATCCAGCCATCACCACAGGTGCTTCTTTAAGAATAGAATCGAAATAACGTCCAAGTAACTTGGCTTGCAGCTCACCGTTGGGAGAAAGCTGATCATAGCTTTCTGCTCCAAAAGATGCCTGGCCATGTCGAATCAGGTAAATGGTGGTCATTTTGGCATTAACTCTTTAAATTTGTTCATATACTTCTGGGCAAGATCATTGGCTTCGATCTTTTGTTTGCCAATCAGCTTTAAGGCGCGGATATGCAATGCATGAATTACCACCCAAAAATCTTTAAACGCCGGGTTATTGGTTTGTTTATGGTAGTAACGATAATAAATCTGCTGGGCAATTACCGCTAAACGGAAAATGCCAAATACTTCATAGAAGGTCCAATTCTCTGGCTGTAATCCAGTTTTTTCCAGGTAGTAATCCACAACCTCCTTACGGGTAAACATCCCTTTTAGATTGGTCGGCTGACGGCGGGTTGCCTTAAAAATTGCATTGTCAGTCTCTTCCACCCAATAAGCCAAGGCAGAACCCAAGTCCATAAGTGGATCGCCTAGAGTCGCCATTTCCCAGTCCAGTACCCCAATCACCTGTGTTGGATTGTCAGGATCCAGAATAACATTATCAAAACGCCAGTCATTGTGAATCACACAGGTTTTAGAATCGGCAGGAATATTATCTTTTAACCAGTTACGTACGTACTTGAATGAAGGTACGTTAATCGTTTTAGCTTTGTCATAACGGCTATCCCAACCTTCTACCTGACGTCGGCAGTAACCCTCACCTTTGCCTAACTTTTCCAGTTCAGTACCGTGATAAGGAACCTGATGCAACTCGATCAGTTTATCAATGACATTGATACAAAGTTCGCGTACCTGAGCTTCACTGAAGTCCAGATCTTTGGGCAAATTCGCTCGTGGAATAATGCCTTCAATGCGTTTCATCACATAGAAATCACAGCCAATCACTGATTCATCCTGACATAGCAACAACATTTCCGGAACAACTGGATAGTGATCAGCCAGTGCCCGTTGCACATGATATTCACGCGCCATGTCATGTGCAGATTTGGCCTTGGTGCCTTTAGGTGGACGACGCAGAATTAAATCGGCATTGCTATATTTCAGCCGATAAGTCCAGTTCGACGCACCACCAGAATATTGAGTGACTTCAACTGGACCTTTAATATTTTCACCGTGTTCAATCAGCCAGTTTCCTATAGCGCGGACATCCAGTTCTTCACCCTCACGAACTTTTCCACCGACATCAATGACTGCCATAATATTTCCTTAAAATCTTTTTACTATCTAAATATCTTTAAACTTAAGACTTATTTTTTACGACGCGTACTATAACCACGTTTTGCCAACTCTAATTTTGCAATCATGCCCTTATGTACTTCATCCGGGCCATCTGCCAAACGTAGCGCACGTGCTTGGGCAAAGAATCCGGTCAATGGTGTATCACGTGAAACACCAGCGCCACCATGAATCTGGATTGCCATATCCACGACTTTTTCCAGCACACTTGGTGCCACGACTTTAATGGCCGAGATTTCTGTCAAAGCCGCCATGTTCCCTAAAGTATCCATTTTATAGGCAGCATACAAGGTTAATAATCGCGCCTGATCAATCGCAACCCGTGCTTCTGCGACCCGTTCCAGATTGCCACCCAGTTTCAAAATTTCTTTACCAAACGCCGTGCGGCTCATACCACGGTCAATCATCAGTTCCAGAGATTTTTCTGCTGCACCAATACAACGCATGCAGTGATGAATACGACCTGGGCCTAAACGACCTTGGGCAATTTCAAAGCCCTGACCAGCGCCCCCAATAAAATTGCATACTGGTACCCGCACATTATCAAAACTAACTTCGCCGTGGCCATGTGGAGCATCATAATCACCAAAGACGGGCAACATACGCTCGATTTTCACGCCCGCAGTATCGACTGGAACTAAAACCATGGAATGCTGATGATGACGGTCTTTAGTTTCATCGGGAGTATGTGCCATAAAGATAATGATTTTGGCATTTGGATCACCCAGACCAGATGACCACCATTTACGGCCATTTAATACAATTTCATCACCTTCAATGACCGCCGTTGCCTGCATATTGGTGGCATCACTGGAGGCCACTGCGGGTTCAGTCATACAGAATACCGAGCGGATTTTTCCCTCTAATAACGGCATGAGCCATTGCTGTTTTTGTTGTTCAGATCCATAACGCCATAATACTTCCATATTGCCGCTATCTGGAGCATTACAGTTAAATACCGTTGGTGCAATCAGACTACGTCCAGACAGTTCAGCAATATGCGCATATTCATTGACCGACAATGCTTGACCCAATTCAGCACATGGCAGGAACATATTCCATAACCCTGCTGCTTTGGCTTTGGCTTTTAAATTTTCCAGTTCAGCCGGCCATTGCCATTTGGTCCAGTCACCGCCCTGATTCAGCTCATGCACCTGATGCCAGAAATCTGCCTCAATTGGCTCGATCTCATCTCTAATAAATTTTCTGGTGCGTTCAACGTAGTCCTGTGCACGTGCTGATAGCTCAAACATGGCAACTTTCCTCTGGATATGATTATTCTGCTTTACAAGACCTTAACCTAAAACCTATTATGAATAAAATGATTTTATTCCATAGTTTAATATGCAACAGATTCATAATGAAAACAGTATTGATCTTCGCAGTTTCCATCGGATCGATATCAATTTATATCCACTTTTTGTTGCTGTCTTTGAACAGAAAAGTATTTCCCGGGCTGCCCAAATCCTGTCAATTACCCAGTCTGCTGCCAGTCATGCCTTACAGCGTCTAAGACAGCATCTGCAGGATGATTTGTTTGTACGGACTGGCAGTAAAATGCAGCCAACGCCGTTTGCGGAACAGATTTATTCAGAAATTAAACATGCCCTCATCACCATCCAGAATATTTCCATCCAGAACCAGCAATTTGAGCCAACCTTGGTACAAAATCTAAAGATTGCTGTGCATGATGAAATTGAACCGATGATCTTGCCAAAACTGGTCGCACATTTTCAGCGTTTTAATCTAGATATTCAGTTTGTCAGTATTAAACTGGACCGAAAGAATATTGTTTCTGATTTGGCAACCCAGCAAGTTGATTTTGTGATCGATCTGGAACAGCCTTTGGGCGACAAAATCCAGTTTGAATTACTGGATCAGGATGAGTTTGTCGTCTGTACTCAACAGCAACAAGTCACGGAAAAAAGTTATCTCGCCTCCCCACATATTGGTGTGTCTTCGCGCCGGACTGGCGTATTAGTTGAAGATCTGTATTTAAGCCGTAATCAACTATCTCGACAGATTTTCCTGCGTTGTCAGCATTACTCGACGGCGTTACAGATTTTGCAGCAGCATCCCTTAGCGATGCTCACCATTCCCCGAAATGTTTTAAATCATTTGCATATTGATAAAAGCCTGAAAATTTTTGAAGTTCCTGTAAAACTGCAGAAAATTAATATGGGGATGTATTGGTATAAGGATTTACAAGAGAATAAGAGACATCAATTTTTACGGAGTGAAATTAATAAAATTTTTGCTTAGGCTATTTTTATAAGTGAATTTTAAAAATACTTAGGCTATTTATAGAGCCTTTAAAGTTTATTCCTAAGAATCGCAGCTTGGTTTTTTGTTATTTGCTTAGGCTATTTTGTTTGCTTAAAAAATCTTCGTATAAACGGTTACAGAGCCTTAAGACGTGAGGCTTTGATCTAGAATGAACACTTTATAAGTCAGCTATTTCTTCACCTGACTGCGCTTCTTCTGGATTTTAATTTTGTTGCATCTCTCAACTTCTTGGCAAATTGTACTTGGCCTTGTGGCTCTATGTTTCTCCTATTATTTGCTGCACAAACTTGTGGTGTTTTTACAAGAACTGTTCCGCCCCTTCAAAAAAGGCAAAAAATACTGGTGTCGAGTTAAGGCCGTCAGCGATGGCGACACCCTCACCTGCTATCGTTTCAATATCCGTCGTTCAGAAACCCGCTTACGCTTTGCCTATGTGGATGCACCTGAATCCAGTCAGGCCTATGGCAAGGAATCCCAGCAGCTGGTCGCAAAAATGATCAAGAATAGACTGGTCCGTGTGCAAATTACCGATATTGACCGTTATGGACGCTGTGTTGGAGTCATTTACCGACGTCGTAAAAATGTCAATGAAGAACTCATCAAGCGTGGTGCGGCTTGGGTTTATGAAGAATATATCCGTGACAAGAAACACCTCTCCTATCTGATGAGCCTGCAAAGCAATGCCAAGAAAAATAAGAAAGGTCTCTGGCGCGGCACACACCCGGTACGACCAAGTATTTACCGTAAACAGAAAAAATCCTGAGCAGAATAAAGAGCCTTTTGGCTCACTACCGTCCCACAATTTTAATCAGGATATATATTAGGTCATCATAGCAACTCAATAATGTTTTAAATTTATGATATTCATAAATATTTATAATTATGTATTGCACAGCTTTATCTTCTCTTTAAAAGTCTAAGTGGCTGTGTGCAGGCAGAACCTTACTTTGGAAAAACTCAAAGTAGGCAAAAGTCTTTTATTCCCCCATTACGACGTCGTGTCGTGATGGGGAATGTGTGGCATCTCTGCCACCGCGCGCATATCTAAAATCTAATCACTACAACTCTGAGACAATAATGCCTTTCCGCTATCTTTTATTTTAGCTGATGCTTATAAATAGTTTCGGTAAATTCGCCAAAGACTGAGACTTTTTCGAACAGATGCTCGCTATACATCAAGTCATCAATTAGACGCTCGGCATCGGCATGCTGTATTCCGCTAAGTTGAGTAACTAATTCAATATTAGCTGACGTGATCTCTTCACAAGTGACGGCAACTGAATCTGTCTTCCTTTTCCATAACAGTTTTTTAAATTCAATTTCAGTTAAATCAAAATTCTGTTGTATCAATTTGTGTTGGATAACCTGTATACCGAATGATTCGAGTAATATTTTCAACTCAGCATCCAGTTCATTTCCAATGACAATCAGGCTCTTACAATTTCGCTCAAGTAAGGCCTTGAATACAGCATAGCGCTGTAAATCTGGCATGGAACAACCATCAATTGCCAAATCAAAGCAAATATCCATTTCCTGTAAGGCCTGGGTATGGTTTAGTTTCAGCGCTTCTACCCGGAAATATTCCCCCAGCACCTGTTGCAGTTCAGTATTGGCTGGAGCGATAAAGATGGTTTTATGTTTTAGCACGGACAGAATAAGCGGACTAAAGACATAACTCAGTCGTGAAGCATCAAATTGATCCAGCAACATTACATGATGAATTGTTTCAGTATATGCGCGTGTTTGTGCTGCCTCTTTAACTGCGTGGATCAGCTGTTCAGGTAAGGTAATTGCTGGTTGATGTAAATCCATCATTAAATTAGAACTGCTTTTAAAACATTCACTGATAATTGTTGTTAGGTCTAAATCCTGCATAAATCCACCTTAGCCACTGCTCGCATCCAGATTTGCATGTTAAAGAAAACTAAAGATTTTTCCCACCAGATTAGCTCATTTACTCCTTGAAATATCTGTTAAGCCATATCGAAGCAACTGATACATCACTTGAATTTTCATGTTTATAAGCGTAAATTATCCACATTTAGTTAACCAGGTTAACATTATTCCTTATGGATACTACCTCCCGCTTTAGATTTGCATTATTACGCTGTGCAAGATTGCTCGGGGATGAAATGAATGCGGTGTTAATTGAACATGGCTTAAATTATTCCTTATGGCAAAGTCTGGTCATTATCAAAATGAATGGTCAATGTACGGCGCTGGATATCGCCCAGGAACTCAGGATTTCAAAACCTGCTGTAACCAAGCGTTTAAATACTTTGATGGAAATGAACTTTATTGAATCACAACCCATGACAGATAAACGCCAGAAATTACTGCAGCTGTCTAAAATGGGTAAACAACAGTTCCAGCAATGTTGTGGCAAGATTGATGTTCTGGAAGCAGAATTACTGCAAGACTTCAATAAAGATGAGCTGAAACGTGCTCATGCTTTTGTTTTAGAGTTTATGCATTCCCTTCAGGCGAGAAAGGAGCTTCAACATGACTGAAGCTCCATCCAAACTTTGGACGAAAAATTTTATTTTTCTCAGTGCAATGAACTTCCAGCTGGTTCTGGTGTTCTATCTACTGGTTATTGTCAGTGTTGGTTATGCCTTAGCTGAACTGGATGCCACTACTGCACAAGCAGGGTTAATCTCCGGTGTATTCGTGGTTGGGACTTTAGTCGGCCGATTGCTGATAGGAAAATTCCTGCCCAATCTGGGTGCCAAAGCCAGTCTGGTTGCCGGAGCTTTGGGCTTTTTCCTGTTCTCTGGTCTGTATTTTATTCCAGTGGATGTACCTTATCTGATTGCGATCCGCTTTGCTCACGGCTTTATGATGGGTGTCGCAGGGACTGTTATTGGAACTGTCATTGCCCAGACCATTCCAGCAACCCGACGTGCTGAAGGTATTGGCTACTTCAGTACCAGTAGTACACTAGCCACTGCAGTTGGTCCATTCCTGGCGATCTGGCTAATGTCACAATATGACTATAAGGTGATTTTTACTTTTACTTCTATTGTGGCTTTCACCTGTCTGTTCTTCAGTTTTGGTGTCGATACTTCAAAAGTAAAACTGGCTGCAAAAGCTGGTACGCAACAGTCTGCTCCGCCTACTTCATGTCTCGCGCAGTTTGTTGAGCCTAAAGCTTTTCCTATTGCGGTTATTATCCTGATTGCTGGTGCATGTTATTCCGGTGTACTGTCTTTTCTTAACCTGTATGCCAAGGAAATTGACCTCTTGCAGGCAGCTTCATTCTTCTTCCTGATGTATGCAGCCGCAATTTTGATTTCTCGCCCATTTACCGGCCCATTGATGGATCGTAAAGGCGAAAATATCATCATGTATCCTGCGATTGTGATTATGGCAATCGGTATTGGTTTACTCAGTCAGGCACATAATTCATGGATGCTCCTCACCAGTGCAGCGTTATTAGGTTTTGGTTATGGCAATATTCAATCCATTTGCCAGACCATTGCGGTAAAAAGTACCACAATAGAGCGTATGGGACTGGCAACATCAACTTTCTTTATTGCTCTTGATGCTGCACTTGGTTTTGGACCGTATTTTATTGGCCAGTTTCTGGATCAGATCGGTTATCAGTATTTGTATTTGTATAGTGCGGTCATTACACTCAGCTGTCTGCTTTGGTATTACCTGCTGCATGGACGTAAAGTCAAAGCTGCTGCAACTTGATGGCATGCTAAAAGCGCCGGCTAAATCGACGGCGATATTCTAACGGGGTTAACCCCGTTTTTTTATGGAATAATCGCCTGAAAGAGCTTGGATCATGGTAACCGACATGTTGCATGATCAGATCCACCGCCTGTTCGGTTTCTTCCAGCCGTTTACGGGCTGCTTCAATCCGGATAGCTTGCAGATACTGATTGGGTGGCACATCCAGTGCCTGTTTAAAACGCCTAATCAAAGTACGTGTGGTGAGGTTAAAACGTGTCGCCAGTTGTTCCAGATTAAGCGCTTCATGAAAATGCTGTTCCAGCCAATCTTGTACTTTTTGTACCAGCTCGTCATGATGCGGCTTGCTAATTTTCAGTAAGGAATAAGACAGCTGGCTGTCACGCCGATAATCAATCACAAAGGATTTGGCTGACTGCATCGCCAGCTCAAAACCATAGTAGCGTTCAATCAAGTGCAGTCCTAAGTCAAACCAGGCCAGACCACCACCTGCACAGTAGATATGCTGATCCCGACTAATCAGCTGATCGGCATGAAGCTTTACTTTAGGGTAAAGAGTCTGAAACATATCCTGAAAGCCCCAATGCGTGGTCGCCTGGCGATCATTCAAAATACCGGCTTCAGCCAAAAAGAAATTCCCCGTACAGTTTCCTGCAATCACTTTCTGCTGCCGGTCTGCTTCCTTTAAATAACGGATCAGTTCCAGATTCTGTTGCAAGGTTTCGATAATCGGTCCGGCAATCGTAGGGACAATAGCAATATCTACATCCTTGATATCTGCATAAGCTAAATGTGCCTGGATCAATACCCCATTAATACAACGGATCGCCTGCCCTTGGGCACTGGCAATTTCTACCTGAAACAGACGATGAATTTCCTGCTGCTGAATCCGGTTCCAGCTCACGCCCGCCATGGCAAATAAATCCACGACTCCAGTAATAGCCGATGCTAAAGCCCCATCAAAACCTAAAACCACCACCTTTTTCATCTGAATATCATTGTCACTTTTCACATCTTAAGTGTCATTATTGACAATTCTAAAAAATAAAAGCAACTACTAGTCTTAAACACATCATATGAACACTCGATTTAAAACTAAATATGACTCAACTTATCAATGACAAAGACCTAAATTTCCTGCTGTATGACGTTTTTAAACTGGAACAGCTGACCCAACTTGAACGTTATCAGGAACATGATAAAACCACCTTTGACAGTATTTTAGATACGGCCCAAGGCATCGCTACCGATTATTTTGCGCCGCACAATGCCAAAGCAGATCAGCACGAACCAACTTTTGACGGCAAAAAAGTCGAAACCATTGCTGAAGTCAAAACCGCATGGAAACAGTTTGCCGATGCCGGGTTACTCTGCGCTCAACATGATTATGATGCCGGCGGTATGCAGTTACCAATTCTGGTCAATATGGCGTGTAATGCCTTTTTTATGTCTGCCAATCCATCAACGGTGGCTTATTCTTTCTTGACCGCTGCCGCAGCCAATGTGATTCAGGCTTTCGGCACCGAGGAACAAAGACACACGTTTGTACCCCATATGTTCAGCGGCCGTTTTTCTGGCACCATGGCACTGACAGAACCGGATGTTGGTTCATCCCTTGGTGATCTGACCACGAAGGCCATCCCTCAGGCAGATGGATCCTATCGGATTAAAGGTCAAAAGATGTTTATCTCTGGGGGTGACCAGGACATTACTGAAAATATTGTGCATCTTGTGCTTGCCCGGCTTCAGGATGCACCTCAAGGCGTGAAGGGTATTTCCCTGTTTATTGTGCCAAAATTCAAGACCCGTGCCGATGGTTCACTTGATGAGTCTAATGATGTTCAATTGGCCGGCCTACTGCATAAAATGGGCTATCGCGGGACTACCTCGACGGTGCTGAGCTTTGGGGAAAATGACAATTGCTTAGGCTATTTACTTGGTGAAGCAGGTCATGGTTTAAAATATATGTTCAAGATGATGAATGAAGCACGTGTCGGTGTGGGACTTGGTGCGGCAATGATTGGCTATCGTGGTTATCTGGAGTCTCTGAATTATGCCAAAAACCGTCCACAAGGACGTCCGGTAGCCGATAAAGATCCAAACAGTAAACCAGTGAATATTATTGAGCATAGCGATGTTAAACGTATGCTGTTGACCCAGAAGTCCTATGTTGAAGCATCACTGGCACTGTGTCTGTTTGCAGCCCGCCTGATTGATGAACATCAGGCAGCTCAGGATGAAGAGAGTGCTATTTTGCTGGATCTGATTACGCCAGTGGTCAAATCCTTCCCTTCTGCCTATGGCCCCAAAGCCAATGACCTGGCGATTCAGGTCTTGGGTGGTGCAGGCTATACCCGTGAATATCCGATTGAACAATGCTACCGGGACAACCGTCTGAATCCAATCCATGAAGGCACTTATGGCATTCAGTCTCTAGATCTACTCGGTCGTAAACTGTGGCAACACAACGGTAAAGGTTTAAGCCTGCTCATGCAGCGTATCCAGAAGACTTTATCCGAGATTCAGGATCATAAGTTAGCTGAACTGGCAGAAACTTTTAAAAAGCATCTTGCGACTGTGCAAAAAACCACGCAGGTTTTAGGTCAGGCTTTGCATCAAGGCCGAGTTGATGCAGCATTGGCGAATTCAGGTTTATATCTGGATATGATGGGTAAAACCATTATTGCCTGGTTATGGCTGGAAATGGCGAATCAGGCACAGTTAAAATTTGCCTCGTCTGACTATGCCGAAGATCAACAATTCCTGACAGGAAAAATGCAGGCAGCTCAATATTTTATCCGCTGGGAACTGCCTGAAGTTGAACATCAGGCACAATTACTGATGAACTTTGATGATACCTGCCTGAATATGCAGCCAGAATGGTTTTAAGATTTAACGAAAATGAATAAAAAATGCGCCCTGAAAGGCGCATTTTTTATTCAAAACTGGAAATAGTTAAGCTGCATTATCTTGTATGCCAAATTTTCTGAAAATCTGCTTGCGTTTAGCAGGCAAGATATTGGCTTTGTTCAGGTCGCCTTGATAATGTTGATACACACGCTTATCCATCATTTTGTACCATAGTGGTGGTATCAAAGCTGGAATCAGCATGGTCGCATAACCGCTTGGCAAGACAGGTGCTTCCTCAAAATTGCGCAATGCCTGAAACGGTCGGCTTGGAAACGCATGATGATCAGAATGGCGTTGTAACTGATACAGAAACAGGTTGGTAACAATATTGTTATTGTTCCAGCTGTGTTCAGGCAAAGTACGCTCGTATTTACCTTTCTCAGTTTCAGCACGCTTCAAACCATAATGTTCAATATAATTGACAATTTCAAACAGGCTGATGCCATAAAATGCCTGTGTTAACGTATATGGAATAATCTTCTTGCCAAAGGTTTTCAGCATCAAGCCATGATAAGCAGCACTCATCCCCCAGCCATGAAACAATTCATTTTCCTTGCTAAAGAAACTCAAGCCTTTACGCTGTAAACGGCGTTTTTCAATTTCAATTGCAGATTTAAGTCCGCCAAACACCGTACGCGGCCAGAATTTGTAGAATGATTCCCCCATTTTTGATGAGGCGGGATCTTCAGGCGTCGCGACCCGTTTATGATGTCCATAAGGATGTTCAATCCGGAAATGGTTATAAGCCAGTGGCATCAGGCTGGCATGTGACCAGTAGTGATCAGATTTATTCGGGCGGTGACTCAATTCATGGGCGGTGTTTACGCCAACCCCATTAATTGCACCCATCGAGATCCCGAGTAGAACCTGATCGGTCAATGAGACATTGGGGCGTGATACCACATAGCCTGCAAAAGCATTAGCAGCCATTTGCAAAGGAATAAACAATTTTACGATACGGTCATAATAAGGATCTTTGATCAAAGCTTTGATCTGATCATCGCTGGGATTATTTTCATCTTCGCCAATCAGAGCATCTAGTGTCGGAATGATGACATGCAGTAATAATGGCCCACCCAAGGCAAAAACTTTCTTGGTGGCTTTCGGTCCAAAATGGTAGCCGGCCAAAATACCCATACCGATGACTGGTAGACCCGGACTCAACAGCCATCCGAAACGTTTTTTATCTAGCTGGCGGCCCTTCAGCAACTGAGCGTCCTGCTCCAGGTGAATATTTGTGATTTTTGCAGGGGCATTCATTGCGACCCTCCTGTTTTATGTTACCCTGCCCTTATAGTTGAATAATTCAGCGCATGTGCACAGTTGTCAGCGTCCAGAAAAGCTATGTCAGCGTCTTTGTCCTGATCAGCCGATTTCTGACCTCAATTCACATGCAGACTTAAATAAAAATATCTTTTTAATTCAGAATAGAACACGCATGGATGCGCTTAGTAAAATTTTTGATGACATACATTTAGCCAAATCAGAATATATCTACCTGAATGTTCATCACCCTTATCGACTGTTATACAGACATGAACCGTCCATGCTGGCCTATGTGATTTTGCATGGACAGGCACAGCTCAGCTTTGAAGATTCAGACCATGTCATTGTCTTACAGCAGGGTGATCTGATTCTGCTTCCATCTGCCAAAGCGCACCAGCTGCATTGTCCAAATGATCAAGAACTAACACAAAGTAGTCCCATTAACAGCTTCTTTGCTTCGCATTCACAGCAAAGTATTGATTTCGGTCAGGTCCAGCCACAACGCAACTTTATTCTGGCGATTCGTTCAAAAATGGATATCCAGATGGCGCGACCGCTAATTACCTCTTTGCCGGATTATCTGCATATCCAGCATATTTTGAGTGATTCAGCCCCGGAATGGTTACAGATCGGATTACAGTTCCTGGCTTTAGAAACCCAGAATACACGTCCGGGCCGTGACCGTATTCTCGATCATCTGGTCAGTATTTTACTTATTGAATGTGTGCGGGATTATATTTTGAATGCCCGGCATGCCTCCAGCTGGTTAAATGCCTTAAGCCATCCTGAACTTTCCAGTGCCTTAGCTGCCATTCATGGCCAGCCAGAACAGAGCTGGACCGTTGAAAGTCTGGCTGAACAATGCCATATGTCACGTTCCAAATTTGCACAATTGTTTACGCAAGTGGTCGGTGAAACGCCTTTGGCTTATCTGCAACAGCACAGGATGCGTCTGGCAGCACGTTATTTAAGAGATGGCTTAATGACCGTGCAACAGATTGCGCATCGCGTAGGTTATTCTTCAGAAACTGCATTTAGTCAGAGTTTTAAAAAGCAGTTTGAACTGACCCCGAGCCAGTATCGTCAGCAGCATCAGGGTCAATAATAGCTGAGAAGATTATTTTACCAGTTCTAAAATGGCAGTCACAGGATCTTCACTATTCCCTGAAAGTAGTTGCTTATGCATGGTCAGATGCTGCATCGCCTGAATCTGTGCTGCTTCAACATTCATTAATGCTTCAATTTCGGCAGCAAGATTCTCAGGGGTTGCTTCAGATTGAATCAGCTCTTGAATCACTTTCTTGCCAGCAATAATATTTGGCAATGAATAGTACTGAATTTTCACCAGAAGTTTAACAATACGATAAGTCAACCAATGCAGCTTATAGAAAGTCACCATTGGACGATGTAACAACATTGCTTCCAGAGTTGCTGTTCCCGATGCCAAAGCGACGATATCTACTGCATTCATGACCTGACGACCGATTTTGGAATCGCTACCGGTATTTTCCATCAGACGAATTTGGGCCTGTAAGCTTTCTGGATAAGTTTGTAGTAAGGCTTGAATTTGCTGCTTGCGTGCATCATTGATGGCAGGAATCAGGAAGATATATTCAGGATGTTTTTGTTGCAAAATTTGTGCAGTATCCAGCACCAATGGCCCAAGACGTTCAATTTCTCCACGCCGGCTGCCTGGCAGCAAGGCAATATATTTCTGGGCAGGATCGAGTCCCAGCTCCTGCTTTGCTTCAGTCAGTGGATTTTGTATCGGCAATTGACTCGCTAATGGATGTCCGACAAATGCAGCGGATACCTGCCATTTTTGATAAAAGACTTTTTCAAATGGAAATAAACACAGTACCAGATCGATACTGGCTTTAATGCCATGTACACGTCCCTGACGCCATGCCCAGACGGATGGGCTGACATATTGAACGGTTTTGATTGGCAACTGTCGTTGCTTGATGCTCTTGGATAAACGCAGGTTAAAGTCTGGTGCATCAATGCCGATAAATACATCGACTGGGTCTTTCGTCCAATTCTCCACCAGTCCATCACGTACAGCAAACAGCTTACGGATATCTTTTAAGACTTCGACAATACCCATCACTGACAGAATATCCATTGGATAATAGCTTTTAAAACCTTCTGCCATCATCTGTGGACCACCAATGCCCTCAAATTCAGCATCAATACCCTGCTCACGAAAACGACGAATCAGACTGGCACCTAAGGTATCTCCCGATACTTCACCCACGACGATTCCAATTTTAAGCTTCCGTTTTTGCAAGATGTGATCCTCAGAGAATTGCTGTCAGCATATTAGCATAAGACGAAAAACTTAAGGCTGAACTTGATCCCGATCTGCATGAAATGGTTTAAAAATGATGAATGTAAAAATTTAAAGCGCTATATCTACAAATATAATGATGACTACTGGGATTTTCTGAATTCACTTTAGATAAGAATAACCAGGATCACCATGACTACAAATATGCTCGATTGAAAAATGATATAAGGGATGATCTACCAAATTTCTAATTTCCCTTATCACGAAAAGCCTATTTTTAAATCAAATAAATCTGCTTATTTTAATAAAGAAGAAATTTTATACTGTTAATCATATTTCATGAATTCGATTTCACCTATCTTCATCGTATTTCCTAACTATAAGAAAATTCTTTGGAAAGCGTATCGGACTTATCCTTTAGACCAATTTTGTCGCTGAAAAAATACCTCCTTAATCACTTGCTTTATCTTATTTTGGAATAAGCAAATCATTAATCAAGACAACCACTTATCTTTAATAGTCATAAGATATGCTCGTTTTTTGATATTGGCATATATAGATGTTTGGTCCGATTGAGTTTATTTTAGCAGGTGTGTTAGTTGGTTTCTGTGTAGGAATTACTGGTGTCGGCGGTGGTTCACTGATGACCCCAATTTTGATCAGCCTATTCCGGATTGAACCGCACATTGCAATCGGTACTGACCTTCTATATGCCGCAATCTCTAAATTCTGCGGTTCTTTTGTCCATGCAAAAAAAATGAATATTGTCTGGCCCATTGTGATCTGGCTGGCAATCGGCAGTATTCCTGCCTCATTTGCAACCCATTGGGTACTTGAGAACTATCTCAGTCAATCTACCCATTATAAAGCAGTACTCACCATGGTACTCGGTTTTATGCTAACGCTGACCGGTATTTCTATTATATTCCGCGCTTCAATTGAGAAGTTCTTTAATAAATACCGTAAACAAGAATTGCCAGATATGACCCAGGATCTGGAAAAAGTCGATTTTAAATCTGGCAAAAAACGCGCTCTGATTATCATCATGGGAATCGTGCTTGGTGTTTTTGTGACCTTGTCTTCAGTGGGCGCAGGGGCATTCGGTATTATGGCATTGATTCTGATGTTCCCGAATTTGCCGATGATTCGTATTATCGGTTCTGACGTGGTGCATGCCGTACTTCTAACTTTAGTCGCAGGCTTGGGCCATATGAGCGCAGGTAATGTAGACTTTGCTTTGTTAGGCTGGTTACTGGTGGGTTCTATTCCTGCAATCGTGATCGGCACATTGATCAGTTCACGTATGCCTGAGAAAATTATCCGTAAAATTCTGGGTGTTACCCTGTTCTGTCTGGGTGTAAACTTTATGCTCAATCCAGTCAAATCCAAACCTGCCCAACCAGCTCAACCCGAGTTGGTAACGGAAGCAGAAAAATCTCAGGCCGTTTAAACTAAACCTCAGATTCATCACTTTTTTTTCAAAGATTTATTCATCTTTTTTATAACAAAGTGACGCATCATTCATGTTATATTCGGGCTATTAAACAACCTTTTGTATGATCGAACCAGTGACGGCAATGAATACACTACAGTCAAATCCTATTTCACAATCAGATATTGATGATGTGAATATCCAAAGCATGATTCCTCTTGTAACTCCAGCACAATTAAAGACTGAGTTGCCTTTGACTGAGAATGCTTATCAAACCGTACTGAAAGGTCGTGAAACGATTCGCAATATTCTTGATGGCAACGATAAACGTCTTTTTGTCGTGATTGGTCCATGTTCAATTCATGACCCTGAAGCTGCCAAAGAATATGCCGAGCGCCTGAAGGTGCTGAGCGAAAAAGTAAAAGACAGCCTGTATCTGGTAATGCGTGTGTATTTTGAAAAACCACGTACTACCATTGGCTGGAAAGGTCTGATCAATGACCCAGACATGAATGACTCGTTCAATATTGAAAAAGGTCTACGCATTGGCCGTAAGCTTTTACTTGAGCTGAATGAAAAAGGTCTGCCATGTGCGACTGAAGCACTTGATCCAAACTCACCACAGTATTATCAGGATTTAATTTCATGGTCAGCGATTGGTGCACGTACTACCGAAAGCCAGACTCACCGTGAAATGTCATCTGGCCTGTCTTCACCAGTAGGTTTCAAAAACGGTACTGATGGCGGCCTGACTGTTGCAACCAATGCCATGCAATCCGTGAAACACGGTCATAGCTTCCTCGGTCTGAACGATCAAGGTCAGGTTGCAGTCATTCGTACTTCTGGTAACCCATATGCTCATGTAGTACTTCGTGGTGGTAATGGCAAACCGAACTATGATGCAGGTTCTGTTGCAGAAGCTGAGACTGCTTTGGCAAAAGCGAAAGTTAGTACCAAGATCATGATTGACACCAGTCATGCAAACTCAAACAAAGACCCGTACTTACAACCATTAGTGCTAAAAAACATCACTGAACAAATTATTGATGGAAATAAATCAATTGTTGGTATTATGGTAGAAAGTCATCTTAAAGGTGGTCGTCAGGATATCCCGGCCAACCTTTGTGATCTAGAATACGGCAAATCAGTGACTGATGGCTGTATCGACTGGGAAACGACTGAAAAGGCATTACTTGATATGCATGAGGCGTTAAAGGACGTTTTACCAAATCGCTAAGCGATTGATCAAAACGCCATCGTAAGATGGCGTTTGCATTTCTACATAAGGAAAATGATCTGATGAATGAAATTGAAACTGCACTCTGTCAAATCAATAATTTTCAATTCATCCATGAGCACCTGTTTACTTCAGGCCAGCCAACAGCAGAACAGCTCAAGCTGATAAAGGAATACGGGATCTCGACCGTTATCAATGTAGCTTTGAGCGATGCAGAGCCTCACCTGGACCATGAAGATAAAATCTGTCTGGAGCTTGGTCTCAACTATATCCAGCTGCCAATTTCCTGGGAAATACCATCCGATGATCAGTGCCTGCTAGTGCTGGACATGATTGATCATCTAGTCAAGCAACAAGCCGTTTGGGTACATTGCAACCAGAACTTGCATGTCAGCAGCCTGATGTATTTATATCGTCAATACTATATGGATATGGATCTACCAACGGCGCAAGCAAGTCTGCATCAGGTCTGGGAACCGAATGACACCTGGACGGGTCTATTGCATGCTGTTGCCTTACAGCTACAAGGCCGTAAAGCAACTGAAGAACTTAAACTGGCAATGATTAATCCTGATCACTTTGCATGAGCGATCAGGACCGTCGCCATAGACAGAATGCCTTCCTGACGCCCGGTAAAGCCCAGCTTTTCTGTTGTCGTCGCCTTAACGCTAATTTGGGTTACATCTACGTCTAATACATCTGCAATGCTTTGACGCATTTCCAGATTATGCTTTGCCAGTTTTGGACGTTCACAGGCCACAGTAATATCAGCATTATTCAACACATAACCACGATCCAAGATCAGCTGATACACGTGCTTCAACAATACACGACTGTCAGCACCTTTAAAGTCAGGATCCGTATCCGGGAAATGCTGACCGATATCTCCCAGCGCCAATGCACCTAACAAAGCATCACATAATGCATGTAACACAACGTCACCATCCGAGTGTGCTTTGAGGCCATGGGTATGTGGAATTTTCACGCCTGCCAGTGTGACAAAATCACCTTCTTCGAATGCATGCACATCCAGCCCCTGACCAATTCGAATTTGTGCAACCACTGTTTTCATCCTTACAAATAACCAATTGAAATCTTGTACACTTCGTTTCTATTTCGCTATAGTTAGACCAAGCGTAACACAGTGAAAGTATAAGCGATCATGCTGCTGAAAACTGATATAAAAATGATGAAACTTCTAGGTCTCATGCTGGGTTTGAGCACTTTGGCAACAGGTGCTACAGCATCCGTACGTCCGCTAGAATGTTCAGATAGCTCACAAGCCAGTAAAGCAACTTCGACGCTGTGTTCCATGCCTCTGGCTGAATTTAGAAAAAATCTGGCGAGCCAGTATCTCACGGCCTACCTGATTACTGATGCACCTTTAAGTATTATTCAGGATACGCATCAATTATGGCTAAACCGCTTACAACAGTGCAAAACACTAGACTGTTATAAACAGCAGTTTGATGTGCGTCTAGATGATCTGAATATCTTTATTTCTTTGAATCAAAGCCTGACCCAGCATTATTTAAAATTTGAACAGGGCCAGATTGCCAAACAGCCGGTACACCTGAAAGTCCATCAGCTCAGTAAAGACCGCATCAAGATCGAAGGTATTGCCTATCGCAGTCCTAAAAACCGTATAGATACTCAAACTATCCCTTTTTTAGCTTATACCACTCCTGAAGCTAAAACTGAAATCACTGATAACGAAAACGACTGTAAGTATGAATTTCACTATACCAAGGCCATTCTTTCGGTAAAAACCCAGCAGAAAGGCTGTGAACGCTTTAGCGGTGTCTATCGCCTATATGACTAAACCCATTCAATTAAAAAAAGATCATCCGAGGATGATCTTTTTTGTTTCAAGCTACAGGATAGGTCTGAGCCACCTGCTGGCTGATCATTGCTGCTGTCGCAGCAGAGAGCGTCCAGCCTAAATGTCCATGTCCGGTATTATAAAACACCCGCTTGTGTTTTCCTTGACGCACGACTGGCATCATATCCGGCATCATTGGCCGTAATCCGGTCCAGGGAATCACATATTCAGTGGAAATATCAAAATTACGATGTGTCCAATCAATTAAAGGCTGAATCCGGTCAGCACGAATGTCGCGGTTATAACCATTAAACTCTGCCGTACCCGCAATACGCAGCCGGTCCTTACCCAATCGGGAGAGCACAATTTTAGCGCTTTCATCCAGCAGGCTGACCCACGGCGCATTTTGCTGACTTTGTTCATCGTTAAGCTGTACGGTAATTGAATATCCTTTCACCGGATAGACATTGACCCGGTCACCCAACAGATAAGACAGTTGATAACTACCCACACCGGCACAGACCACGATGGCATCAGCTTTCAGTTCCAGTCGTTCTTGCGGATTGGTATTGGAATTTTCACTGCTCGGCATACAACTGATCCGGATATAATCATCCTTCTGCTCTATTGCCTGTACATTCTGACCAAACAGGAAAAGTACACCTTTGTCTGCACAAGCCTTGGCCAGACCTGTAGTAAATTTATGAATATCCCCGGTAGCATCGCTACGGCTAAAGAAGCCGGCATAATAATCACCGGTTAAAGTGGGTTCAATCTGTTTAATTTCTTCATTGGAAATCGCATTGCGTTCCAGCCCGCCACTGCAAAGCAGATCATTGACCTTCATCGCGACCTTATAATCCTGCTCGGTATGATAAAAATGCAAGATTCCCCTTTTTTCCAGATCAAACTCAATCTGTTCTGTTTCAGCAATTTCAAATAAACGTTTACGGGCCAATAACGCCATTTTTACCGTTTCCCGGGTATTGGTTTCGTAATGACGAATATTCCCCATAAATTCCATTAGCCAGCTGTATTTATGCACACTAAAAGACGGGTTGAGCAGTAATGGGGCAGTTTTTTGCGACATCCATTTCAGGCCTTTCAGTACCGTCGCTTTTTGGTTCCAGACTTCTGCATTACAGGCGGAAAGTTGCCCGCCATTGGCATAGGAGGTTTCCATGGCAGGGTAAAGATGCTGGTCAACAACAGTGACCTGATAACCTAATAAAGCCAGTTCATAAGCTGTGGTTACGCCGGTAATCCCGGCGCCAATGACAATTACATGACGCATAGACATCTCCTTTTTTATTATGATGTCTGCCCCATCTGTCATTTTTACCTGAGAGCTTTGATTTCAGTATCGGAGATCAATACCTTAACCTTCCCCTTCGGTGAGTGATTCAACACTTCTCTCCAGAGTTTTGCATTATTACAGTCCTTCTGCCTGAGAGTTTCCGGGGTCGTTGCTCCTTCGGCGAATGCGGGTGCATTTCTCTCCTGCAATAATGTGCATATGTATTGTTTTGCAATTTATATACCATGCTATAGAGCTTAATAAAAAATTACTGTGCAAAGTTGTAAAGACACAGTAATTAGTAAAGCTACGTTATCCTCGCTTAGCTATAAAATGAAATCTAAATGAAGGTGCAGATATTTGATTAGATTTTTGAAACAGGATTATAGGTTAATTAAAAATTTTAATTTGCTTAGGCTATTTTGAGTGAAAAATTTCTCTATTGGATTCTTTTAACTAGATGATAAAAGTTAAGAATAATGGCAAGGTTAATCCTGCAACCAGGGTTTCCACACTAATAACTTTCGCCATAAGTTCACTGTCTCCACCCAGAACTTTGGTCAATACATACGAAGCAGAAGCTGTGGGTAACGCGAAAAACAGTACCAGCACTTGAGTGGTCAGCGTGGATATTCCGAGTATCTTGCATACCCCCAAGCCAAGCAATGGCATGCAGATCATACGCCCAGTTGTGTTCCAGACGATGCGCCATAAATCCAGATTAATTTGCCCAAATTTTAATGCTGCCCCAACACACATCAAACCTAAAGGCAAACTGCATGCTGCCATCTGTTTCAATAACTGGTTCATCCCCTGCCATATCCCCAATCCGGACAGATTATAAAGCCCACCCACCAGACAGCCTAAAATCAGTGGATTTTTCGCGAGGGATATGAAAATTTTTCCAAACTGCATATCAGCCGGTTTAGTAAATGCCAGCACAGAAACGGTATTTACGACTGGAATAAAGAACACCATAATGACGGCAAATACTGTCATCCCTGCCTGACCAAATAAGGTGCTGACCGCAGCAATGCCAATATAGGTATTAAAACGCAGCATGCTTTGTACATAGACCCCAAATCGGGCAAAGTTAATTCGGTATATCGCTTTTAGACTGTACAGCACTGCACAAACCAGTACAGTAATGATTGAAATAACCAGCACCACATCCTGAATAATATCTATCTGAATCTGAGCAGTAGCCAGATTCAGGAATAGCATGATCGGAAATAGTACATAGTAGTTTAGCTTTTCTGCTCCCCGCCAAAATCCGTCTTCTAACCATTGCCTTTGTTTTAATGTATAACCCAGGGTAATTAGGGCAATCAGTGGAAACAGGACGCTGAAGATAGTATGAAGCATTGAGCCACTCGTAACATGCAATTTTGTGGCAATCGAACCCAATTGCCTGTCAATGATTAAGGATACAACAACCGAAGAGTTTCAGGAGAAAAAGTAGTGGAAAAATCAACGAATAATAAGTTAGAGAAAGTCTCTCATGCGTTTTAATGAATAATAAACCAATTAAGTCCAGCTTTCTTCTTTTGCAATATTTAATACCTCCTCTTTAAGCTTTTCCTAACTCATTAAAAATTTTTGAATCAATTTTTGGACGAGTTTTCGAATTTTATTTTTAATCAACCTAAACTTTTTAAAAGCATAAGAAAAATAAGTTTCTCTTCACCTAAATCATCTATTGCCTTTGCAGATATAAAAAAAGCCAGACCGAAGTCTGACTTTTTGGATTCACTTCAGATCAGAAGCGAATTATTTTGGTTCAATTGGTGCAAACGGCGCAACCACATCGGCATTTTGTGCACGATGGCGCATAAAGTGATCCATCAATACAATCGCCAGCATTGCTTCAGCAATTGGCGTCGCACGCACACCCACACAAGGATCATGACGGCCTTTGGTCAACACGTCAGTATCTTCACGATTGATGGTGATGGTTTTACCTGGAGTCGTGATTGAAGCGGTTGGTTTTAGTGCAATCGATACGCGAATGTCCTGACCGCTAGAAATCCCACCCAAAATACCGCCTGCATGGTTTGCCAGGAAACCCTCCGTCGTTAATTCATCACGCGTTTCATGACCAAACTGCTCAGCAACGCCAAAACCATCACCAATCTCAACACCTTTAACGGCGTTAATCGACATCATGGCATGGGCAATATCGGCATCCAGACGATCGAATACTGGCTCACCCCAGCCTACTGGGACTTTAGAGGCAATAATTTCAAGGCGCGCGCCACAACTGGTGCCTTGTTCACGCAACGATGTGACTAGTGCCTCAAAACGTGGAACGGCATCAACATCACCACAGAAGAACGGATTATTTGGAACTTCATTCCAGTCCAGTTTCTCGGCTTTTTCAGTGCCAATCTGGGTGACATGACCGCGGATTTCAATACCAAATTTCTCAAACAGGAATTTCTTGGCAATCGCACCCGCTGCCACACGCATTGCAGTTTCACGTGCACTTGAACGGCCACCGCCACGATAATCACGGAAACCATACTTCTGGGTATAGGTATAGTCTGCATGACCCGGGCGGAAAGTCTGCGCGATATTGCCATAGTCTTTCGACTTCTGGTCAGTATTGCGGATTAAAAGACCGATTGAAGTGCCGGTGGTTTTACCCTCAAACACCCCGGAAATAATTTCCACTTCATCCGGCTCTTTACGCTGCGTTGCAAATTTCGATGTACCCGGCTTGCGGCGGTCCAGATCCTTTTGCAAATCAGCTTCAGACAGTTCAATTCCTGGTGGAACCCCATCAATGATCGCCATCAGGCCAACACCATGAGATTCACCACAAGTCGTTACACGGAAGAGTTGCCCTATACTATTACCTGCCATGTGAACGACTCCTTATGCATTAACCGATTGAATAAATAAATCGCGATATTGACGGCATTGGGCTGCAGTCAATGCGAAGATACCTGAACCACCACGCTGGAACTGCAACCAGTGGAAATCAACTTTATTGAAGTTTTGCTTCATTGCCCATTCAGAGTTGCCGACTTCAATTACAATCAGACCATCTTCAGTCAGGTAATCAGCCGCTTGAGCCAGCATTTTACGTACTAGATCCAGACCGTCTTGACCAGCAGCCAATGCCAGCTCTGGCTCATGATGGAATTCATCAGGAAGATCAGCCATATCCTCTGCATCCACATATGGAGGATTCGACACGATTAGATCATATTGATTTTCAGCTGGAATTTTTGCGAACAGGTCCGATTCAAGCAATGCCACTTGATACTGCTTGTTATGATGCTCACAGTTGATCTGCGCTACTTCTAAAGCCTCTTTAGACAGATCGGTTGCATCCACTTCAGAATCTGGAAAAGCGTATGCCAATGCAATCGCAATACAGCCTGAACCGGTGCACATGTCCAGAATACGTTGTGGTGTTTTTGGATTCGGATTTTCTGGCAGGTTATTTACCGCTGCACCCATTTCACCATTTTCGCCCAGGCAATATGGTGCAAAACGGTTTTCAATCAGCTCAACGATTGGTGAACGTGGAATCAGTACACGCTCATCCACATAGAATGGCTTGCCAAAGAAATAAGCCAGATTTAATAGATAAGATGTCGGCATTCTTTCATTGATACGACGTCCTAACAGATTCAAAAACTCTTCTTTTTCGCTTGGAAGTAGTTTTGAATCCAGAATTTCTGGATCAGCATTCCAGTCCAGAGAAAGGGTTTGTAAAACCAGTGCTGAACTTTCAGCAAAATAATCTTCTGTGCCTTGGCCCAAGTGCGCATCGTATTGACGTAATGCTGTAACACCAAAACGGATAAAATCACGAATGGTTGTTAGATTTTCAGCGGCTTCCTGCAAATGTTCAGGGCTAATAGTCGGTCGATCCACTTAAGGCGTCTCCAGAGGTCATATTTTAAAACGCCTTATGATACCTTGTTTCGCCTGCTTTTATAATGCTAAAACCATGAAAAATACGAAAACAGCACGACTCCACCCTGGCTGAATCTGGTTTTAGAAGCCTGTTATTTGATGATGAGAATGGTCAACAATAGATCGCTTTAATCCGGATTTGAATGCTTTAAAGTATGAGAGATAAATCGAACGTTTTATGAAGTAAGTGATAAATAATACTGACTCACCTATTCAGCGCTTTTGTCCAGTCTTAATAAATCTCAAATTCTCGCCATAATTTAAAAAGCATAACAAACTTACATGTCCGTTATGCTTTTGAGTACCGATCAGCTCCTCAGCGTTTTCCGACAAAAGAACGTGATTGATAATAATTGGACTGCTCAATTACCATGGCTAGGGCACATTGCCCTTGCTGGATTTTGGTATAGTTTCCAGCACGGATACGACCACATTGCTTATCCAGTCTGGATTCAAACAAGGCATAATGGTTTTTTACTACAGCAGCATTATTTGCGTTTAATTTAAGATAATTTTTATAGCTTTTTTTCAAGATTTTAGTCTGCCCTTTTAATTCCTTAGCAATACATTTTTCAGTCTTGGTACGGTCACCATAGGTGAACTTCATACACTGTGAATATTCCCTTGAATAATCCTGAGCTGCTTGTGTATATACAGCTGTACCTGCCAGAATAGCAGTTAATAAACATGCAAAACGCATACATTCCCCTTTGCCAAATTGGCATGATGCTTACAATCGCACTCATCAATTTTGTTTTAAGTTATATTCCGATACTACCTGAGTCCAGTGAAAATTCCTATTCCTTTATAAGCATCGATTTTATGCAAATAAGCAATTGAAACTCTCAGAATTGTCTCCATTATATAGCGAAGATATACAAGTAAACGAGTTGAATGTTATGAGCTACAAGCATAACAACCTGATGGCCATGCGCCTGAATTATTGGGATGATATACAGTCTCATAACGTGCAGCAGGAAAAGGCATTTTTGCAAGACATGTTAATTCAGCAGGGTGTTTTTCAGCAGGCAACGCTAGAAGATGCACGCTATCTGTTTTTTAGTTTACCCAGTATCGTGATTGTTAAAGGTTATGCTCTGGGCTTTCAGCATGAGTCCGTGATTACATTGATTCAACAGCACATTCAAACAAATATCCAACAGTTGCAACAAAGAACTGAATTAAAAATTCAATTTCAGATGCCATAATGCCTTGGCTAATATAAATACAGGTCATCGAGCCTGATCATGTTTAGCGTAAATTCAATCTGTTAAAACTTTTTTAATACGTGAAGACAGGTTAATATCCGCTACAATGATTTATTCTGCTATATGCTGGGAAAGGATTTATTCTACATGTCAGATCAGAACGATAAGCTCAAACAACTGAAAACCTCATCCATGGATCGACGCTTATCGATCGCCAAGGCATCCCTACTTGCAGGCACCCGCTGGGCAGCATCAAATGCCACTTCAATGTTCTCGAGTGAAGAAGAGAAAGAGAAAAAACGCAAAAAAGCCATGAAAGAACAGGCAGATTATTTGGTTGCAGAAATCGGCAAGCTGAAAGGTTCTATCGTCAAGATCGGCCAAATGATGGCGCTCTATGGTGAACATTTTCTGCCCGAAGAAATCACTCAGGCATTAAATACATTAAATAATAAGACTGTAGCCTTGGCCTGGCCTGCGATTAAAGCGCAGTTACAAGCGCAGCTTGGTTCAAAACTTGATGATTTAACCATTGATCATGAACCTTTAGGAACAGCCTCACTGGCTCAGGTACATCGCGCCAAACGCAAATCTGACGGGCTGGAACTGGTACTGAAAATCCAGTATCCAGGCGTTGCAGAAGCGATTGACTCAGATATGAGCCTGTTTAAAAACATGCTCAAATTGACCCGTATGGTGCCGCAAACCCGTGAATTTGATCAGTGGTTTGATGAAGTTCGTGAAATGATGCATCGTGAAGTGGACTACAAAATTGAAGCTGCAACAACCCGCCGTTTCCGTCAACGTCTGCAAAATGATCCACGTTATATCGTACCGACCATTATTGAAGATTACTCGACCGATCGCGTGCTCTGTATGACCTATGAGCGTGGTGTACCAATCAATAGTCCGGTCATGCTGTCTCTGCCACAGGAACGTCGTAATAAACTCGGTGAAGCTTCCTTAGAAATCGCAGTACGCGAGATTTTCGAATGGGGCGAAATGCAGACTGACCCGAACTTCGGGAATTATCTGGTACGTTTGGGCAATGGTGATGACGCACAGGATAAAATTGTCCTGCTCGACTTCGGTGCAATCCGTCAGTTTGACCAGCATCTGCTCAATGTGGCGCGTAATCTGATTCAAGCGGGTTATCATCATGATTCAGATATGATGGTCAAAGCCATGACTGGTTATGAATTCTTTGACTCGATTCCGCAAAGTATCAAACCAGATATGGCCAAGGTTTTCTTGCTGGCTACTGAAGCATTTAGCTCGCCAATGAACAATAAAGACCTGCCAGCCGGCGTAATGGATGCACAAGATCGCTATGACTGGAAAAAGAGTCAGTTGCATAGCCGTGTCATGCAACAAGCCTCTAAATCGATGGCATCACGTTATTTCAGCGTTCCACCGAAAGAGTTTATGTTCATCAGCCGTAAATTTATTGGTGCCTACACCTTTATGACCGTGATTGATGCCAAAACTAATGTGCGTGCCATGATCAAGAAACATCTCTAAAGAGAATCAAGTGATATTTTGAGTTGACCCGGCTGATATCTGTCATCCGGGTCAATTTTTTGCATTCTAATATTTTTAAATAACATAATTATATTAATAATTTCATAAACTTGTTAGCAAATTTTATATAATAAATTTCCTTCATTATTGTCAATCAATCATGTCATTCCTGACATGGTTTTTTATCAGGCAACCTGTCAGCATAATTCTGAAAATATCTAAAACATTTATAACAGGATAATGATAATGAGCAATATGGTGAATAAGGCCCAAGGAGTTGGCTTATCCATACTGACTAAAATTGCAGGCAGTGAGCTACTGGATCAGTTTAAGCTACGAAAATTCGTTGAAAAGTCCCTGTATCAAAGCTCTAAGGCAGGTTTTAAAACCCTAAGCCAGACACAAAAGCTGCTGAAATCAGGACAAAAAATTAAAAAACAGCGCCTGCCAAATCAGAATAAATCCCTGTTTGATCTTAGCCTGACTGAAGAGCAGCAGATGACCGTAGATGCAATGGAGCAGTTCTCAGCCGAAGTACTTTATCCGCTTGCTCACGATGCAGATCACGCTGAAATCTTTCCAGAGGTTCTGTGGCAACATGGTACCGACTTAGGACTTAACTTCTATGCCTTGCCTGAGTCCTTAGGTGGTGTAGCGACTGAAAAGAATATTGTAAGCAATGTGCTGATTGCTGAATATCTGGCTAAAGGAGACTTCAGCCTGACTGCTGGCCTGCTTTCAACCTTTAGTGTGATTAATGCCCTGACTCAATGGGGCTCAGAACAGATTCAATCCGACTATCTGGCTTCTTTCGCAAATGATAAAGGTATTCGAGCCACATTTGCCACGCAGGAAAATATACCGGCTTTCAATCCTTTTAGGCTTACAACCCAAGCAACACCACACCAAGATCATTATCTGATTCAGGGTGAAAAAACACTGGTCTTACTCGCAGCCACTGCAGACATCTATCTGGTCAGTGCCATGCTCAATGGTCAGCCGGATGTATTTGTGGTGCAACGTGATCCGAGTATCAGTATTCAAAAGTCAGCTGCGATGGGTCTTAAAGCAAATGAAACTGCCACACTGCATTTCGACAATACACCAGCACAACGTCTCGGTGATGAAGATTTTGATTACACCGCCTTTATCGATCTGGGTAATCTGATGTGGTGTGCCATGGCTGTCGGTACCTGCGAGGCTGTCAGGAAATACTGTATTCAATATGCCAATGAACGTACAGCGTTTGGTGAACCCATTTCCCATCGTCAAGGGGTTGCTTTCATGATTGCCGATATGGCAATTGAAACAGATGCTATGCGTATGCTGGTGCTGAACGCTGCCAGTCTTGCAGAAGCAGGTAAGCCTTTCCATCGTGAGGCATATTTGGCCCGTATTCTCTGCGCAGAAAAATCAATGAAGATTGGCACAGATGGCGTGCAAATCCTGGGTGGACATGGCTATACCCGTGAACATCCTGTGGAACGCTGGTATCGTGACTTACGCGCGACTGCTGTCATTCAAAGTGGGCTGCATGCCTGATCATTGACATGAATATGGAATAATTATAATGAATCTGCAAAATCCAAAAAAATTTAAATTACTGATTGATCAGGCCCATGAAGTTGCGCTGAATGTATTACGTCCAATTTCCCGTAAATATGACAAGGCTGAACATGCCTATCCTAAAGAGCTGGATATGCTGGCTTCTGTTGTGGATGGCATGAATGCTGGTAGCGAAGGTATGAATGCTGGTGCCGCAGTCAATAAACGTGGTGATACGGATACGTCTAATAAAAATGGCGTCAACATGTCAACTGCACTGAGTATTATTGAGATGTGTTATGGCGATACAGGTCTGCTCCTGTCCATGCCACGCCAAGGTCTGGGTAACTCGGCGATTGCAGCGGTGGCAAATGAGGAACAATTGACACGTTTTGAAGGCACCTGGGCAGCAATGGCGATTACCGAGCCAGGTTGTGGTTCAGACTCTGCTGCAATCCGTACTACGGCAACCAAAGATGGTGATGACTATATCCTGAATGGCGAAAAAATCTTTGTCACCTCAGGTGAACGTGCAGATTCTGTAGTGGTGTGGGCAACTTTGGATAAAAGCCTGGGGCGTGCTGCAATCAAATCCTTTGTGGTACTCAAAGGTACGCCTGGGATGAAAGTCGAGCGTCTGGAACATAAACTTGGTATCAAAGCTTCGGATACCGCCGCAATCAGCTTTGTAGACTGTCGTGTGCCTGCGGCAAATCTGTTGGGTAATGCAGATATTGATGTTGCCAAAGGTTTTGCTGGCGTAATGGAAACCTTTGATAATACCCGCCCACTGGTTGCTGCAATGGCAATTGGCTGTTCCAAAGCATCTCTAGAACGAATCAAAGAGATATTCAAAGACCAGCTAGATACGGATTACGGTACACCCTATTTACAGACCTCCCATATTGCAGCGCAGATTTACCGGATGGAAGCAGAATGGGAAGCAGCTCGACTGCTGATGCTGAAAGCAGCCTGGATGGCAGACAATCGTAAACCCAACTCTCGCGAAGCTTCAATTGCCAAAGCCAAGGCTGGTCGTATTGCTAATGAAATCACTTTAAAATGCGTCGAGTTAGCATCTTCTGCAGGTTATAGCGAGACTGAGCTACTCGAAAAATGGGCTCGTGACTCAAAAATCCTCGATATCTTTGAAGGTACCCAGCAAATCCAACAGCTGATTATTGCTCGTCGTGAGCTGGGTAAATCATCTAGTGAGCTGAAGTAGGTTGCAGAATCTCGAACATGCTGACTCGTTGATGGATTTATAAGCTATAAAGATGGATTTTTTACAGTTTTAGGACTATAAAACCTCCATCTTTTTTTATGTTTCATGATTTATGTATTCTATTCGACCGATCCAGCCTAAGGATAATCCCCAAATTGCCAAAATTATTCGTGAAGTTTCTATTGAATTTGGTCTTGCTGCTGAATCCGGTTTTGCAGTAGGTGATTCTATTCTGGACAGCTTATATCAGGTTTATCAACAACCAAATGCTGCTTACTGGGTTATTGTCGATGAAGATGATCAAGTTTATGGTGGTGGTGGCATTGCTCCCCTACAAGGTGATAATAGCATTCTAGAACTCCAGAAAATGTACTTCCTCTCAGCCATTCGTCAACATGGGTTTGCCAAGCAGATTTTGAATCTGGCTTTTGATTTCGCACAACAACAGAAATTTCATAAGATTTATCTGGAAACGACAAAATCCCTTTGGCAAGCTGTCAAACTCTATGAAAAACTGGGCTTTGAACATCTGGCATATCCTGAGGGCAATACGGGGCATAATGAAGCGTGTGAAATCTGGATGCTGAAAATTATATAAAAGTGCCTCAAGTAAAGATCAAGCTAAAAAGCTGCAAAAATTATTATAGCTCAGGTTTAAAAGGTTAATCAGCTTGACGCTGAACCGTTCATTTTTTAGTATCAAATTAATTTTATAATGCGGATATTTAATTTTGACCTACTTTAAGTCATTTACCTTAAAACGTCTTTTATCTCATTTTTTTACACCCTCGCATTTCAAAAAACTCATCCTCCTAGGCAGTGCAATTACTTTAACTGCATGTTCTTCTTTAGGTGGAGGTTCCATAGAAAAACGCTCAGCTAAACTTTCCAAAGGGATACAAAGTGCATATTCTATCTCTCCAGAAACAGCAAATCGCGTATCGCCACTGATTATTAAAAGTGCCGAACAGCACAATTTAGATCCACTCTTAGTCGCAGCAGTAATCCGACAAGAATCTACCTATCGTCCGTATGTCAGCTCACCTGCTGGTGCTGTGGGTTTAATGCAAATTATTCCACGTTATTGGCAAAGCAGTTGTGGAGCTGATTTATTCCATGAAGCCACCAATGTCCAATGTGGCTCCTATATATTAGCGCGTTATCAACAATCTGCAGGCGACTTAAAAAAGGGGCTAGGATATTATAATGTCGGTCCATCTGGTTTTGAAAATAATCGCAAGATGCGTAAGCAAGGTAAAAAATACGCTAAACAGGTACTTAATCATAAAAAAATTTTAAAAAATTCAATTTAGTTTTTCTAATAGATGTAATTAAGCATAATTATAGATTATGCTTAATTATTCATCTAAACCATGATTTTCCACTTTTATAATATTATTTGACCCACATCACTATTAAATTTTTATATACCATTTAAATCACATTTTGATTTAAATATATCAAAACCTATATTGTTTATTAATACAACATTTAAAATTATTTGTTATATTTTTTTATATTATTTAAAATTTACAATATTAATACATAATGAATCAGTTTATACATACAATTAGTTATTCAAATATGATGTTAATATTTAAAATTAATAAGAATTAAGTCACATAAAATCATTTTTAAATTAATTTTAAATAATACTCTATTTCAATTAATAGTTTTCATATAAGCTAATTTCTAAATATTTTCAATTTATTTTAACTTGTATTCTTGGTTCTTTTATATAAACATTCTTGCGATAATTTTTTTATCTTCATTATTTAAAATTTTCCAGGGGATAGTATGGCCAAGCTTACTTTAGATGCACTTACAGATATTGATGGTTTCGTTGCAGCAGCACTCGTAGACAACGAAAGTGGTCTTGCATTAGCAACTCTTGGCAATAATACAATTGATCTTGAGCTCGCAGCTGCAGGCAACACAGAAGTTGTACGTGCTAAACGTCGTGTAGCAGCGAGCCTGAATCTGAATGATTCTATCGAAGACATTCTAATCACTTTAGGCAAACAATATCACTTGCTACGCCCACTTGATTCAAATGAAAATTTATTCCTTTATCTAGTTCTTGACCGTAGTCGTTCAAACCTGGCTATGGCACGTCATGAATTGAAACACTTTGAAAAAGGTTTAGATTTTGCTTAATTAAGCTATTTGAGGGTTACTTTTTCCGGTAACCCTTAAATTGAGCACATCCTCATGAAAGATACTCTCTATATTTCCATTTTTGGCCTCAGCCTATCTTTAATAAATGTATTTAAAAGTACAATGGTTGATGTTTTAAGTGAAAAATATAATCTGGTATGGACCAATCTTACTGACCAGAAACTACAGCTTTTATTAGTAAATGCTGATTTTGTCGATTTACCCCATATTCAAAAAATTAAAAGTAATAATCTTACACTTCTACAAGTTGAGAAAAACCCTACATTGTCATCTCAGGTGATTGAAAATACATTGTTCTTACCCTTTGAACACCCTCATGCTTTAATTGAATGGTTACAACGTGAGTTTTTATCAGGCACTCAATTGCCTCATTCAATTGAACAACCCATATTAATAGTACCCTCTTGTAGCGCCAAAATAGCATATCAGTCATTTAAATTAATACTAGATGAGCTATTTCAGCCATCAGGTCATAGCAAATATATAATCAAAAATAGTGATAAACGTGTAGCTCTTATCGATCTGGAACAACATTGCTTCTATCCAGCAATCGACTGGTATCCGCAACCTGATTCAGAATTCAGCATTGAACCTGCCGATTTAAATAGTATTGTGCAATTTCGCACTCAAGTGCGCCCAGAAGATCTTAACCAAGGGATCTGGAATTTTGTATGGCATCATCTGCAATTTGCTGAACTTGAATATCCAGACTATTACCGCTTAGCTAAATGGCCACAAATTAAAGATTTCGACCAGCGCAAAGATCTATTCAAATTAGCTGCCCTTTTCAGTGAAGGTGCATCAGTTGCCTATGTACAACAACAGTTAAAATTAGGTGAAAAATATATTCATCAATTTCTATGTGCTTCACAACTAGCCAATATACTTGAACCGATCTCATCAGATCAAGCCAAATTCACACAGCATGCAACCACCGCTGTTCAAAAGGAAGCTAATAAAATGATGGGTTTCTTTAGCAAATTACGTAAAAAGCTCGGTATCTAGGAGTAATTCAGTTTGATCTTGCACCAATTTAAATTGGTATTTGCCGGTAGCATGGGTGCTGGCAAGACTACAGCCATTCGCACCATTTCTAATATTGATGTATTAAGTACCGAAGCAATTAATACCGACCTTGAAGCACACCAAAAATCACTAACAACAGTCGGTATCGATTATGGTGAACTGGTCCTGGAAGATGGGGTCAAAGTCGGCTTATATGGCACACCAGGCCAGCAACGCTTTAATTTTATCTGGAACGTAATTACACAAGGCGCTATTGGAGTAATATTACTGATTGATGACAGTATTGATGAGCCACTAGAAGAGCTAGAATTTTATCTAAATTACTTCAAAGATAAAGTTAAAAACGTTGTGATTGGCATTACGCATATTGATAAGAAAGCTAAAAATAATGCTGCTCTCTATCATGGCTGGGCTGAAAAGCAAGACAGTACTTATCCAATGTTCTTTATTGATGCCCGTGAAAAAAATGATGTTTTAATGCTGGTTGATGCCTTGATCGCCACAGCTGAAGTTCAACTTACTGTCTGAAGAAAATTCCATGTCCTTAAATGATCTTGCAAAACGTACTGCTCCCCAAGAATTAACTGAATTTGCAGCCAAGCAGATTCAAGCACTCTTATTCAATGTGCAAGGTATAGAACTTACCATGCTGTGCTCTTCTGATGGATTTGAATTAGCCTCATTTGAAAAAATTAAAACTAACGGTAAAGGAAAACTTGCTGCGGTAAGTAGTTCTATTGTGGCTATGGTCCAGGCATTTATGCAGGAATTACAACTGGAAGGCTGTCAAAGCATTACACTGGATGCTAATAATGGTAAAGCGATCCTAACTGCAATTCCGCATCCAAAGTTTCCTATGCTGATCCTAGCCATGACCACTAATGATGTACTTTTAGGTCAACTGTTATATTGCACGAAAAAAATTGCTCAGGATATTTCTAACTTTCAAATCTGATTCCATATGAATATTACAAGCTTGAATCAGGCTTGTAATATTATATAATCAAGATTCATAATAACTGCTCATAATTCCAGTCAAAATTCCTGCAAGAAAAGCATATTTAAATATATGATCGACTATACCTGAAATGATTAAAAGTAAGACAAATAAAATGGCAGAGCCCAAACTAGCCATCACGGGAGCAGCTGTTACTTCTGCCTGATTTATATGATATTACTTAATCACAATTTTAATTTAACTAATCCTGATTAAAGAACCAGCAATTTAATAATCTAAGTTTCTATCTAAATGTACAACATATGACTAAAAATAATATTTATATGTAAATCTTTCATCCTTTATAAAACATACTCTGTAAATATCAATACCCTTCATATAAGGCGTTTGAGTCTATATAGCTACAAGTCTATTTACCGATAGCCCGCAAAACGTTTTATTACCACCAAGGTGGTAATAAAACAAAGTTATTCACCTTCCACCCGCCCTCCGAGGCACTGTAGCAAAGTATTTAGTAGCGATGCAGAGTAGTACCTAGCATCAGTTAAAAACCACTACCAAAATCAATTACAGGGAATCCATCCTAGAAGATAGCAACCACTATGAATTTATATAGTGTGCAGATTTTCTGCTATGGGTTTAGATTAAAAATCAATATTTAGATACTTTCTTAAATCCTAGCCATAAAAAAACACCCCCTGTCATTTGACAGGGGGTGTTTAGAATAATGAGCTGGCGATGACTTACTCTCACATGGGAAACCCCACACTACCATCAGCGCTAAGAGGTTTCACTTCTGAGTTCGGGAAGGGATCAGGTG